>JAEMQF010000351.1 GCA_022758925.1 Burkholderiales bacterium | reverse complement strand
TTCACCATCGCGCTGAAGCGCGTCTACGGCGGCACGTGGACGAAGGCCCTGGTCCGCGGGTCCATCCTATCGACGCTGTACTTCGCGATCTTCTTCGTCGCGAATCTGCTGTTGGTCTTCGCACTCCTGGCGCTGTAGCGCCTCTGACCCTGCTTGCGCTGCGTGCCAACCGACGGCGAGCGGGTGCGCCTCATCAAGGCCGCCCCGCGCATCGGCTTGTCGCAGCGTTTCGATCAGACCTGCAGAAGTGCAATTTGCCGGCAGGCGGGGCAAGTCATCAGACGTTCGCGGCCGCCCTTCGCGAGCACTGGATGGTCCTTGATGCGCTCGAAGCTGGAGGCCAGCAGTTTGCGACTGATGAACGGTGTACCGCAGGTCGTGCAGGCCAGCAGTTCGTCTTCGTTCAGGACCCGGGTCGTTCCGCGCGCGCCGGCTTGTGGCGTGAAGCGCGGGTGCAGGGTCACTGCCTTCTCCGGGCAGCCTCGTTCGCACAAGCCGCACTGCACGCAAGCATCCTCTGCAAAGCGCAGCCGCGGCGTCCCGCCCTCATCGGACGAGAGCGCTCCAGTCGGGCACAGGTTGACGCAGGCGAAGCACAGCGTGCAGCGCTTGCGATCGACCAAGACCTCACCGAAGCACGCACCAGCGGTCAACTCCACCGGGGCGGCTGCGGCGTCCCCGCTGCCCAATCGGCCGAACGCACCGAGCAGCGCCAGCCGCTTGGTGGCGGCGGGTGCCTGCGGCGCTGCGGCAGTCCGAGCGCCCGATTCATCGCCAGCCGGGGCATCTGTGCTGCGAGCGAGATCGTCGAGCCAGGACGCCAGTCCATCGACCGGCACGAACCCGAGTCGATGCGCCGGGACGCCGAGCGACTGCAGCAGCGTGCGCGCCTGCGCGATGCTCTCGCCGATGAGCGCGCGCGAGGCGGGCGCCAGGCGTTCGTCGTCGAGCAACACCAGGGCATGGGCGCCGAGCGCAAACGCTTCAAGCCACGACTCTTCGCCGAACGCGGGCAGGGGCTCGGCAGCCAGGGTCAGCACGTCGCGGGTAGCGGCAGCGCCTTGCACCACCTCGGCCTGCGCCTGACCATGCACCACGAGCACCGGGCGTGGGGGCGCTGATGGGCGCCGCAAGGTTTCTGCCAGTCCTCGGTGCAGCACCTCGCGAGTTGGCATCTTGAAGCTCAGGGCACCGGTCGGGCAAGCCAATGTGCAGGTGGCGCAGCCCTGGCACAGGTAAGGGTCGACGCGAATCTGGCTGCCGGCCGAGGTGATGGCGGTGGTGGAGCAGACATCGAGGCAGCGTGTGCAGCCCTTCAGGCCACTGGCCCCATGGGCACACAACTCGGCCTGGTAGTTGAAGTAGCGCGGCTTGGTGAAGGAGCCGACCAAGGTCCGCATCGTGCCGATGGCCGCCGCGCGCGCCGCCGCGTCGGGCCCTGGCGCGAAGTAGCCGAGCGGGGCGACCTCAGCCGCTACGAGCGGTTGCCGACCCAGATCAAGCACGAGGTCGAACAGGCCATCGCGGTTCGGGCTGGCGGCGCCAATGGCCTTCATGCCATCAGGTCCCCGCACCTCGGCCCGGAAGGCCCCGAAACGGCCATGCAGTGCGGCGACTCGGGTGCCGACCGCGGTCACCCGCGACCCGAAGCGAACCGAGTCGATACCGGGAGCAAAAGCGGCCGTGCGGTGGTGCTGCGCGACAGCGGCGACAGCCTCTGCAATGCCCGCGTCGTCGCCGATCACCAGCACCGCGCCGCGCGATTCGAACCGCACCGCGTCAGGCGGCGCCGTGGTGTTGGGTGCAAGCGCTGTCAGCGTGGCGATGCAGCGCCCCGCACTCACTGGGCCTGCTCCAGCAAGACGGTAGGAGTCATCTCCATCAACGCGGCGATGTCGTTGCGGTCGATCCGGCAGGCCCGGGCGAGCAGCGTGGCGACCGATCCATAGAACGGCGTGCGCGCCTGCGCTGCCAGGCGTTCGCAGTGCGCGGGCACCCAGGCCAGCAGGTGTTCGTCCATGAAGCGCTGCTGGCGTCGCAGCCAGGTCGGTGCCATGCCGGCATCCTCGCCGCGTCGTGCTTCCATTTCCCGGTAGCACAGCAACGCCATGAAACGCAGTTCGGTGCCGAGGTAGTCGGGTGGGCCGAGCTCGGGCGCCAGGTTGTCGAAGCCGGCATCGGCGTAGGCGTCGATCACATCGAGCACGCGCCCGGTGTTCATCGCATCGCCGAGCGCGACGGTTTCGTAGGGCGCAGGTAGCTCATCGTTCTGGAACACGCCTGCCAGCAGGCGGGTGCGGTCGACGGCCAGCGCCGTCAGGCCCTCAGGTTCAACGCGCGCAGCGCGCAGAGCCGCCAGCAACGCGGCCGACTCAGGCCCGAGCGGCGTGGTGGGGTCGGGATCGACCGACGCCAGCACTGAGTCGAGTTCGTCCAGCCACGGAGCGAGCGGTGGTTCGGTCACCAGCCTCGACAAGAGCCACCACGTGCTGCTGCGGCGCGCGGCGATGGCGGCCCGGTCACCCGATGCGTCGCTCACCCCGGGCTACTTCTTGACACCGACGTACCAGGCCGGCTTCTTCGGGCTCCTGTGGCAGTCCATGCAACCTTCGCGGTTGACGGGCCCCTTGCTGCCTTGCGATTCCGCCGCGCGCAGGAACAGCGGATCGATGTCTTCGTTGCTGTGGCAATCGGAACACTTCAGATCTTCGTTCTTGTGCACGGCGTGGAAGCGGCCGTTCTCGGCGAGGGACGGTTTCGACGGCAGCGGCGCCTTCTTGGCACTTGCAGCGGGCTTGGTGGCCGGCGGGTCGGCAGCCAACACGGGGCCGGTTGCCAGGCACGTTGCGAGCAGGGCGAGCAAGGTCAGGCGCTTCATGACTTGGCTCCTTCTTCGAGCACGTAATAGACCTGTGGCGCATTGCCGAACTTCGGCTTGAGCTGCTTGGCACCGGTCGCCTTGATGCGCTTGGAGATGTCCGAATTCGGGTCGTCGAGGTCACCGAACATGCGTGCCTGCGTCGGGCAGACGAGGTCGCAGCTCGGCGTGTAGGCCTGGTCCTTGCCGATGCGGTCGACCTTGCCGTCAGCCACGGCCTGGTCGAGCTTGTGCGCGCAGAAGGTGCACTTCTCGGCCACCTTGGCCTTCTTGCGGTGGGTCGGGTGGCGGTCGGCGTAGTCGATGGTCTCGGCACCGTGCTTGCCCTTGCCGGGGAACAGCGGGGTCAACTCGGTGTTGAGCTGCGGCACGCCGTACGGGCACACCGCGGCGCAGTAGCCGCAGCCGATGCACTTGTCATAGTCGATCAGCACGACGCCGAACGCGTTCTTCGAGATCGCCTTGGCGCCCACCGAATCGCACGCTGCCTTGCACGACGGGTTCTCGCAGTGCATGCAGTTCATCGTGTTGTAGATCTTCTTCACCTTCGGGTAGGTACCCACCTCGTACTCGATCATCACGTTCCACGGTGCATCGGGTGTGAAGTGGTTTTCGGTCGCGCAGGCGGAAATGCAGGCGCGGCAACCCATGCAGCGCTTCTGGTCGATCAGTCGAACTAGCTTTGTCATGATGGCTCCCTCCCGTCAGGCCTTGTAGACCTTGGCCTTGGTGTCGTTGAACGAGTTGTGGCCGGAGATCAGGTCCGGGTGGTATTCCAGCACCTGGTTGATCGCCGTCCCCTTGCGCCCGGCGGGGGAGTAGCCGGGGCTCCACTGGCCATAGTGGTACGAGACCGCGATCGTGTCGGGCCGGATGCCTTGCACGACCTGGGCGGTGCCCTTGATCTTGCCCACCCGCGTCTCGATCGTGACAGTGTCGCCGGACTTGATGCCGGCGGCCGCCGCAGCCGTGACGTTCATCTGCACGTAGTTGGTCGCTGCGTCGGCGCCCAGCGCCTGGTTGAGGATCACGTTGTTGACGGTGTTGCCCGACTGGTTGCGGTACATGCGCTTGTGCGTGATGACGTAGAACGGGTAGTCCTTGGCCTCACGGTGCGGCGTCGGGAACGCGTGGTCCTTGTTCGGCAGCGGCGAATAGGCGATCTTGTACAGAGGCAAATCGATCTTCGCGAGGTTGTTCTTCTTCGCGATGCCTTCGACCTTGTAGTAGGTGTCGATCAGCTGATCGGCATAGAGCTTGATCTTGGCCTTGCCCGGGCCTTTGAACTTGTCTTCGGCACCGGACAGGTACTTGCTCTTCGCGGTCTTCCTGCTGCCGACGAACCCCTGCTCGATCGCGACCGAGAAGTCCTTCTTGGTCTTGTCGGCCCAAAGGATCTCCACGCCTTCACGCTGCGTGTAATCGCGCCCGGGCTTGAACGTCACGTCCTTCAGGCCCCAGGACTTGTTGCACTCCTGGGCGAACTTGTCGCGCAGTCCCTGGCGCTTCATCAACTCCCACATGATGGTGAAGGCGTCGTACTCCAGGTTGAACGGGTTGGTCATCGGCTGGCGGATCGCGCTGTGGCCGGTGTCGGGCGTGCCGCGTGTGGGGGCGAAGTGCCACGACTCAAGGTAGGTCTTGTCGGGCAGCACCATGTCGGCGTACCAGGCCGACTCGGTCATCAGGATGTCGATGACGACGTTGTAGGTCTTGGTCAGCCCCTCGAACTGTTGCCACGAGTTGGGGATCGAGACCGGCCGGTTCGTGCCGTAGAAGATCTGCATCTCGGGTGTGTAGGGCAGGCTCCATGCGGCCGGGTCCTGCACCGTCAGGCAGGTCGTCTGCGCGATGTGGTGATTCGAGTACGGGTAGAACACGCTCTGCGCCAGATCGGCGCGCGTGGGCGGGAACTCGCACTTGCTGACGTCGAAATACTGTGGCCGCGCGTAGGCGCCGCCGACCAGCATCAGCCCGCCGACTGCGTCTATCGAGCCGACCAGCATGTTGAGGATCAGCCCGGTGCGCCAGCCCTGCACGCCGTATTCCTTGGCCGACAGTCCGCGGAACGAGTACAGCACCGCTGGCCGATAACGCAGCTTCTGACCCTCGATCTCGATGGTCTCGCCGATGCGCGCTTCCTTGGCGAACAGTTGCGCCAGGCGCACGGTGGTGGCGGCGGGCACGCCCGCCACTTCTTCGGCGTACTCGGGGGTGATGTCTTTCAGGCTGTCGGACAGCACGGTGAAGGCCGTGCGCACGGGCTTGCCGTCGACGGTGTAGCCGCCCTTGAGTGCCGGCGTCACGCCAGTGACATAAGGCTTGGCCGAATTCGTCGCCGTGTCCCACACCAGCGGCGTCTTGCCGTCTTTGTCCTTGACGATGATGCCGGCGGCATCGACCAATTGCGGCGAGTTGGTGAATTCCACCAGGAAGGGTTCGTCAATGGTGTTGGCGTCGATCAACACCTTGGCCATGGCCAGCAGCATCACGACGTCCTTGCCGGGGCGCACCGGCACCCACTCGTCGGCCTTGCCGGCCACGCCGGACAGACGCGGTTCGACGACCACGATCTTCAGGTCGTTCTGTTCGCGGCTCATCGCGGTCTGCCAGTCGAGCCAACGCGAGGCCTGTTCACCCTCGTGGTAGTTGGCGCCGAAGTTGAGCAGCAGCTTCGAATACTTCAGGTCGGGCAGGATGTTGGCGCTGGCCCAGGTGAGTTCATCGGCGACGTGGCGCGCGGCCTCACAGGCCGTCGTCCGGTGCACCATGTTCGGCGTGCCGTAGGCCTTGGTGAACGCTTCGCAAAACTGCTCCTGGATCAGGTACTTGCCTTGCCCGTGCTGCCAGACGAGCTTGGAGGGGTTGTCGGCGCGGATCTTGGCGAGACGGACCGTCAGGCTGTTGAAGGCCTCTTCCCACGAGATCTCGACCCAGCCCGGATCTTCGTTCGGGCCCTTCTTGGGGTTGGTCCGCTTCATCGGCTTCTTCAGCCGGTACGGGTCGTAGGTGTTGTACATGCCCGAGGCGCCCTTGGGGCAGATGCCATGGTTGTAGAACTCGGCACGCGCCGTATCCGGGTAGATCGTGCGCACCACGCCACCGACCACGGTGGCGTCGATGCCGCAGAAATTGGGGCAGATCGCGCAACCTGATTTGATGTGCCTGGTTTCGAGCGGCGGCCGGGCACTGGCCTTGGCGGCTGGCGTCGCGGCTTTCGCGGCCTGGGCGACGGCGTCGAAGCTGAGGCCGGAAGCGGCGCCCAGCGCGCCCATGCCCTGAATGAATCCTCTTCTCTGCAGTTCCATGGATGTTCCCTGATGCCTGAAAACGAACGCCCGATTTGAGCCTGTTGCGGGGGGAGGGAATCTGATCAGGATCAAACGCAGTACATCGAGTTGGCAAGGCCAGGCGTTCCTGCTGTCGGAAAATTGGTCGGTATGGCGGATCATCCCAGCGCATGAAAGTCTTCGGAATCGCCGGCCACTCCGGCATGGGCAAGACCACGCTGCTCGAGCGCTTGGTGCCTGAAATCTCTGCACGCGGCCTGATGGTGTCGCTGATCAAGCACAGCCACAAGAACATCGACATCGACCGGCCGGGCAAGGACTCGTACCGCCTGCGCGAGTCGGGCTGCAAGGAAGTGCTGCTGCTTGGAGACAACCGCTGGGCGCTGATGCACGAATTGCGCGGCGCCGACGA
>JAEMQF010000062.1 GCA_022758925.1 Burkholderiales bacterium | reverse complement strand
TTGTGTTCCCGCAACACACCCGCTACCCGCTGCGGATCGCCGAGCGCGGCGACGACCAGGATGTTGCCGCGGTGGTGCAACAGATCGGTCAAGCCGTTGCGGCACAGCGCATGGTCGTCGACGAGCACGACGCGCAGGGGCGGAGTCGGTGTCATCTGACTCATGGGCACACCCTGGGCACTTCGCGCGCTCGCACCATGCGGGAATTCGGCGAGGCTGCCGAAGGGCCGCTGCGTGGCCCATGCATGGTCTGTGGGCTCATGGTGCCGCTCGCCCTTGCGCGTCCAACGCAACCCAAGCGCGCACGCGAGTGCCACCGCCCGCGCGTTGGCCGATCTCGATCTGCCCACCCAGTTTTGCCGCTCGTTGCTGCATGATGCGAATGCCGTAGTGCGTTTCGCTCGCGCCGGCCTGCCCCGGCGCGACGCCGCGGCCGTCGTCTTCAACGATGACTTCGACGCCCCCGTCGCGCCGCGCGATTGTCAACCACGCGTGGCGCGCCTGCGCGTGCTTCGCGACGTTGTTCAAAGCCTCTTGCACGATGCGAAACAACTGCGCGTCCTGCAAGCTCGACAACACCAGCCCCTGCGCCCGGTCGGCGAATTCGAGCTCGATGCCGGTGCCACTCTCGAACTCATCGATCGCGGATTGCAGCGCATGGCTCAGGCCCAGCGGGTCGACCGGAGCGCGGAAATTCGTCAACAGCTCGCGCAGGCCGGCGTGCGCGTCGGTCACTGCCCGCCGCACGTCGGCGCAGTAGCGCAGCGCCGCCGGCTCGTCGTGCGCGACGATGGCTTCGTGCAACAGCGGCATGCGCAGTTTGACGAACGACAGGGTCTGCGCGATCGAATCGTGCACTTCGGCAGCCATCGACTCGCGCTCGCGCATCAGCGCGGCCTCGAGCCGCGCGCGCTGCCCCCGGTCGTCCGGGCTTGGGTCCGAAGCTTCGCCAGTCATTCCCGCATTTGACACCTTTGCCGGCGTCGGTGGCGACAGTAATATCCCGATCAGGCCGGAAGCAGGCTGCGCCTCCTGCCGGCGGGCGCCGACGTGACGCAGTGGCCGACGCAGTCTTGCGCGGCGCGGCCCAGGCGCCCGCCGCGCCGCAGCAGCAGCGCCAAACGCCGGCGCACCACCGGAACGCGGGTGCGAAGCGACAAGCTCAATCGCTGCCGGATCGGGCGTAACATGCGCCGCTCCCATGAAGCCCCTGGTTCCTCCCCACGGCAGCGCGAAGCTCAAACCCCTGCTCCTGGAGGGCAGCGAACTCGAGCGTGAGCGCAAGCGTGCATTGACGCTGCCGCGCCTGCCGGTGAGTTCACGCGAACGTGGCGACATCATCATGCTCGGCATCGGCGGCTTTACGCCGCTGGAGGGCTTCATGTCGCACGCCGACTGGCGCGGCGTGTGCGACGACATGAAAACCGCGAGCGGTTTGTTCTGGCCGATTCCGATCACCCTGTCGGCCGAGGCTGGCGCAGCTGCGCAGATCGCCATCGGCGACGAGGTCGCGCTGATCGACCGCGACACCGGCGAACCCCTGGCGCTGTTGCGCGTGACCGAGAAATACCGCATCGACAAGGCGCATGAATGCGTGCGCGTGTTCCGCACCGCCGACCCGGCCCACCCCGGCGTGAAGATGGTGCTCGACCAGCCCGACGTGAACCTGGCGGGCCCGATCCGCGTGCTCTCGCGCGGCGGATTCCCGGAGAAGTATGGCGATCTGTTCATGACGCCGGCGCAAACGCGCAAGTTGTTCAGCTCGCTCGGCTGGTCGCGCATCGCCGCGTTCCAGACGCGCAACCCGATGCACCGTTCGCACGAATACCTGGCCAAGGTCGCGATCGAAGTCTGCGACGGCGTGCTCGTGCATTCGCTGCTGGGGGCGCTCAAGCCGGGCGACATTCCGGCCGAGGTGCGCACGCGCGCGATTGCCGTGTTGGCGAAGAACTACTTCGTGCCCTCGACCATCGTGCAGGCCGGCTACCCGCTGGACATGCGCTACGCCGGCCCGCGCGAGGCCTTGTTGCACGCGCTGTTTCGCCAGAACTACGGCTGCTCGCACCTGATCGTCGGCCGCGACCACGCCGGGGTGGGCAGCTACTACGGCCCGTTCGACTCGCACCACATCTTCGACGAGATCCCCGAGGGTGCCTTGCAGACCCAGCCGCTGAAGATCGACGTCGCCTTCTGGTGCTACCAGTGCGGCGGCATGGCGTCGGGGCGCACCTGCCCGCATGACGACGCCGACAGGCTTCAGGTCAGCGGCACGCAGTTTCGCAAGTCCCTTGCCGAGGGCGCTGATGTGCCGCCCGAATTCAGCCGGCCCGAGGTGGTGGAGATTCTGCGCGCCTACTACGCCGAGTTGGACGCAAGGCCAGTCGCCGCCAGCTAACGATTGCTTCTCGACCGCGACTCACACCTGCCGCCACGGCAGGCCGTGCTTGCGCCAGCCGCCCACGGTGCCACGGTGGTGCTCGGTGTCGAGTTCGCCCTCAAAGCCTTCGAGCACGTTGCTCACGGTGGTGAAGCCGTGCTTCTCGAGCTCGGCGCCGGCGTCGACGGAGCGTTTGCCGCTGCGGCAAATCAGGATGATCGGCCGGTCTTTGCGACCCGACATGCGCAGCACTTCATCGGCGAAGTGCGGGTTGACGTCGAACTCGGGCGCGGTGTTCCACTCGATGTTGATCGCATCGACGGGGTGGCCGACGTAGAAGAACTCGATCTCGGTGCGGCAGTCGATCAGCAACGTATTCGGGTTGGCATTCAGTGCGTCGTAGGCTTGCTTGGGATTGAGGTGGTCCATGGTTTGCTCCTGACGCGCATTGTCCGGGCGAATCCTGCCGGCACAAGGAAACGATCTTCATATCGCCATGACGCGCGGCAATATGGCGGCAGCAATGAGTGTGCCACTGACGCCGCGATGAGCCGCCGCTGACGCCTTCAGATCGATCAGATTGCAGGCGGCATCGCCGGTGTGCCACTGACGCCGCCATGAGCCGCCGCTGACGCCCTCTTTGTCGGCGGCTGGTTAAGATGCGCGCTTGAAAATCTGCATCGTTTCCGACAGCCACGACCGCGCCGACGCCCTCGCCCAGGCGGTACGCGAGGCGCAAGCGCAGGGCGCCGAGGCGGTGCTTCATTGCGGCGACCTGATCGGCGCGCAGACGCTCAAGCCCGCGCTGGCGCTGGGATTGCCGGTGCACCTGATCCACGGCAACAATCTCGGCGATCCACAGGCCCTGCACAACCTGGCGCGCGCGAGCGGCGCGCTGCTGCGCTACCACGGCGCCGATGCGCGCATCGAACTCGCCGGCCGGCGGATTTTCCTCGTGCACTATCACGACTATGGCTACGCGATGGCCTGCACCGGCGATTGGGAGCTGGTGTGCTGCGGGCACTCGCACCAGGCCGAAGTGCGCAGCGTGGCGAGCGTGAAGGGCAATCAAACCTGGCTCGTCAATCCGGGCACGGTGGCCGGCCTTGCCGCGCCTTCGACCTGGGTGCTGGGCGATCTCGCGGCGATGCGCTTCGAGCTCCGCGAGCTTGGCAAGCAGGCCTGATTCACCCAGGAGCCTGCCGGGCTTTGGGCCAGACCCGGCATTCACCGCCTCTATAGGCACATAGCAAAGATTGCTGGGCTGGGCCCGGCGCGCGACTCCTAGAATCCGCCACAGGGCTGGTGAAGAGACGATTCGAGGGAGACTGCCGCGATGTTCGCCAACAATCCATTTGCTGCGTTGAGCGGCGTCTTGCCCGCGAACGCGATGCAGATCTATCTCGTTCTCATGGTGCTTGCAGTGTTCGCCGGAACGCTGTACGACGTGATGCACAAGGGCAGCGCCCAATACTTTTTCGAGAATTGGCGCAAGTCGAAGAACAATGGGGCGAGCCCAGTCAGCGGCGGCGAGATGGTGGCGCTGGCCGTCAAGACCGGCGTTGTCGATGTGCTGGCATCCGGGGAATTCTGCAATCCGCGGCGCCGCGCCGCGCATCTGCTGACCATGTACGGATTCGTGATCTACGTCGCCGCCACTGCGGTGATGGTGTTCGGCTACCCGACGCCCGCGACGCCCACGCCCCGCATCGTGCCGCTGCTGTGGTGGATCGGCGGCCTGATGATTTGCCTGGGCGGATACTGGTTCTGGTTCTTCATCAGGGTCGATGTCGCCGCCGAGGGCAAGTCGCCGCTGCGCCTGATGCGCGCCGATCTGTTCGTTCTCTCGCTCCTGGGCAGCGTGACGCTGGGCTTGATCTGGGCCACCCTGCAATCGAGGTCGAGTGCCGGGGCCACCGTGCTCTTCGGCTTGTACATCATGGCCACCACGGTGCTGTTCGGATCGGTGGCGTGGTCCAAGTTCGCGCACATGTTCTTCAAGCCCGCTGCGGCGTTCGAGAAACGAGTTTCCGACGCGAACGGCACGCGCAGCAACCTGCCCGGCCCTGCCGACAAGCCCGAGCTGTACGGCAGCGCTCGCCAGCAGCCCCGGCACTACTGACAGCCTGAGAGCCCGAGCCCAGCATCGGTTTTGACTTCGGAGAACAAGAGCGCCATGCCAACCTTCGTTTACATGACCCGGTGCGACGGCTGCGGGCATTGTGTCGACATCTGCCCGTCCGACATCATGCACATCGACAAGGTGACCCGGCGCGCCTACAACATCGAGCCGAACATGTGCTGGGAGTGCTACTCCTGCGTCAAGGCCTGCCCGCAGCACGCCATCGACGTGCGCGGCTATGCCGACTTCGCCCCGCTCGGGCACAGCGTGCGCGTGCTTCGGGAAGAGGCGAAGGCGACGATTTCCTGGAAGCTCAAGTTCCGCGACGGCCGCGAGAAGAACTTCGAGTCGCCGATCCGCACCACAAGCTGGGGTTCGATCAAGGGGCCGGCCGAGTACGCCGCGCCCCGCCCCGAAGACTTCAAGAATCAGGACCTCGCGCACGAACCGCAAGCGCTGAATATCAGCGGCGGTTTGCCCGCGTTGCGCCCGGATCAACTCAAGCAGGGAGTCGTGTGATGGCACTGTTCAGAGGCAGGAAAACAGTGTTCGTCGATTCGGACATCCTCGTCATCGGCGGCGGCATGGCCGGCTGCGGCGCAACCTACGAGGCCCGCCACTGGGGACGCGACCTGAAGATCGTCTGCGTCGAGAAAGCGAACATCGAGCGCAGCGGCGCCGTCGCCCAGGGTCTGTACGCCATCAACTGCTACATGGGAATGCAATGGGGCGAGAACCAGCCCGAGGACCATGTGCGCTACGCCCGCAACGACCTGATGGGGTTGGTGCGCGAGGACCTGGGCTACGACATCGCGCGCCATGTGGACTCCTCGGTGCACAAGTTCGAGGAATGGGGCCTGCCGATCATGAAGGACCCGAAGACCGGACGCTACCAGCGCGAAGGCAAGTGGCAGATCATGATCCACGGCGAAAGCTACAAGCCGATCGTCGCCGAGGCCGCGCGCAAGGCCGCGACCGAGGTCTACAACCGGATCATGGTCACGCATCTGTTGATGGACAAGAGCAAGGCGAACCGGGTCGCCGGCGCCGTCGGCTTCAATGTGCGCACCGGCGACTTCCATGTCTTTCGCGCGAAGGCCGTGATCATCGGCGCCGGTGGTGCGTCGCACATCTTCAAGCCGCGTTCCGTGGGCGAGGGAATGGGCCGGACCTGGTATGCGCCGTGGAGCAGCGGGTCCGCCTACGCGTTGCCGATCCAGGTCGGCGCGAAGATGACGCAGATGGAAAACCGCATCGTGCTGACGCGTTTCAAGGACGGCTATGGTCCCGTCGGCGCCTACTTCCTGCATCTGAAGACATACACGCAGAACGGCAATGGCGAGGAGTACGAGTCGAAGTGGTACGAGCACACCAAGGCACTGGTGGGCGACTACATCGACCACCATCCGGTGCCGACCTGCCTGCGCAACCACGCCTTCATCGAAGAGACGAAGGCTGGCCGCGGCCCGATCCGCATGGTCACGAAAGAGGCGTTCCAGGACCCGCACAAGGAGACTGTGGGCTGGGAGAACTTCCTGGGCATGACGATCGGGCAAGCGGTCGTCTGGGCTTCGCAGAACATCGACCCCAAGCACATCAATCCCGAGCTGAGCATGTCCGAGCCTTACGTCATGGGTTCGCACGCCACCTGCTCCGGCGCGTGGGCGAGCGGACCTGAAGACTACGCCCCCGCGGAATATCAGTGGGGATACAACCGCATGATGACGGTCGACGGGCTTTTCGGCGCCGGCGACACGATCGGCGGCACCGCGCACAAGTTCTCGTCGGGGTCGTTCACGGAAGGCCGGATCGCCGCCAAGGCGGCTGTCAGGTACGTCAGCGACTTGGGGCGCGACCAGCCCCAGGTCAGCGAAA
This sequence comes from Burkholderiales bacterium, assembly GCA_022758925.1. Classification (GTDB taxonomy): domain Bacteria; phylum Pseudomonadota; class Gammaproteobacteria; order Burkholderiales; family Burkholderiaceae_C; genus JAEMQF01. The sequence goes on along the minus strand of JAEMQF010000062.1, from coordinate 961 downwards.
AGGAATATCAGGACCTCGAAAAATTGATCTTCCAGCCCATGGAGAACTACCGCATCGGCCGCAACGAGATCACTGCCGGAACCGTTTCGCCGAGCTATCTGCTGCCGATCCACGGCCTTCAGCGCCTCGAGAAGATCATGGACGAATACGTCGGCGGCACCAGCACCAACTACATGACGAACGGCGTGATGCTGAACCGCGGCCTCGAGTTGCTCACGATGCTGAAGGAAGACATGAACCACATGGGCGCAGAAGACCTGCACCAGCTGCAGCGCACATGGGAGTTGCAGCACCGGATCCTGGCCTCGGAGTCCGTCACGCATCACACGCTGTTCCGCAAGGAAACGCGCTGGCCGGGGTATTACTACCGGGGCGATCACATGAAACTCGATGACGAGAACTGGCACTGCTTCACCCTGTCGCGCTACGACCGCGAGACCGACAAGTGGGCAATGGAGAAGGCGCCCGTCTACCACATCGTCGACTGATTCGGGTTCGCCGGCGATCATTGGAAAGCCGGTCGGCAATCGGCCAATTGCCGAGGTTCTGAGCGGGCTGCGTGCAAGCGTGCAAGCCTGCAAGCCTGCAAGCCTGCAAGCGTGCAAGCGTGCAAGCCTGCAAGCCTGCAAGCCTGCAAGCCTGCAAGCCTGCAAGCCTGCAAGCCTGCAACGTGCAAGCGTGGAGCAGGGGCAGGTGGCCTGGGGCACGTTCTCCGGCCCACGCTCGCGGGGCACCGTTTTCGGTGCACGGGCGTCGCGCCATCAACGCCGTCTGTTCATGCGATGGTCGCGGCCACCGCGAATGGTGCCTGCGCCCGTACCCCAAGCCACCTGCCCGGGCACCCGGGTGGCATGCAAAGGCGTGGCACGCCACCCCGATGCATCAGGGCGGTGGTGGTGCCCCCGGGCGCAGGCACCATTCGCGGTCGCCCCCCAAGGTTGCAGGGCACAACGGTGATGAT
>JAEMQF010000246.1 GCA_022758925.1 Burkholderiales bacterium | reverse complement strand
TATCGGATCACGCGGATAAGCTGCATCTCACCAAGTCTTATCGAAGGAGCGCGTCAATGTTCAGTCCCTCAGCCCCATGGACCATGATTGGTCTGGACCTACTGATGATCGTCTACACGCTCTGGGCCGTCTCCGTGGCAAGGCCTCTGGGCAAGTTGGGGCCGGTCATCGCCCTGTCGATGCTCGGCTGGCTCGCGGTCCTGCACTGGGGGCTCACGAACGAGAGCCTCTTTCCCAAGAACATCTCGGGCGTCGCGTTCCTGATCGTCATCTTCGCGGCAGTGGGCGTCGTCGGGGCCGTGCTGCTGCTCGTGGCACCCGTTCGTCGGCTGCTGTTCGGGCTGGACCAACAACAACTGATGTTGCTTCAGGGCATCCGCGCGTTCTTCGGTGGCACGTTCCTGATGCACGCCAGCCTGGGGGTACTGCCGCAGTCCTTTGGCATCATTGACGGGTTCACCCACATCGGCGCCGGATTCTTCGGCCTCATCGCGGCGTTCTCGCTGGCCGCGGGTGTCAATGGCGCACGCCGCGCCTGGTTCGCCAACCTCTTCGGCCTGGCCGACATCCTGATCGTGGCCAGTTCGCTGGCGCTCGTGCTGCTGCCTGAGATCGGCCCGCATCACCCGATGATGTACGCCGTGTTCCTGCCGGCCCCGGTGTGGTTGTGGTTCCACGTCATTTCGATCGCCAAGCTCGTGAGCCCCGACGCTGCGGCGTTTCGGACGACGCGCAGCGAGAGGTCGAACGTCTCGCCGACAGCGAGCTCAATGGCGGTGTCGTGATGTGCCTGCTCGCGTTGACCGTGGGCAGAGGGCAAACGCCGCATCTGCCTTTGGCCAGCCGGCGCAGACGTTGAAGGACTCTCGTTGCTCCCTGGGAAGGTCTGCTTCCATCCGGGCCGCAGGGCTGCATTGGGTAGAGGGCGCTCGGGCATCACAATGGTCGTCCCGGTAGAGAGCCGCTGGCGGCAGGCAGCAGGCGGTTCGCGAAGAGCGCGTCCTCAGCCGCCTCCCTAAGCGTCCGGCCAAGCCTGCATCGCCAGCTCAGCCAGCCGCTTGAGCGTCGCGTGCTTCGCACCATCCCTGGCCTGAACGGCCGTGCCCTGGATCGTCATCGCAAAGAACGCTGCCAGTGTTGCGGTGTCGGCGTTGGCAGGCAACTCACCGGCCTGACTACGCAAAGGAGAGCCTGGTGGAATATCCGGCTGTCAAGGACTGGGCCGAACACGTGCGTTTGCGTCCTGGCGTGCAGCGGGGGTTGGCGGCAGTGCGCAAAGGGTAAGGGGCGAGGCGGAGGACTTGCGATCTCGTTGAAAACGAGTGGGCGTGCGCCAAACCGGCCTGCCGGTCTGTTGCCGGTGGGGGAGACCCGTCACCGGCCATCAGCGGTCGCACAAGAAATTACGGCAAGGCTGTCGTTCAGTTGCGCCGTATACATTCGGCCGCGTAGACCGCCGACAACGCCCACTGGAGCATTCTGTGCCATGACGACACCGACTACCGATAGCCAATCTCGACCACTACCGCATCATGTGGCCGTCATCGGGGCAGCAGGCGGTCTCGGTCAGGGAATTCTCAACGTTTGCCGATCAGCAGGGAAGAGTTTCACGGCCATCGTCCGTTCTCGACCGGAACGCGTAGCCGCCGTACCGGTCGGATCTCGCGTTGTCGTCGTTGAGTCTCTCAACGATCGCCCAGCACTCATGGAGGCATTCGCCGGCGCAGATGCCGTTCTCACCGCGCTCGGAGTTACGGCAACGACCCATGAACACTCCGTTTTGCTCTCAGCGAACATGGCTGCGGTTGAGGAGTCAATGTTGGCTACAGGCGTCGACCGCATCGTCATGGTCAATACGTTGGTCACTTCATTACCTGGGCAACCTGCAAACCGGATGATGCGCTTCTTCATGTGGATGCCCGGGACAATGGGACGCGGAGCTCGTGAACAGCAGGCGGTAATAGATGCACTCGGCAACGGGGCGTTCTCGTCACTTCGCTGGACGATCGTCCGCGGCGCACTGAACTCTCGCGGCAAGGACGAGCGCCCCGTGGCCTCAGCGGATTGGCATGGCGCTCAAAACTCCTGGTCACCCGTTTCGTATGAAGCCATGGGTCGATGGATGCTTGAGGAGGCAGTGGCCAATGAGTTCATCCGTGCAGCACCGCTGGTGTCGCGGGGTCGCAGGTGAATGCTTCCGGCGAGCGGCCTAACTAATCTTTCCAGCGGACTGCCTATGGCAGCCGCTGAACTCCAATGTTGAGCGTCAGCTTTCACCATCGGTCAATGGCCGGATTGGGCGACAGCGGCAGGCCACCACAGCCCTCAGCCCGGTACAAAGCCGACGCAGGCGGTTCGCACCGGCTGCGCCCAAGGTGCTGTCGCTAGAGATCCGGCCAAGCCTGCATCGCCAGCTCAGCAAGCCGCTTGAGCATGGCCGGCCTCGCGCCATCCCTGGCTTGAACGGCCATGCCCTGGATCGTCATCGCAAGGAACGCTGCCAGTGTTGCGGTGTCGGCGCTGGCAGGCAGTTCACCGGCCTTGCGCGCGGCCTCCAGCCTGCTGCGAATTGCCTGCTGGGCGGCTTGACGCAGGCCCGTGACTTCAACGACCAGCGCTGCACTGGCGGGCGAGGCCTGCAGCTCGCCCGCAGCCACCATACAGCCCAGTGGGTGCTCGGCGTTGGCAAACTGGCGCGCGGCCCGCAGCAGCATCTGCTCAACCGCCACCCGCGTCGGGCCTGGGGCGGCCATCGTTTCGTTCAGGAAGCCGCCGTAGCGCTCGCCATAGGCCGCCAACGCTTCGCGGAAGAGCGCTTCTTTCGAGCCAAAGGCGGCATACAGGCTGGGCGGCGCGATGCCCATGGCCGCCGTCAACTGGGCCGTTGACGTGCCTTCGAAGCCATGGCGCCAGAACAAATCCAGCGCGATGTTCAAGGCTTGGTTCCGGTCAAAGGCCCGCGGCCGGCCGGTGCGCTTGCTGGGTGGAGCGTTTTCATCATTCACACAACTATTGTAGTCAACCCTAAAGAACTTGTTGCCGGCGACTGCCGTTCGGCCTTATTATGTAGGTGTCCCTACACAACTCGTGACCCTCATGACCTCCACTTCTCGTGCTTTCCACCTCGCTGCCTCCGGCGGCGCCCTCCACTTGACCCAGCGCAACCGCGATGTGACCCAGCCCACGCCCCAGCAAGTGCTGATCCGCATCGGTGCCGCCAGCCTAAATTACCGCGACCTGCTCACGCTGCAAGACACCGCGTCCAACCGCGACGGCCTCATCCCCTTGTCCGACGGTGCAGGCACCGTCGTGGCCGTGGGCAGTGGTGTCAGCCGCTGGAAGGTCGGCGACCGGGTCAGCGCCAACTTCTTTCCCACCTGGCAGGGTGGCCCGTTCTCCCCTGTCGCCTTGGCCACCGCTCTGGGCGGCGGACAGACCGACGGCATGCTGAGTGAATACGTCCTGGCCGATGCCGCTTCGCTCGTGGCGGTGCCGGAGCACCTGAGCCTGGCCGAAGCGGCCACGCTGCCCTGCGCCGCCGTGACCGCCTGGCACGCCCTGTTCGAGCGCGGCCACTTGCAACCCGGCGAGACGGTGCTGGTGCAAGGCACGGGCGGCGTGGCGCTGTTCGGGCTGCAGTTGGCGACCGCCCACGGCGCCAAGGTCATCGTGACCTCGTCGTCAGACGCCAAGCTGGCGCGCGCCCGGGCCATGGGCGCCTGGAAGACCATCAACTACAAGACCCAGCCTGCCTGGGACGCAGCCGCGCTGGACCTCACCGAAGGCCAAGGGGTCGACCACATCCTGGAGCTGGGTGGCCCGGACACGTACAACCGATCGATCTCGGCCATCGCACCGGGCGGGCGTATCGCGCAGATCGGCGTGCTGACCGGCTTCGCGTCGCAACCCAACATCCTGCCGCTGCAGTTCAAGAACGCCAGCATCGACGGCATCTGCGTCGGCTCGGTCCAGCACTTCGAGCGCCTGAACCAGTTCCTGGCGACGCACCGCATCCACCCGGTGATCGACAAGACGTTTGCTTTCGACGATGCGCCTGCGGCCTACGAGCACCTGAAGTCCGCAGCGCACTTCGGCAAGGTCGTGATCGATCTGAGTTGACAGGTTCTTGCGCGCGCCCACGTGGCGCTCGCTCGGACAAACCCTGCACCAGCCGATGGTGAGCCCCATGCGTTCACAGTTTCGGCGTGTCAGCACCTGAGAGAAGCCCTTGGATCGCTTGCAGATGATGAACGCCTTTGTGGCTGTCGTTGACGGCAACGGGTTTGCGCGCGCCGCGTGCAAGCTCGACGTCTCTCCGCCGGTCGTGACCCGCGCCGTGTCTGAGCTGGAAACGCGGCTGGGCGTTCGATTGCTCAACCGGACCACGCGTGTGGTGAGGGTCACCGAAGCGGGTGCACAGTACGCCCGGGACTGCCGACGCATCCTCGCTTCGCTGGTGGACGCCGACGCGTTGTTGGTCGATATGAACGCGGCGCCGCGCGGTGTGTTGACGCTGACGGCACCGGTCCTGTTCGGTGCCAGGTTCGTGACCCCTATCGTCACTGAGTTCCTGGGCAACCACCCCGAAGTCACCGCCTCGTGCTGGTTTCTCGACCGAATGGTCAATCTGGTGAACGAAGGCGTCGATGTCGCCGTTCGCATTGGTGAATTGCCAGATTCCTCGCTGCAGGCCGTACGGGTTGGAAGTGTGCGCCGCATCATCTGTGGCGCACCCGCCTACCTGGCCCGCCACGGCACCCCGACCACGCCTGAGTGCCTGGCCGGCCACCGCCTTGTCTCGGTGGGCAGTCCCATACCCGCGCCCGAGTGGCCCACGGGGGTGAACGGTGCGATGCGTGCGGTCAAGGTGCAGCCTCGCATGACAACGAACACCAACGACTCGGCCGTGGCGGCGGCGGTGAGCGGGTTCGGGCTGACACGTCTGCTCTCCTACCAGGTAGCGGATCAATTGCATGCGGGTGAGTTGCAGATCGTGCTCGAAGCGTTCGAACCCAAGGCGTTGCCGGTGCATGTGGTTCACCGGGAGGGACGTCACGCATCGCCGCGGGCGCGCACTTTCCTGGACCTGGCCATCGACCGCCTGCGCGCAGACCCACGGCTGCATTGAGCACGGGGCAGTCGGTCGTCTAGTCGGGCTCGGCCCGAAGCGTAGGTACCGGCGCAGCGTCCACGTGCCAACATCCACTGCTTCCCATTCAAGGAACCTTGCCATGCCGAACCAACGCGTCGAATTTCCGGGAAGCCTGGGGTATGCCCTTGCGGGCCGCCTGGACACGCCAGACAGCGAACCCGTTGCATGGGCCCTGTTCGCCCACTGTTTCACCTGCTCCAAGGACACCAAGGCCGCCGCCTACATCGCCCAGGCGCTGGCCGGCGCAGGGTATGGCGTGTTGCGCTTCGACTTCACCGGCCTGGGCGGCAGCGGCGGCGATTTTGCAAACACCCATTTCAGCTCGAACGTGGGCGACCTGCTGGCTGCGGCCGACTGGCTGCGTGCTCACCATGGCGCCCCGACATTGCTGATCGGACACTCGCTGGGTGGCGCGGCCGTCCTGGCCGCGGCCGGTAGCGTGGCGGATGCCCGCGCCGTCGTCACGCTGGGCGCACCTTTCGATCCGGCCCACGTCACCCATCAGTTTGGCGCCACGTTGCAACTCATCGAAGCAGAGGGCCAGGCCCAGGTTCAACTCGGTGGGCGACCGTTCACCATCCGGCGCAGCTTTGTCGAAGACGTCAACGGCCAGGCGCAGGAAGAACGCATCCATGCGCTGCGGCGTCCACTGCTGGTCATGCACTCGCCCAGCGACACAGTGGTCGACATGGACAACGCGCGGCGCGTGTTCGAGGCCGCGCTGCATCCCAAGTCCTTCGTGGCGCTGGACGGTGCGGATCACTTGTTGACCCGACCCGCGGATGCACGATTCGCAGCCAATGTGATAGCGGCGTGGGCGGCCAGGTACTTGCCGGCGGCTGCACGCTGAGCCTGCACCACGAGCGTTGACACGATGCTGAGGGATCGGCCCTGGTCCCTCAGCCCGTAGGTCGAAAGTGAGATCTACTTGCCGTCGATCATGGCCATCTTCTTGCCGCCCGCCACCTTTTCAGCGTAGAAGCGCTGCATCTGGCTCGAGATGTAGTCGAGGTGGTCCTCGACCGCAAAGTGACCGGCCTTCAGCCTGTGCATCTCGGCTTTGGGCACATCCTTCAAAAACGCCTCGCCGCCGGCTGGCGTGAAGAAAATGTCGGTCTGCCCCCAGAAGATCAGCGTCTTGGGTTGCTGCGTGCGCAGGAAGGCTTGCCACTTGGGGTACAGATCGACGTTGGTGCGGTAGTCATAGAACAGGTCGAGGTTGACGCGGACCGCTGTCGGGCGTTGCATGTAGGCCGAGTCGGACTCCCAGTTGTCGGGGCTGATCAGGTCCGGGTTCTGCGCGCCGTGCAGGTAGATGCCCTTGATGGCTTCCTTGGTCAGGAAGCCGGCCAAGGGCTTCTCTGTTTCGGGCGAACGGTTCTTCCAGAGGGCGCCGCGAAAGCCATCCCAGGCTGCGGTGAAGCCGACTTCATACGCATTGCTGTTCTGCACGATCAGCCAGTCGAGCGCCTTCGGGTTGCGGCCCACGATCCGAAAGCCCACCGGGCCACCGTAGTCCTGCACGTACAGCCCGTAGTGATCGAAGCCCTTGGCGGCGAGGAAGTGCTCAACGGTGTTCGAGATGCCTTCGAAGGTGTAGCTGTAGGTGGCCGGGTCGGGGATGTCGCTTTCGCCGAAGCCGGGATAGTCCGGGGCGATGACGTGGAACTTGCCCGCCAGCGAGCGAATCAGGTCGCGGTACTGGTGCGAGCCGGCGGGAAAGCCGTGCAGCAAGACGAGTTTTGGATTCTTCGGATCGCCCGCTTCGCGGTAGGCGATGTTCAGGCCGTCGACCTTGATGCTGCTGTACGAGACCTTGATGGCCGCTGGCGCGCCGATCGCCCGGTCTTCCGCCGCCAGGACCTGCGTGGCACTCAGCGTGAGCACGGCCGCGGAGATCAATGACGCCAGCAGGGTGTGTGTGAAAAGGAATGGAGTCTTCATGATCTTCTTTCAGGCTATGGGTTTGCGGGACGCTCGTACGCCATCGCGATCAGGCAACCGACTTCGCGGTGACCTGGGGGAAGTCGATGTCGGTCTTGGCGACGTTGTTGACGTAGTTGGTCAGCACGTTCAGCGCCACGGTGACGACGATCTCGATCGTGCTGGCCTCGTCGAAGCCGGCATCGCGCAGCGTGCTCAGGTCGGCGTCGGAGACGCGGCCGCGCAGTTCGGTGACGCGGCGGGCAAAGCGCAGCGCGGCGTCGGCGCGTGGGTCCTCGGAGTGGAAGTCACGCGCCGCGTCGATCTCGCTGCCGCTGAGTTTGGCGACGTTGCGGCCGAGGTAGTCGTGCGCCGACAGGCAATAGTCGCAGCCGTTGTACTCGGCCACGGCCAGTGCGATGCGTTCGCGCAGCTTGGCGTCGAGCTTGCCCTTGGCCAGCGCGCCATTGAGCGACAGGTAGCCTTCCAGCGCGGCCGGGCTGTGGCCCACCAGCTTCATCAGGTTGGGCACGACGCCGAGCGACTGCTTCACAGCAGCCAGCAAAGGCTTGGACGCTTCATGGGAGGTTTCGACGGTGGGGATGCTGATGCGGGACATGGTGTGTTTCCTTGGTGAGGTTGCGGATGTGGTTTCCTGCATTCACTACAGATGCAGCGAATGACGAGACTGTCCCCGAACCGGACACGATCCGGAATCCGTGCGGCGTCGAAGACACCATTTCGCGCGAGAGAACAATGCGGGCCACCGGCGCACCCGCGCACCAGCCAGAATTTGCAGCCATGATCAGTCGTCCATCAGCCTCATCCAGACGACAAGCAGACGCCCGAGGCTGGGCGCCATGAGAGTCCTGGGTATCTCCGGCAGCTTGCGCGAGGCGTCGATCAACTCGGCGCTGCTTCGCGCTGCACGGCAGCTGGCGCCGCCGGGAATGCACCTGCGCGTGTTGGACGGCGTGGGCGAACTGCCGCTGTTCAACCCCAACCTCGAGCTAAATCTTCCAGTTCAGGTGCGGGTCTTGCGCGCGGCCATTGTGGAGTCTGACGCCCTCGTGCTGGCGAGCCCGGAGTACGCGCACGGCGTCACGGGCGTCATCAAGAACACCCTCGATTGGCTGGTCAGTTTCGAGCCGTTCGCGGGCAAGTGTGTGGCGGTGCTCAACGCCTCACCCCGTGCGCATCACGCCGATTCAGCACTTCGTGAAACGCTCAAGACCATGTCTGCGGTTGTCGTCGAAGGAGCCTCAATGAGTATTCCACTAAGGAAGGTCTGCTCAATTGACCTCCAGTAGTGCCTATCGGTGAATGCATTGAATTCGGTGTTTCTCAGCGCAATGGAGTCGAAATCTTCGGCATTGATCGCGCAGCAAGGTCGCTTTCCGCTCTTTTCAAGCCGCGATCACCGTTTGCCGACGGATTTGTCCATCCAGTACAACGAGCTTTTTGCGCACCATCCACAGATTGGCCAGCGCGAACAACGTGTTGAGTTGCGCGGTGTTCTTCTTGAGTCCGCGGTAGCGCACTTTCACGTGGCCGAACTGGCGCTTGATCACGCGAAACGGATGCTCGACCTTGGCCCGCACGCTGGCCTTGAGCCGCTCGACTTGATTGATGAGTTGCCCGAGCTTGCTCGTCTTGTCCAACGCGGCGCGCTTGCCCGGGCGCATGGCCACGTGCCAGGCCACACCCTCCCGCGCGTCGGGGCGCCTGTGCGCACCTTGATAACCCGCATCGGCAAACACGTCGGTCTCCTCACCATGCAGCAACGTGTTGCCCTCGACCACGTCGTTGACGTTGCCCGCGGTGCCGCGCACCGTGTGCACCAGACCCGACTCGGCGTCCGCGCCGATGTGGGCCTTCATGCCGAAGTACCACTGGTTGCCCTTCTTGGACTGATGCATCTCAGGGTCTCGCTCCCCGCTGGAGTTCTTTGTCGAGCTGGGCGCTGCGATGAGCGTGGCGTCCACCACCGTGCCGGCGCGCAGCATCAGGCCTTTATCGCGCAGCAACTCGTTGACCACCTCCAGGATCTGCGCGGCCAGCTTGTGCTTTTCCAGAAGGTGGCGAAACCGCAGGATCGTGGTCTCGTCGGGCAGCCGGGTGTTCCAGTTCAGACCTGCGAACTCGCGAAACAGCGGCATGTCGTGCAGCGCTTCTTCCATCGCCGGGTCACTCAGCGTGAACCACTGCTGCATGAAGTGAACGCGCAGCATCGTCTCCAGCGGGAACGGCGGGCGGCCTCGTCTGCCTTCGGGCGCAAAGGGCAGAATCAGCTCCACCATCGCGCCCCACGGCACCACGTGATTCATCTCGGCGAGAAACTCGCGCTTGCGCGTTCGCTTCGTCGTCAGGTTCAGGCCCAAATCGGATTGCTGCATGGGTCCGATTCTCGCCGCCTCTTCAACCCCGAGCACTCATACTTGCTCGGGACTTTTGCAGACATTCCCTAATGGGGGCCAAGCTGAGCGACGCGGGCATGGTTGCAGATCCTTTGGCCTCGTTGGTCATCACGCGCGCGCTGTCGGCATTGCACGCGGCCTTCTCACACAGGCTGTTTGCGCAAGGGTAAGAACTCGGCGGGTTGGTTCATCGCCTTGTCCGCCACTTTGCACGCCGACCTCTCAGGACAGAGGTAGCAGGTCGTGTCGGCGCTGGGGGTTGCTGTGACCGGGCAACGAAGCTTGAGTGGTCGATTGGCGCTCGGGCGGTCGAGCCTGTGCGCAACGATGCCGGCGCACATGTGCTGGGTCGCCGTTGACGCGGAATGCACAGCACCCTGGGTCGTTGCTGCCGAAGCAGCGATGGGAGACCGCGTCGGATGCGACTGGAATGCCGGATTGCTGATAGTGGCGACCGACAGCTGATGGCCGGTAGCGCGAGTTCGCCACAGAGCCCGATACGCGCCCTTCGCGGCGAGTACGCGTTTTCCTGAAGACCGCTTCCGGCGCGCCCCGGGAACAAGCGCTCCCGGCAAATTGCCGACGTTCGCAGCGGGACACGTGCAAACGTGGCGCAGGCCAGATTGCCCGGAGAGCGGGCCACCGCCGCCGCCCTGCTGCCACCATGTCGGTATGCTGACCGTGCGCGGACAGACGACCGTGGGTCGTCTGCATCCACCGCACCTCACTCCAGCGAATGTGAGTTCGTACAAACAAGCCCGATCGCAGTTCAGCGGTCAGCGCCTCACATCGCATCGTTTTCGCGCAAGATCAACCCGAGCGGCACGCCGCGTGGGGCCAGGCCGAGCCGGGGCGCAGGCCTTGTGCAGACGGGCTCAGGCGTTGCATGCGTGGCGCATCATGTCGAGCCGGGTTCGGCTGCCGCGGCAGGTGACTGCATCAACGATTCCAGCAGCCGCGCAACATGCACCGCTTCGCGCTGCGCGCCGTCGGCAATCTGATGCCTGCAGCTTGTGCCATCGGCGACGATGATGGCGGCTGCGCCCTTGCGCACCGCAGGCAGGAGATCCGCCTCGGCCATCTGCATCGAGATCTCGAAGTGCGCAGCCTCGTAGCCGAAGCTGCCGGCCATTCCGCAGCAACTGCTGTCGATCATCTCGGGTCTTGCGCCCGGGATCAGGCGCAGCACGTCGAGCACGCTGGCCATCACGCCGAAGGCCTTTTGGTGGCAATGACCGTGCAGCAGGATCGGTTGCCCTGCCGCTCTGAACTGCAATGCGAAGCGGCCCGCGGCCGCTTCGCGCGCAACGAACTCCTCGAACAGCAGCGCCTGCCGCGCCACGACCTGCGCGTTTTCGCCCAGGCCCATCACCAGGGCCTCGTCACGCAGCGTCAGCAGGCATGACGGCTCGAGACCGACGATGGCGACGCCGGCTTGGGCCAGAGGCAGCAGGGCGTCGATCAGCGCGCCGACCCTGGCCTTGGCTTGCTGCACCATGCCGGCAGCAAGCAAGGTGCGGCCGCAGCAGTGATGGCCGCCGCCCTTGCTGAGAGTGTGAAGCGTGTAGCCCGCCGCATGCAGCACGCGCGCTGCGGCGATTGCGTTCTCGGTCTCGAAATATCCGTTGAAGGTGTCAACGAACAATACCGCCGCCTTGTCGCCTCGGCGCGCGGCCATGATCGTGGCATCCTGGGTCGAGAACAGCAGCGGGTCATGGGCGCGCCAGAACGTATCGGCGCGCCACTTCGGCAAGCTGCGCAGCGCCGACAGCCCCAGCAACTTTTCGCTGATCCAGGCCGCGCCGGGCAGCGTGTCGCGCAGGTTCGCGAGCCAAGGCACGCGGCTCGCCGCAGCGGCGTAGTCCGGCAGCTGCGCGACGAGCCGGTCTTTCATCGAATGGCCGTGCCGCGCCTTGTAGTGGGCGAGGAATTCGATCTTCATCTTCGCCATGTCGACGCCCGTCGGGCAGTCGCGCTTGCAGCCCTTGCAGCTCACGCACAGGTCCATCGTCTCGAACATCGCTTCGCTGGTCAGCGCCTGGGTACCGAACTGGCCCGACAGCGCGAGTCGCAGCGTGTTCGCGCGGCCGCGCGTCAGGTGCCGTTCGTCGCGAGTGACGCGGTAGCTCGGGCACATCGTGCCGGCGTCGAACTTACGGCAGTGGCCGTTGTTGTTGCACATCTCGACGGCCTTGGCGAAGCCGCCGGTGGTGTCGCCGCCGCTGCCCGGTGGCGTGGTGGCTTCGCTCACTGGGTCGGCCTGCACGTTCCACGCCGACCAGTCAAGCACCGGCGTGAGCTCGATGCGGCGGTAGGGCTTGGGCGAGTCAGCGGGCGCGAAACGCAGCAGCGATGTGTCGTCCATCTTCGGCGGGTCGATGATCTTGCCGGGGTTGAACAGGCCGATCGGGTCGAGTTGCGTCTTGATCGCGCGAAACGCCTCGTTCAACTTCGGTCCGAATTGCCACGCGATCCACTCGCCGCGGCACAGGCCGTCGCCATGTTCGCCGCTGTAGGCGCCGCGGTAGCGGCGCACCAGCGTGCAGGCCTCTTCGGCGATGGCGCGCATCTTCGCCGCACCGCCGCCCGGGCCAGCGACGCGCATGTCGAGAATCGGCCGCACGTGCAACGTGCCCACCGACGCATGCGCGTACCAGGTGCCGCGGGTGCCGTGTCGGGCGAACACCTCCGTCAGCGCGTCGGTGTAGTCGGCAAGGTGCTCGAGCGGCACGGCGCAGTCTTCGATGAAGCTCACCGGTTTGCCGTCGCCCTTCAGGCTCATCATGATGTTCAGCCCGGCTTTGCGCACCTCCCAGAGGTTTTTCTGCGCGGCGTCGACAGCCATCTCGACCACACTGCCGGGCAGGCCAAGGTCGCCCATCAGCGCGCCGAGTTGCTTCAACTTCGGCAGCAGCGCCGGCGTCGATTCGCCGCAGAATTCAACCAGCAGAATCGCCGCGGGCCTGCCGATCAGCGCCGCTTCAATCGTTGCCCGGAACGCCGGATTCGCCAGGCTCAATTCGATCATCGTGCGGTCCACCAGCTCCACCGCAGTGGGCGTGAGTTTGACGATGTGTTGCGCGGCCAGCATCGCGGCGCGAAAAGTCGGGAAGTTGATGACGCCGAGCACCTTCGCGCGCGGCAGCTCGGCGAGTTGCAGCGTCAGGCTGCGGGTGCAGGCGAGAGTTCCTTCCGAGCCGACGAGCAGGTGCGCGAGGTTCACGCTCGCGTCAGAGGTGTAGGGCCGCTCGCTCTGATTGTGGAAGATGTCGAGGTTGTAGCCGCCGACGCGGCGCAACACCTTCGGCCAGAAGGCTTCGATCTCGCCCCGGTGCGACTCGGCGAGGGTGCGCACAAACTGCGCGAGCTGCGCGGCGCGGCCCGTCAATTGCGGCACCGGACCGAACTCGAGCAGTTCGCCGCTCGACAGCCAGGCACTCGCGCCGACCACGTTGTGCACCATGTTGCCGTAGGCGATGGAGCGGCTGCCGCACGAGTTGTTGCCGGCCATGCCGCCGAGCGTGGCCTGGGCGCTCGTCGACACGTCCACCGGGAACCACAGGCCATGCGCCTTGAGCTGTGCATTCAGGTGGTCGAGCACGAGGCCGGGTTGCACCACGGCGCGGCGACCTGGCGCGTCGACCTCGATCACGTTGCGCAAGTGCCGGCTGAAGTCGATGACCAGTGCGGCGCCGACGGTCTGGCCACATTGGCTGGTGCCGGCGCCACGCGCAAGCACCGGCACCTTCAGGTCGCGCGCGATGTCGATCGCGGTCGCGACGTCGGCTTCGCAGGTCGGCACGAACACGCCCAGCGGCATGATCTGGTAAATCGACGCATCGGTCGCGTAGCGGCCACACGCAGCGGCGTCGAACGCGACCTCGCCTTGCGTCTGCCTGCGCAGTCGGCGCGCGAGGATTTCGCAGACTTCGTTGGCAGGCACGGGGTTGGCCGCGGCAGGCAGAGACTGGGTGGTCTTGATCATCGGCACAAGGCGGAAAGTCTGTCATCCCCGGTGTCTGCCGGTCTGACGGGTGCATGCAAGAGTCGTGGCGACCAAAGGCGCAGCATGCTCAAACTCGACGTCCACGCCGTGGGCCGGCACTTTCTGCAGTTCCCTGGCCCGAGCCCGCTGCCGGACCGCATTTTGCGCGCAGCGAGCCTGCCCAACATCGACCGCCGAGGGCCCGAAATCGCTGCATGGGCATCAAAGGTTCGGTCGGGCATGCGCGAGATCTTCCAGACGCGGCATCATCCGGGCGCCACTTTTCCGGCGTCGGGCACCGGTGCCTGGGAAGCCGCGCGCGTCAACACCTTGAGCCCGGGTGACCACCTGCTGATGGACGAAACCTGTCACTTCGCCTCACTCTGGCAAAGGCTGGCAACACGCCAGGGCTTGGACTGCGAGGTCCTCGCCCTGAGCGCCGGCGACGAGGTCCTGCCGATTGCGCCGCTGCGGCGCAGGTACAGCCGCGGGATCAGCCCGGTTCAGTCGCGAGCAAGTTGCGAACTGGGCGAACGCGGTCAAAGACGCGAACGTGAAGGTCGATGCGCGCGGCTTGCGAGCCGTTCGTCGTCATGCCGCGCCCTGGTAGTCGCTTTCACAAATACGGTCACGCAATGAAATCGATGGATTTCTTCGCCAGGCTAGGAGCGTGGGCGGCAGAAGAGATCGAAGCGAAACGGGTGGGGCGAGAGCCCAATTTGCGCCCGGACTTGAGGCGCGTACCTGTAGGTACGCAACGAAAGGCCGGGACAAAGTGGGGCTCGCCCCCACCCGTTGCAGCCGATCTCGTTCTGCCGCCCACGCTCCTAGGCGCACACCCGCGGCCGCACTCAACGTGCGGCAAGGGTGGGCAACGACGCATGGCGGAGAAAGACACGATTTCATGTGGCCGTATTTGTGAAAGCGACTACTTACGCATGCAGCCGGCTGTTGCGCGGCACGCTGGCGAGCAGGAACTCCATCTGGTCGGTGAGGATGCGCCGGCCGCGCAGGATCATGTCTTCGTGCAGGCTTGGCACATAGGGCAGGAACAGCAGCGACATGCGCGCTTCTTCG
>JAEMQF010000023.1 GCA_022758925.1 Burkholderiales bacterium | reverse complement strand
GTTGTCGAGCACTTTGCCGGTGTCGCTGTCGCGCAGAGCAATGAGGCCGAGCTAAAAAACTCCTGACGGACGCAGCCGCAAACGAGTGTTTGTGGCTCGTCCATAACGGCATTCCGCCGTCGGTTGCCTTCGGTGTCCCTGACGAAACTCTGAGCAACTGGCTGGCGGTGTCGGATGCACGACGCCAGTGGATGGCGATCAAGTTCAGCGAGTTCCAAGGCGCTGAATTCGACCTCAACACCATGTCCTTCAAGGAGCAAAACCCATGAAGCAGTTCGGAAGCCTCGCGGCGTTCGCTGCGGAGATTGCCACCTTGGAGGCTGGCGTCGTGTTCCAGCTTCATCAGGGGCTGGAGGCGGTGGCCACGAAGATCGAGCACACCGCCAAGAAGGAAATCGGCGAGTACCAGGAGGCTGTCGGCCCGTTCCCGGCATGGGAAGAACTGGCCGAAAGCACCAAGGCAGACCGCGTTCGGCAGGGCTACACGGAGAACGATCCGGGCCTGCGCAGCGGGCAGATGCGCGACTCCATCGAGCACCAGACGCAGGGCTTGGAGGCCGTCATCGGCTCCAACGACGACAGGCTGGTGTGGTTTGAACTCGGTACATCAAAACAGCCACCGCGCCCGGTGCTTGGCCCGGCGGTCGAGCACAACCACGAGGCGATCAGGAAGATCGTCGGCGGTGCGGTGGTGACTGGATTGTTGGGCGGTGGGTCAATTCCGGCGAGTCTGGAATATGACCACGAGGTTTAGAACAGGCTGCTGATCGCGCCCCAAACGAACACGAAGCCGAATATCAGGAGTGGCACCAAGATCATGAGTGCCATGAGTGAAACAAGCAGGAGCGGAATCGCTGCCATCCATGACAGGCGGGCTTTGTCCGTCGTGCGGTTCTCGTCCGTGAGTATGAACGGGTTGCCTCGATAGGGCTTCCAGTCCGGCTTGCGCACGACCTTTCGCAAATTCGGGTATTGCACCCAACTCACTCGGTCAGCAAGCCATTCCTGTGCGCGGTAAAGGAAATCCATGAGTATCGAAGCCTACAAAATCGCCGTAAAAATTGCCCTGGTTGAAAACGTGACAGCGGGATTGGCGTCCCTATCCCGTCACTTTATCGCAACCAACAAAAGCGCGGAAGAACTGCAAACTCGGCTGACCAGCATCGGGAAAATGGCGCTTTTGGGCGGTGGCGCTCTGGCTGCTGGCGGTTTTGGCCTGAAATTGCTGCATGGCCCACTGGAGGAAGCCAAAAAGTATCAGATCGAAATGGCGAAACTCCAAGCCCAAGGCGTGGGCGACGCAGCCCTCGCCCAGGCCGACAAGTACGCCAAGGCGCAGAAGATCATCGGTGCCAGTTCGACCGACACCCTAAAAATGCTGGCCGAATCTCAGTCCGTGCTGCGCGATTTCGAGCATGCCAAGGAGGTGACGCCCTTGCTGTTGCGCATGAAGTTCGGCATTGAATCCGTCATGGCCCAGGGCGGCCACGGCAGTGGCCACGGAGAAAAGGCGCAGCGCATGTTCATGGATGCGCTCAAGGTCGCCGAACTGCGCGGTGCCCTGAATGACCCCATCAGCGGGAAATTCAGCGAAGAGCGTTTCCACAAGACGCTTGACCTGATGACCAAGGCTTACACCGCATCCGGTGGCTTGGTGAAGCCGTCCGAGTACCTAAACATGATCAAGACCGGCGGCGTGTCCGTAAAGGGGTTGTCTGATAACAGCTTCTTCTTCGGCATGATGCACATGATGCAGGAGATGGGTGGCACCCGCGTCGGCACGTCGCTGATGTCCGGCTATCAGAACTGGGTGATGGGGCGCACCACGCAGCAGGTCGCCGAAGAAATGGCGAAGGCCGGGATGATTGACCCTTCGCAGATCAAGTACGGCAAAACCGGCCATATCACCAAGGTGTTGCCGGGGGCGCTCCAGCAGGCGCAACTGTTCCGCGAGAACCCGTTCGAGTATCTGGAAAAGGTCGTGTTGCCGCAGGCACGCTCCAAGGGCGTGCAGGACGGTCAGCAAATGACCGACTACCTCGACAAGTTGTATTCAAACCGCACATGGGGCAACTTGCTCAACACGATGTACCGTGAGCGGGCGAACATCCACAAGCACATGGCGGCTGGTGGTCAGGCCACAGGCATTGACGAACTGGCGAAGATCGGCGCGGGCGGTCTGCCGGGCAAGGAAATCGACTACGAAGCGAAGTTGGCGAACCTCAAGCTGGTGCTAGGCGAGAAGATTCTGCCGCTGGCGGTCTATGGCCTCGAAAAGCTGATCGGCGTGCTGGATCGCGTGACCGCGTTTGCGCGGGAGTGGCCGACGCTGACCAAGGTGCTGGTGGTGGGTTTTGCTGCGCTTTCTGGGCTGGCAGTGGTGGCCGGTGGCATTCTGCTGTTTGCCTCGGCATTCCGAGCGCTGGCGGTAATCTGGCAATTCACGCGGCTTGGCTTGGTGTTCAGCTCCCTCATGTCCGGTGTTGGCTCCGGTCTGCGCATCGCTGGACAGGCGGTGTTGTTCCTTGGCCGGGCGCTGCTGATGAACCCCATCGGTTTGATCGTCACCGGCATCGCGGTCGCGGCCTTCCTGCTTTGGAAGAACTGGGACAGCATCAAGCCGAAGCTGCTGGAACTGTGGGAGAGCATCAAGACCGGGTTCCACACCTTCATTCACATGTACCTGAGCGGCTGGCAGTCGCTGTTCAACTTCTTGATCGACGGCATCAACAAGCTGCTGCCGAAGGCGATGGAGTTGAACCGAGTCACGTTCGCGGACGACTACGCCAAGTCGAACCTGCCGCAGAAGGGTGGCAGCCCTTACGTGGTGCCCAACAAGGGGCAAACCGTGCAGGTGAACACCGTCCTGAACATGGACGGGCGTCAGGTCGCTACGGCGGTGACGACGCACCAAGCACGCGAAGCCAACCGCCCAGGCATGGGCGCATCGACGTTTGACCCGACGAGGGGCGCGATGCCCGTTGGACTTGGATACGCACGATGAAACCAGATACCACGTTGACGCTCGGGGATTTCGAGTTCGCACGCTTTGAGATCCCTGAGCAGATTCCCTTCGGCGGCGAGCAGCGTCTGACGGTGCATGAGCTTGTCGGCGGCGTGCGCGTCATTGACGCGATGGGCGCTACCTCCATGCCCATCGAGTGGTCTGGCTTCTTCGTGGGCGACACCGCGCTTGAGCGTGCGCTCTACATCGACGGGCTGCGCAAGGCAGGGCAACCGCTGATGCTGTCTTGGGACTCGCTGGCCTTCAACGTGGTCATCAAGTCGTTCCACTGCGAATTCAAGCGGTTCTACCGTCTGCCGTACCGCATCACATGTGAAGTGGTCGAGGATAAAACCGACCCGGTGAACTACATCGCAGCGCCAAGCATCGATCAGTTGATCGATGACGACATGAACACCGCGAACGGGCTGGCATCGGGCATCGGTGACGGCACGCTGTCCTCGCTGATGGGCACCCTCAACAGCGCGATTTCAGCGGTCAGCAGTTTTGCGGCGGCTGCGCAAAGCACGCTCAACAGCGTGTTGCAGCCGATTGCTGCCGTCCGCGCTCAGGTAGGGATTCTGATTCAAGCCACCAACGGCGCGATCCAGAACGTCACCACCCTGGGCGGCATCTTGCCGGGCAATCCAGTTGCGCAGCAAGCCAACAAGCTGCTCGGCCAGATCAACGCGGTGAATCAGTCCCCGATGCTGTTCAACCTCGACCGGGTGCTTGGCCGGATGCAGACCAACATCGGGACGATCAACAGCGGCAATCGGCAGGTGCCGGTGGCGGGCGGCAACCTCTACGCGGTGGCTGCCAACCAGTACGGCGACGCGATGGGCTGGACGGCAATCGCCAAAGCCAACGGCGTGAAAGACCCGCAGATCAACGGGGTGGCGCAACTGACCATCCCGCCTTACAACAACCAGACCGGCGGAGTGCTGAATGCCTGATCTGAATACCTTGCCGGTGCTGCCGAACGTGCGGCAGCCTCGCGGCGCGGTGAAGTTGAACGGCGAACTGATTCCCGGATGGGTGTCGTGGGAGGTGGACAACAACGCCTTTCGCAGCGCGGACACCTTCCGCGTCGTGTTCGTCGTCTCGATGCTCCCGGCCACCCGCGACGCCGCGTGGTTTGCAGCGCAGTCGAGCATGCTAGTCGAGATTCTGGCCGGGTTCCCGGCGGACGCGCAAAACTTCGCGGTATCCGAACTGGACAGCCTGATCTATGGGCAAACAGACGAGGTGCTGTTCGACCCGGTGAAGGGCACCATCGAGCTATCTGGCCGCGACTTGACGGCGGCGCTGATCGACACCAAGACCAGCGAGCACTTTGCCAACCAGACGAGTAGCCAGATCGCCACGACCCTCGCGCAGCGGCATGGCCTCAAGCCGGTCGTGACGGCCACCAAGACGCGGGTGGGCGACTACTACAAGGACGACCACGCCTGCACCACGCAGCAGCAAAGCGAGTGGGAGTTGCTGACGTTCTTGGCGAACGTGGAGGACTTCGTGCTCTACGTCAAAGGGCAGGAACTGCACTTCGAGCCGCGCCCAGGCGAACAGACCGACCACTATGTCATCGCTTGGGATGGCCAGAACGCAGACCGTGGGTACCCGGTCGCTAACTTGGTCAGCTTGCAGTTTTCCCGCGCCTTGACCATCGCCAAGGGCGTTACCGTCGAGGTGCATAGCTGGAACGCCAAGCAGAAGAAGGGCTTCACGGCGTCATGGCCTAAGGCGGCCAAAGCAGTGCAGCCAGGTCAGGCAGCGGCCAAGACGCAGGTGTATCGCTACACCATCGCCGGGCTGACGCAGGACAAGGCGCTACAGCGTGCG
Organism: Burkholderiales bacterium; assembly: GCA_022758925.1. Classification (GTDB taxonomy): domain Bacteria; phylum Pseudomonadota; class Gammaproteobacteria; order Burkholderiales; family Burkholderiaceae_C; genus JAEMQF01. The sequence goes on along the minus strand of JAEMQF010000023.1, from coordinate 14,006 downwards.
CAGAGCATCTACCGGCAGATCATCGCGCACGAAATGCGGCTGACGGGCTACCTGCCCGCCGACAACGTGCTCGACTGCACCAAGACGCTGCTGGTGCGCGGCACCGGCACGGCTTTCGATCAGGTCTATTTCCCGGAGAGCGTCATGCGCTCCATGAGCCTGAACGAGGGCTACCGGATGAACATCCGGGCGAAGAACACCGGCCCGGAATTGGAGGCGACGCAATGATGCACGACCTGCTCAACGCACAGAAGGCAGCAGCGCAGCAGGCCACGCAAGGTCGGGCTTCCACGCGGCAGGGTGTCATTTCCAGCTACGACCCGAACGCCTACGCGGTCAAAGTCATGCTGCAACCGGACAACGTGCCCACCGGCTGGATTCCGCTCAAGTCGGCATGGATCGGCAACGGGTGGGGGCTGTTCTGCCCGCCGTCCATCGGCGATGCGGTCGAGGTGGATTTCCAAGAGGATGACGGCGGTGTCGGCAGTGCTGGCCTGCGGTTCTTCAACGACTCCGACCGGCCATTGCCGTGCCCGTCCGGTGAATTCTGGTTGGTGCACAAGTCCGGTTCGCTGCTCAAGTTCCACAACGACGGCACCGTCGAACTGACTGCGGCAGCCGCCATGACCTACACGGCAACACAACACCACTTCGTCGGGCCTGTTCAGATGGATAACACCCTGAACGTCAACGACAACGTGACCGGCGGCAAGAACATCACCGCAGCCAAGGACATCGCCGACCAAGGCGGAAGCCAGACGATGGCCGGAATGCGCGGCACCTACAACGGGCACCACCACGGCAGCAGCCCAACACCTGATGCGAGCATGTAATGAACCTAAACGACCTCAGCCAGTACGTGGGTGGCGATCTGTCGCCATCCGGCACTGGCGACCTGCAAGCGGCCAGTGGCACGTTACGCGGTCAGCAGCGCGTGCTGCGCCGGTTGCTGACCAATCCGGGCGACTACGTGTTCCACCCGGACTACGGTGCCGGGCTGCCGCAGTACGTCGGCCAAGCGGTGGATCTTTCCAAGATTCGCGCCCTGATTCGCGGGCAGATTCTGCTTGAGGATTCAGTCGCAAAAACCCCTGCGCCTGTCATTACCGTGTCGCCCATCAGCGGCGGTGTCGGCGGCGGCATCGCGGTGTCAATCAAGTACCACGACGCAGCCACCGGACAACCCGCATCTTTGAATTTCAACGTGAGCAAGTGATATGGCGAACCTACAAGCGAAAGACTTCCAGACGCTGGTTCGCGAGCAGGTCACGGCTATCCAAGGCGGCAGCAAGTCGCTGGTGGACTTGTCCATCGGAAGCATTCTGCGGGCGGTTGTCGAGGCATATAGCGCGGTGGCGCTTTGGTTGCAGGGTCTCATCCTGCAATTGCTGGCGACAACGCGGGCGGCCACATCGAGCGGCACCGATCTGGATTCGTGGGTAGCTGATTACGGTCTGACCCGCCTACCGGCCAGCGCCGCCAGCGGAATCGTGACGTTCTCACGCTTCACACCATCGGCGCAAGCAGTGGTGCCAGTCGGCGCAGTGGTGCAAACCACCGATGGAACGCAACAGTACGCCGTCACGGCGGACACCACCAATCCAGCCTACAGCGCAGCCAAAGGCGGCTACGTGATGGCGGCAGGCACCGCCTCGGTGAATGCCCCTGTGGTGGCCGTCTCCTTGGGGGCGGCAGGCAACGCCTCGGTGAATGGCATCAACACCTTGGGGCAGGCCATCCCGGGCGTGGACACCGTAACCAACTCGGCGGCCTTCACCAACGGCGCGGACGCTGAATCTGATGCGGCGCTGCGAGCGCGGTTCATTGCCTACGTCGCTTCTCTCTCGAAAGCGACCAAAGCGGCGGTGGGCTACGCGGCCACTTCCCTCAAGCAGGGCATCACCTACACGCTGGTGGAAAACCAGCAATACAACGGCACCACGAAGATGGGGTATTTCTACCTCGTTGTGGATGACGGCACAGGCTACCCAACTTCGACATTCTTGGCGACCGTCTACAACGCCATCGACGCGGTGCGCCCAGTGACCAGCACCTTCGGCGTGTTTGCACCAGTGGTTCTCGCTGCCAACGTCAGCATGACCATCACCACGGCGGCAGGGTATGACCACATCGCCACGGCTGCGCTGGTGGCCACTGCGCTGACCAACTACATCAACTCGCTGCCGCTTGGCACGCCGCTGGCGTGGTCACGGCTGGCACAGGTGGCCTATGACGCATCACCGGGCGTAACAAACGTCGCGGCGGTGTTGCTGAATGGCGCGACGGCGGACATTGCCACAACCAATCAACAGGTCGTAAAGGCCGGAACTATCTCGGTGGCTTGATATGGCAACAGGTGACCAACAAGACATGTTTCAGCGCATCAAGGCGCTGATTCCGCGCTGGTTCAGCGACAGCACGCCGGTGCTCGATGCGCTACTGCGCGGCTTTGCCTACGCCAAGTCGTTCGTCTATGGGCTGATCGTCTACGCGACGCTGCAAACCCGCATCAAGACCGCGACCGACGGCTGGCTGGATATGATCGCGGCGGACTTCTTCGGGGCCGCGCTGCTGCGCCAGTCGAACCAGAGCGACGCATCGTTCCGAAACCGCATCATCATCAACCTGTTCCGCGAGCGCGGGACGCGGGCGGCGATCATCAAGGTTCTCACTGACCTGACAGGCCGCGCACCGGCCATTTTTGAACCACAGCGCCCACTCGACACCGGCAGCTATGGCGGCCCACTCATTGGGTATGGTGTGGCCGGGGGCTATGGCTCCATGCTGCTGCCGTTCCAGGCATTCGTGACCGCCTACCGACCGACCGGCACGGGCATTCCAAACGTGGCGGGCTACGGCATTTCGACCGGCGGCTACAGCCAAGGGTCACAGGCTGAACTGGCCTCGATGAGCATGATTCAGGGAGCGGTAACGGATGCAGACATCTACGCAGCAATCGACAGCGTGAAGCCGGTGGGCACCACCATCTGGACGCGCATCGCCAACTGATCGCCTTTTCCCTTTCGACCACCAGCCCGCCTTGAGCGGGCTTTTTTACATGGAGCACCAATGGACAGAAAGATGATTTATCCGGGGCAGATTCCGCTGGAAACTGACATTCTGGATACCAACCGATTCGCCCTGATCGGCCTGGGCAAACTGGCGGCGGCTGTGCTCGGCACCACCACCCTCGTGAATGGCTTGGCTTGCACCCCGACTTCGCCAGCTTCGATGCAGGTGCAAGTCGCGCCCGGCGAGATTTACAGCCTCCAGAACCTCGACGGCACGGCCTACAGTTCGCTGGCTGCTGACACCACGCACCAAATCCTCAAACAGGGTTTGTTGATGGATGCGGTCACGCTGTCGTGCCCGGCACCGAGCACCAGCGGCTACAGCATCAATTACCTGATCGAGGCGACCTATCAGGATGTGGATGCCAACCCTACGGTGCTGCCGTACTACAACGCAAGCAATCCGTCGCAGGCGTACTCCGGCCCCGCCAACAGCGGCACCGCGCAGAACACAACCCGAAATGGTGTTTGCACAGTCGCAGTGAAGGCAGGGGTGGCAGCAGCCACCGGCACGCAGCAAACACCGGCAGCCGACAGCGGCTACGTTGGCCTGTGGGTGGTGACTGTGGCCTACGGACAAACGTCCGTGACGGCTTCCAACATCACGCCCGTGGCGGGTGCGCCGATCATCAGCAACTTGCTGACGATGATGCAAACCGCGTCGCCCATCACCGCTCGTGACGTAGGAAGCGTAAATGCCTACGCGATGAACCTGCAACCCGCGATCAGCGCCTACACGCCGGGCATGATCGTGTCGATTCAGAACATCAAGGCCACGAACACCGGCGCATCAACGCTCTCTATCAACGGGTTGGCTGCGCTCCCGATCTACGGGCCTGCGGCAACCGCCATGCAAGGCGGCGAACTGGCGGCAAGCTACGGCGCGATCCTGCGCGTGAACTCGACGGCCACGGCGTTTGAACTGGTAGCGACGACCGGCGGCAGCTTGCCGGTGAAGGCCGCAACGGCAAGCAATCAAGCGGTCAATTGGGCGCAGGCCGGAACGCAAATACTGACTCCGGCGGCAAGTAGCACGGTTACGCCGGTTGCGTTTACCACTTTGGTTTTCACAAACTTTTCGGCCGCGGGAACGATCACTGTCAATCCAGGGGCGTTCGGCGGCCAGCGGGTTCTCGTGTATGGCTGTGGCTATCCAGTCACGACGCAAACCAACGTAGCAAGCGGAAGTCCTTTTCTTGCTTTTCCAGATGGAAGCCAAAGTTATACGTGGGTCAGCAACGGCTATAACCAAGTTATTGAAATGGTTTGGGATGGTGTTAACTGGCGTTGCACTACAGCAGGTCAAACAATTGTCTCAGCCGCAACGCAAAGTAATGCGGCAGTCAGACTAGGGCAAGTCGCAACACCATCCAACCTTGTATATAACAACGTCACAAGCTCGCGCGCCATTGGGACGACCTATACCAATTCCACCGGGCGCCCATTGCTTGTGCAAGTCGAGGTTTATACGGCAGCGACTGCTGGTGCCGGTACGCGGCTTTTTGTCAATGGTTCCGAAGTTTCGTGCTTCTATACCCCCGTGGCATTATCGGTATACGGCATGATGACGGCAACTGTCCCGCCCGGTCAGACTTATCAGGTCACAAATGCATCTGGCTCCAATTCAATCTCCATCTGGCAGGAATATTAAAATGCAAACATTTCAAGATACAGCAACATTACAAGTATGGGCGTTTGAGGACGATGTTATCGTCGAGGAAAATAACGGGGTTTATTCCTTCACAACAGCGCATGGCTTGGTGCTAAATACGCCAAAGACATTGCAGCCCTATACACCCCCTGCGCCGACTTCCGCGCAGCTACTCGCACAAGCGCAGCAAGCCCAACTCGCCATCGTCGGCGCGGCCTGCGCTTCTGCCATCACCGGCGGCTTCCAGTCCTCGGCTCTCGGCAAGGCATACACCTACCCAAGCCAGCAGACCGACCAAGCCAACCTGAACGCCAACGTGGTGTCGAGCTTGTTGCCGGGTTTGCCGGCCAACTGGACGACCATGCAACTTTGTTGCGATGAGAACGGCAAGTGGGGCTACGTGCCCCACACGGCGGCGCAGATTCAGCAGGTGGGCGCCGACGGCAAAGCTGCCATTCTTGGCTGCTTGACCAAGCACGCCGGGCTGAAAGCACAGATCGCGGCGGCCACCACGGTAGCGGAAGTTCAAGCCATCAACTGGTAAGGGGCACCGCCATGCGCTATGAGGACACCCGCGACAAGATCGCGGACGGTGACATCTTGGGCGTTTCGTGCAAGGGCTTGTTCTGGTCGCTGGTCAAGGTCGTGCAGCGTGCTGCTGGCCTTGGCAAGTTCGCACAGATCACGCACGTCGGTGTGGCGTGGTGGGTCAATGGTCGCCTGTACTCGGTGGAAATGGACGGCGCTCACAACGTGCTGCGCCCGGTTTCGCAATACATCGCCGAGGGCAGTTCGGTAACGGTGTTCCGCTCCCCGGTGACGCAGGACGCGATGCGGGCGCAGTACGACCGCGCCACGTCTGAGCCTATCCAGTACGACTATCTCGACCTGCTGCGCATTGGCCTGCGCCTGCTGTTGCGCACCAGCACCGGCACGGACGGCAACGGCGAAATGGTGTGCAGCACCTTCGCCAGCCGCTGGCTGCAATGGGCAGGCTGGACGCCTCCCACTGGTTTCCCTGACATGCCAAGCCCCGGCGAGCTATGCCGGGCACTTGGACACCCCACATTTGCAATCGAGGCCGCCAGTGAGCGGCCTTAGTTTTTGGAGAAGAAGAAGCATGGAACCCCAATCCACGATCAATTTGGTACTCGGCGCAGGACTGACGGTGCTCGGCTGGTTTGCCCGCGAAATGTGGTCAGCAGTCAAGGAGTTGAAAACCGACCTCGCGCACCTGCGAGAAGAGCTGCCAACGGAGTACGTGCTCAAGGACGATCTTGAAAAAGCTCTCGCCCGTATCGACACGAAGCTCGACAAGATTTTCGACCGCCTGGACGCGAAAGCCGACAAACGGAGTACCGACTGATGACGCACGAACAAAGGCACACCCTCACCGAGTTCGTGGAATTTCCTGACCACGACCAGCGCACCGAGAGCGCCGAATTCCGCAAGAACAAGCGCTTGCTGGTGAGTCAACTCGACCTGCCTTGCTTCATCTGCGGCTGCCGCGACCAGCGCGAGGTGCACCACCTGCACGAGTGGGCGCTGTGGGGCGCTCTCGACCCCGAAAAGGTGCTCGACACCCTGCACATGTTCGACCCCTACGGCTTCACGCACAAGATGGGCGAGCAGCCCATCGAGACGCCGGACGACATTCGCAATCTGCTGGTGCTTTGCGGCCACTGCGAAATCGACGGCGTGCCTGTGCCGGGCGGCCATCACCGAGGTGTGGATGCCGGTGTCCATGACCTCACTTTTCCCATTTGGATCGCGCAACGCGCCGTCAAGGATGGCATGTCCATCACCAAGGCTGTGCAGCACGTCAAGAACCTCGACGCGAAGCTTCGCGGCAAAACCTCGGAGAAATGACCATGTTTCGATTCCGCAATCTCTATCTCGTTCTCGGCAGCGCCTTGGTGTTGGGGGCGCTGTTCTCCACCGACCCAGACGGCGGCCTGAGCACCGGCATGTTGCTGCTCGGCCTGCTGGTGTGTGTGTTGGCCGTGGCCTTCGCGCACATTTCGCGCAAGGCGCTGACCGACTACCCCGAAGCGGACATGCAAAAGCTGTTCGCCCGCGCCAGTGAATCGCCGACCGGGGCGGGCCTCGCACTTGTGGCGCTTTCCATCCTCATGGCGGCACTGCTGATGCTGTTCGGCAGCAAGGTGCACGCTGCAACGCTCGACCCGGCGACGTTCATTCCCGCCAATGCCGCAACCTACGCGCCCGTGCTCAAAGCCGAGCAAGCACGGTTTTGGGGAGACCACCCAGCGCCTGAATTGCTGGCCGGTTTGGTCGAGCAGGAATCGTGCGTCTCGCTTGGTAGCCCGTCGTGCTGGTCGCCGACCTCGCGCCTCAAAACCTCCCGCGAGGAAGGCGCAGGCATGGGGCAGATCACCCGCGCATTTAACCCCGACGGCTCGGTGCGCTTCGATTCGCTGGCCGACCTGCGCAGCCGTTACCCTGAGTTGAAGGGCTGGACGTGGGCGAACGTGTACCAACGCGCAGACTTGCAGCTTCGGGCCATCGTGCTCATGTCGCGTGGCAACTATCAGGACATTCACCGTCTGGTGGCAGAACCGCAGGCGGCGCTTGCGTTCGCTGACGCGGCCTACAACGGCGGCATGGGTGGCGTGCAAGCTGACCGCCGAGCGTGCGGCTTGAAACACGGCTGTGACCCGCAGAAGTGGTTTGCCAACGTGGAGGCGACTTGCACCAAAAGCCGGGCGGCGCTGTACGGCAAGCGTTCGGCGTGCGACATCAACCGGGAGCACGTCCACAGCGTGATGCTGGTGCGCTCGGCCAAGTACCGGCCATTGATGGAGGCAACCTGATGGACCCGATCACGGCAGTGGAGACCCGTCGCCACAGGTGGACGCGCGCTGGCGGGCGTGAAATGGCCGGGCTTGTGAAGCGTAGGCAGGCCGAATATCAGATGTGCATCGGAGGCGTGGAATGAACCGAGGGTTGTTCAACTTCCGCGCCATCGCAACACTCTCACTCGGGGCGGTCTACGTCGGTGCGCTCCTATGGGCGCTGCTGCATGACCGGCTCGACGTGCAGAGCTTCATCAGCGGCCTTGGCCCGAGCTTTGGGATGGCGCTTGGGTACTGGTTTCGTAGCTCGGAGCAGGCATGAACCCGATCAGCATCATCTTTGCCGCCTTCCTGTTCGCGCTCGGCTTTGCTTCTGGCTACGGCATCGAGCGCCGCGCCCGCATCGCCGAAGTGGCTTCCATCAAGGCGGACATTGCCAAGCGCGAAGCAGCAGCCGTTGAGGAATCACGCCGACGCATCGAAGCTGCGCAGAAAGCCGCAGACGAAGCCATCGCCGCGCGAGACGCGCGCATTGTCGAACTCGACGCCACAACCCGGAGACTTCGCCATGACCTTCAGACCGCAACGACGGGCCGCCCTTGCCTGTCTTCTGACGCTCGCGGGCTGCTCCAGCAATCCCCCGCTTTCGGCCTCAAGCTGCCCACGACCACCGGCGGCCCTGCTTCAGCCGCTCCCGCCGTTGCCGCCGATCCCGGCGACAGCACGGACGCCGATGTCGCAGGGTGGATTCTTGACGCAGCCGCCCTCTACGAGCAGTGTCGAGCGCGCATCGATGCGCTGAGGGATTGGTCTATGCAGTTGCCGCAATGATGTTCATCTAGGCCCACCAAAGACCCACACCATCGGCAAAGCCGCGCCAATGCTTGATTTCTGGTGCTGGCTCGAGGCACCACGAGAAATGAGCCGATCCACTGCAGATCGGCTTTTTTCTGTTCAGAATCAACCGCTTATGCAAGGCGGATAGATCAGCCAGTAACACCAAACCCGCCCAAACCTTCCCACGGTGGCGTATCATCGCGGCCCAAAAGTGGCCCAGCGAAAGGCCCAAGCTAATCGGTAGGAGCGGTTGAGATGGCGCGGATTGAGCGGCGTGGGAAGCGATGGCGCGCGCGTGTGCGTGTGGGCGGTCGGGATTTGTCGGCAAGTTTCGGCACCAAGGCCGAAGCGGCAGCGTGGGCAACGGCCCAAGAGGCGGCGCTTGCGTCTGGCAAAAGCGGGCTTGCCCCTCCCGGAGCGCGGTTTGGCGACCTGCTGCGCCGGTACATTGACGAGGTGCTGCCTGGTCATCGAGGCGGCAGGCCAGAGGCGCTGCGCCTTGAGGCCGTGCTTCGGGATGAGATCGCATCGGTTCGTCTGTCTGATCTTGGGCCCGAGCATTTCGCCGCATGGCGTGATCGGCGGCTGCTGCGTGTCTCTGGTGCGTCGGTCATCCGTGAAATGACCACGCTGTCGAGCGCGTGCGCCGTTGCCGTGCGGGAGTGGCGATGGCTGCCTGAGAATCCGCTGTCGCGTGTTCGCAGGCCCAAAGAGCCAGCTCCGCGCACGCGCATCTACTCAGACAACGAAATCGCCGCTGTGCTGCAAGCGTGTGGGTATGAGCCGGATAAACAGCCTCTGACGCAACTCGCCCGCGTTGGGGCTGCGGTCATTTGGTCCGTGGAGACGGCCATGCGGGCGGGGGAGATCGTGGGCCTGACGTGGGCCGACGTTGACCTACAGCGCCGCGTCGCGCATCTTGCGATGACGAAGAACGGCTCATCCCGCGATGTGCCCCTGTCCACGCGCGCGCTTGCGCTGCTGGACCAACTGCGCGGCACACCAGGATGCGATGCGATGGTGTTCGGGATTCGCAATTCCGCGAGCCTAGATGCGCTGTGGCGCAAGGCACGCGACCGCGCGATGCTCAAGGACGCCCACTTCCACGACCTGCGAGCGACGGCGCTCACGCGCATGGCGAAGAAGCTGTCCGTGCTGGAACTTGCGAAGGTGAGCGGGCACCGCGACCTGCGCATCCTCTCGGCGGTGTATTACCGAGAGGATGCGGCGAACTTGGCTGACAAGCTCGGGTAGCGGCCAAAGCCCTTCACGCGGTGGCGTGCCGCATGAAGTTGGCTTGGCTCTGGAGGCGTGGCTGTCAACACCCGCAACGGAGCACCGAGAGTTATACCGCCTCATAGGTAGCCTCGAAGATGTCCGGTTTGCACGGGTAAAACTCACCCTTCACACCGCGAATGATCCAGTCTCCCGGCGTCACTTCGTGCGGGCCTTCCAGTGTGCCAATGCGCCATGCCAGCAGCTTGCCGTGGTAGATTTTTACATCGACCGTCGTCACCCCGAACTCAGTTTCCATTTTCGCCTTTGATTCAAGCGTCCCATCAAACTGGTGCGCTTCAACCACTACCGGTTTCTTCCTAAACATTGCCATTTCACACCCCTGTACTTCCAAACCCACCGGCCCCGCGCGCCGTCTTCGCCAACTCGTCCGCTTCCTCGAACTCCAGCCGAGGGCCTTCGCATATAAATGCTTGCGCGATCCTGTCGCCTGGATTGATGAGCACGGATCGATCACTATCACCAATCTGCCAGCACCGAAGCAGCACCATGACCTCCCCGCGAAAATCAGAGTCGATGACGCCAGGGAACGCCTCGACGCCGTGCTTGAACGCCAGCCCGCTTCGCGGGGCGATTCTCATCATGTATCCAGGCGGGATTTCAAACGCAAGCCCGGTGCCGACCGAGATCTGAACGCCTGGGTATAGAGATTCCCCCCTATCTTCGCTGACTGTCGCCGCATACAGGTCGAAGCACGCAGCCCCTTCGGTTGCATAGAACGGCATCCGTGCATTCGGGTGCGTCCGTTTCACTTTGATCTTCATGTCTACTCCTTGGCTATTTTTACTGAGTGGTCGCCAGATACGCGGCTATGAACTCTTGCGCGACCGGCGCGACGACGGCATTTCCGTAGGCGCGCAGTCGTCCCACTCTAGAGGCAGCCCCATCAACCAGCGGGAATGAGCCGGGTTCAACTGGCCGCCAGTTTCCATCCCGACACAAGAGCCAGTCAGCATCTCGCCAGAAGCCGTTAACCGGATGTGCTGCGCAAGGTTCACCTGCCCCGGCAGTTTCAGGTAAATCGCACGCGCCCCGTCCGGTTTCTTTGGCCCGTAGCAATGCGTGCTTCCGGTCGAGTCGTTCGCAGTTGGCGTCACCCACGAAGAAAATCCGATGCCGTCCGTGCGGCGCACCGAAGCCCGCAGCAGGGAGAACGGCCGGCCCGAAGGCGTAACCTGCCGCTTCCACGTCAGTTTGAACAAGGTCGAGCCAAGCGTAGCCGTCTGGGCTTGCAACCTGCTCACCAAAGATGACTGGAGGGCGGCACTGCTCGATGAGGTGGAACCATGCGGGCCATAGGTGCCGCTCGTCAGCAAACCCAGCGCCTTTGCCTGCCGTGCTGAAAGGTTGGCATGGGCATGATCCAGTCCACACGTGGCTGGCATCAGGAAATCCGGCTCTTCGCAGTGCGTAGCTCCACACGCCAATTCCTGCGAAGAAGTGACACTGGGTGTATCCACGCAGGTCGCTTGGTCTGACATCTTCAATGCTACGCTCATCAACATCCCCCGGCGCAATGTGTCCGGCATTGATCAAGTTACGCAGCCATTGGGCCGCGTAGGGGTCAATCTCGTTGTAATAGGCCGCCATGAGAATCAATCCGGCTCCACACACAAGACCGTGACGCCGTAGGTTTCAACCCCATACCGGTTGGGCTTCGCAATCACGCACCCGTCGGCCTTGAGCTTGTTCAGCGCCCTGGTGACTGATCGAGTCCAATGCCCGCCGTCAGGGTCAATATCGCGCAGATGGTCAATCAGCTCGCGCGCGCTCCAATAGCCACCTTCCTCTCGCAGCGTCAGCCAAATAGCGCGCCTGCGATCGCGGGCATCAAGTGCCATGCGCTGCTTCCATCCAGGCAGTTGTCGCTGCCGTTCGATCGCATCGGCAGTGCTCATGGCGTAACCTCCAGCCGATACACCTGCTGCCGCTGCATGCGGGCAGCGACCTCGCGCAGCGCAAGCTCCATCTGTCGCGGTGTCGAATTGGCGACAAGCTGGTCGTGAATGTCGAGCATCGTTGCCAGTGCCTGAAGCTCAGGCCCGGTGGCGACCATGCGCCCGGCGCGAATGCCGCGCGCTTGGATGTGCATCAGGGCTTCCTGAGCGTCCTGCACGACGGGAACGAGGAAGTCCGCCTCGCTCGTGGCGCGACCGTCGCGCTTTGCTACCTTGTCGATCTGTTCTGCGCGCACGAGGCAGACGTTCGCAATGATTGCGAGCGTGTCGAAGTCCCCGGCTTCGTCGCTGGCCTTGCCAGTGCGCAGAGCCTCGAATGCCATGTGCCCAGGCAGTTGGAGCTTGGTCTGCTCCGCCTCGTCGAACGGAAGGCTTCCAACGAGCGCCCGCAGCGGCGCAGTGGGCGATGCAGCCCAGCGGCGTTTCTGCGGGCGCTTCTTTGTCCGTCCGGCCATCATGCAACTCCTTCCGGTATCAGTGCCTCCAGCGGCTTCACCGGCATCTTGAGCCAGCAAGCCAGCGCGATTTCGATCTGCGCGCCCCGGCTTCCTTCGCAGCCTGGCAGGCACACGAGTACCTCGCAGCGCACAAGGTGCGCGATGTCCATGCGCATGTGCTGCTCCCACGGAGAGTCGCTTGGCAGGCCGTTTTCGACTGGGTTGAAGACGCTGTAGTTCATCCCGCGAAGCTCCCGCGCGGCGCGAAAAAACGCCGGTCTGTTCAGATGCGGCCTGCCTGTCATGGGGCCGCACAGGTACAGGTCATACCGCGTCGAGCGCAGCGCCATGCGGGCTGCGTCCCGAACTTCTGCGGTCACGCTCCAGCCAAAATCGTCCGGGTGCAGTAGGCGCTTCACCAGCGTATCGGTTGCCGTTTCGATCATCGCCGCGCCCCTTTGCGCACGCGGCGCGATTCGACCCACTCCGTCACTTCGACGGCCTTCCACCGCAGCCCTGCGGGGCCAGTTCCGACCTGCGCGGGTGCCGGAAAGCTCGGGTCTGGCGCGATGCGCTGCCGAAAGTGGCTCACGCTGTAGCCAAGGTAGGACGCGCAGTCTTCCGCGCTCCACATGCGCCTCTCGGGCGCAATGGTTGACGTGCGCACAGCGTGCGCAAGCTCGCTCACAACAGAGCGCAGCGCCTCAATGGTGCGGGGTTCAATGGCTTCGGTTGTCATTCAATCACCTCCACACGCCCGTCCTTGTGATACCGCCGATTACCAACCCGGCTCGGCAGCGAAAACGCAACCATCCGTGAATGAGGCAGGCCAGGAATAGGGTGCAGGTCCGAACCGTCGTATGTGTCACTGCTCGATGCGTTGACGACTGTCCGCGTTTTGGCTACTGCTGCGGTTTCTCGCCTTTCCGCTTTGCGCTTTGTCAACGACACCGTATAGCGCCCTCCTGCGCCCTTGGTCATAAAAATCAGGCCAAAACCGCTCATAGCGCGCAGTTCTTCCCTGACGATCTCAAGCCGACCGGAGACAGCTTCTGCAACCTGTTTGACCGTCGCTGTGCCGCCAAGACGCTCCAAGACTGAAATGCATCGGCGATGGAGTTCAGTCAGATTTGTTCGACTCATGATTGCTGTTGTCCTGTCAAAACCAATCGAAAAAGCCTTCGCGTGCAGCCGTATCCAGAGCCGTGAACAGCATCACAAGCGCCCACAGCGCCCAAGCAATCCCAAGCGCGATTTCCGCTGCCGAGATGCGATCGCGCTCTTTGTCATGAGATTCGGCTCGGATCGGCCCCGGATCCATGTTGTCCAGGTCTGAGCATTTGCCGATGCCTGGGTACAGCCGCGCAGGGCAGCGGCGGCCTTGATTGCAGTCTCGATTGCACATGGTCAGCCGTTCGCTTCCGAAAGCTCACGAAGCCGGATTTGCTCGGCTTCTTCAGGCGAAGGGGTCCATTCGCCAGCGTCGACCGGCTTGCTGGCTTGCGGTTCTTCTCCCGCTTCCGACACGATCTCGCCAGTCTCGGAATCCACCGTGGTTGGAATCAGCGCGTTGTCCTGCGGAATCCCGATCTCGGCCCGCTCGTCTGCCTCGATAGCGGTGGCAAGCTCCACGCTGATCGGCAGCCACTTGAACAGGCGGCGAACCACGGTCTTGAGGGCCATCGCCTCGAAGTGCGTCACCCACGGCCCGCTCGACCCGGCGCGTGACTGCGCCCGAACGGCCTCGAAGCCGAGTGCCCGTAGGCGGGCGGCCTCGGCGTTGAAGGCCGGGAAGTTCAGTTCGGGCAGGCCAGTCATGGGGCCGCTGATATAGATGCGCTTCATGCCACCACCCCGCACAGCGCCTTGACGAGGTACGGATCAACGTCCGGCTGGTTGAGCAGCCAGCGTTTGTAGTCCGACGGAACGTCGCTGATCGG
>JAEMQF010000141.1 GCA_022758925.1 Burkholderiales bacterium | reverse complement strand
CGGGAATGGTGTAGGTTTTCCACACCAACTTGCCGGTCATCTGATCGTGCGCTTCGATGAAACCTCGGATGCCGTACTCGCCCCCGGCAATCCCGGTCACCACCAGATTCTTGTACACCAGCGGTGGCGAGGTGATAGCGTGGCCCTTCTTGTAATCCATCACCTGAACATTCCACTTCTCTTCGCCGGTGTTGGCGTCCAGGGCGACCAATCTCGCCGTCAATGTGCCGAAAAAGACCAAACCATTGGCATACGCCACGCCGCGGCTGTCCAGCCCGCAACACACCGTGGCCATGTAGTCCGCCGGAAGTTCCGGATCATGCTTCCACTTTATCTTGCCGGTCTTGGCATTCAACGCAAAAACATGCTTTGGCCCGGTGGAGCTGGGGACGTACATCGTGTCGCCCACGATCAGCGGCGTGGCTTCCTGGGTTTCCAATGCGCCCAATGAATGGATCCAGGCCACCTTGAGCTTGTTCACATTGCCGGTATTGATCTGATTCAGGGTGCTATACCGGGTATTTGCGTAGTCGCCGCCATACTTGGTCCATTCATTGCCTGCCTGCGCAAATGCAGGCGTTGCCGTAGCGATCGATGCCATTCCAAAGGCCGCGAGCGCCAATCTGAAATACCTCATGGTAAGTCTCCTCCTCGAAGTACCTGTGCGCCCGCCGCGAGCGCCACGGTTTGTTTTTGTGGAAACGCTGCTTGAGATTCGCCATCCGCGTCGGGTCCAATACACAATCCAGCACGCGGATCGACCTTATTGCAACGGCTTCGGCTTCATAAATTGAATACTCCAGCATTGGCTTTGTCAACAGCGAATTGACACTCGTGCATCGTCGGGCCACTAGTCATCGGTAGCCGGACATGCGGCGAAACAGAATATCCAATAGAAATAGCACCAGCCCGATAGCGGCAAAGTGGCGCCACAAAGGTTTGGATACCAGTCCGCCGTCGCCCTGGCGCGCAAAAACGTCTTCCACTCGCGGCGCGAACTTCCCGCCGGTGCGCTCGCACAGTGTCCTGAGCAGACCGATATTCGGGAACAAATTGCGATACTCGTCCGAGTAACCGTAAAACAAGCTGCGCGTGCCTGCCTGCGCCAGTGCTTGCGGCATCAGCCCTGGCGACTCCACCAAGTCGAAGGCGTAGGCCCCCGCGCTCGAGGCTTGTAGCGCGATGCGGGCCTGATACAGTCCTGGCCCGACCTGGCGCAACAGCGACACGGCGGAAGTTCCGTCCGGGGCCCTCATGCGCACTTTCGGCGCGATGTCATCACGAAACTTCCCGTCTGCGGTCAGCGCCGATAGCGTAATCATTGCCGCGCGCCCTTCGCGCGCCACGCGTAGCGCCAGTTCCTCACCGGTGTCGCGGCGCATGCCCTCCCGCACGAGCTGTGCCCACAACTTGCCGTAGCCGGGCCAGCCCAGCCAGTCAACCGCCCAGCGGTTCTTGATGTCGGACAAAAAAGCGATGCTCTTGCCGAGCCCGTAGTGGCCTTGCACCAGCAGCGGCTGATGATCCTTGGCTTCGAGGACAACCTCCGCGAAGCGCTTGGGCTGGCTGAGCACGAATCCCTTCAACTCGGGACCGTTTTCGAAATCCACGCCGGCTACTGCTTCCGTCTTCAGTCTGACGAGCGGACGGAACGGTTCTTCAATGATGGATTCGCCCAGCAGCCGTTTCGCCTCGATCACGAACAAGGCCGGAATCTCCTTTTCGCTCTCCGCGACGTGCTTTCTGCCATTACCCGCGTGCGCAAGCCGCGCCATCAGCTCGAGGTTGGGATTCTCGCCAATGGCCACGGTGGATAGCGTGATGTTCGCCCGCGTGAATTGCGCTGTCAGCTCGTCGACGCCACCGGACGCGAGGCTCTTGTCAAATTCCTGCTCGGGCGGCAGGCCGCGCTCCTTGCGGATCAGCGCCATGGCAACGCTGCTCGAGGTCTCGGCCGCCAGTCTCCCCGGTGGCGCGGTGTTGCCGTCGGACAGCAGGATCACGTGCTTGGTCTTGGCCGGTGAATTCTCCAGCAGGCGATAGGCGTGCCACAGCGCGTTGTAGATATTGGTCTGCCCGCTGGCCGACATGCTGCTGATCAGATCTTCGGCGCGCTGCTTTTTGCCCACTTCCGCAAGGGGCACGACATCGTGCGGCCGTGAGTCGAAAGCGACGACCGCGAGCCGGTGGTGTTCGTCGAGCAGGTCCAGGGTGGAAAGGGCAGCAGACTTGGCGAACTCAAGCTTGCGGCCGCGCATGCTGAACGAGCGGTCGATAACCAACACCAGATCCAGTTCCTTGCGCTTGCGCTGGCTTTCAAATTTGACCGGCAACAGGCGTTCCATTCTGCTCTTGGCAAAACCTTCCACGCCGTAGGTGTTCTCACCCGCGGCAAATACGAGACCACCGCCTTCGCGCACGAACGCTTCCATTTGCTGCACTGTCGCCGGGTCGAGTTTCTGCGCGGGAATATCGCTCAAGACCACGGCATCCTGACCCTTGAGCTTGGCGCCAAACCCTTCCACGCCGGCGACCGTCACCTCGATGCCCTGCGTGTGCAACGCATCTCGCAAATAGCGCGCGCTTGCTGCGTTGCTCTCGACGTACAGGACCTTGGCGCGCGGTCCGAGCCAAAGGGCTTGAGAGAGGACATTGTTCTGCCTGACTTGATCGCCCTCGGCAGCGACCTCTGCTTCGACAGTGTTGGCGCCCTGCCGGTTGAACCGCGTTCTGAAGATGATTTCATTCTCGCCCGGCTGAAGCATCGTTCCTTGTTGCACGGCGGCACCGCCGTTCAGCTTCATCTGGATGCGCGCCGGACTCTGGACGCGCGAAACCACCCGCACCCGCACCGTCGCTGGCTCTTGCTGCCGCATGCCTTCGGGCAAATCGACCGCTTCGATCCAGGCGTCGTTTTCGACAGCCGCCGGAGCCGGTAGCGCGAAAATGCGCACGCCCTGGGCCTGCAGGCGAGGCAGAGCACGCCAAACGTCGCCGTCGGTGGCATTGCCATCCGTCATCAATACCAGTCTCTTGGCGTGATGCGGCGCAAAGCCGAAGGCGGCCATGTCCAATGCCTGTTCCAGATCGGTGGCGCTCTGGCCGATCGCCGATCGGCTTGCCGCCGTATCCTCGGTAACTGCCACCGATTGGATCTCCTCGATCGAATTTAACAACCGCGGCCGATCCGCAAACACCACATAGCGCGCCTGGGCCGGCTCACCTGTTCTGTTCGCCTGCCGCATCCAATCCAAAGCTCCCAGCACAAATGCGGGAGCAACACTACGTGACACGTCAAGCGCATACACCACCGAAATATCCGTAATCGCCCGTTGCAGTACCGGCTGAGCCAAGGCCAACACCAACGCCCCCAGAGCCACCGAGCGCAGCGAAACAGCCAGGGTCATGCGCCACGGACTCAGGCGCGTGCGATGCCGCAATGCGGCGAGCCACATCAGCGGCAATAAGGCCAACAGCCACAGGGGCCACGCTTGCGTCAAGCTTGGAAGCTGCATTTTTCAGACAGTGCGGTGGCGCGTGTAGGCCAGCCACTCAAGAGCGAGTAGCGCCACGGCAAGCGCAAGCAGCACAACCCAGGGTTCGAAGCCGAAGCGCGGCAAGCCTGATGTCGGCGTGACCGCCACAGACTCACCGGCAAAGCGGCTGCGGTTGACGTCCGAGACCTGCGGATCGATGACGTTCGCGACGACCTGTGTCGTGCCCGCATTCGAGGCAACCGTAAATACACCCGGCCGCACAGCGTCAAATACGGTAGCACCCGGGACGCTCACCGCCGCTACCGGGCGGCCATCGAGTCCCGTCACTTTCGCGTTAGCGTGCGGCATTTCGACGTAACCCAACCCATGGGTGAGCGTCTCGGCGCCGGCGGTCAGCCACGCGAGCGCGCTGCCCAGAAATACCGGGAAGGCCGGCTGCATGGCAAAATTCGAGTCATCGAGCGCGAACCCAACTGCGATCCAGCGCGCGCCAGTGATCCCGCGCGATGCTGCGCCACCGGCTGCCACCAGCACCCCCTCGCTCGCGCCCGAAGCCAACACCACGTCCGTTTGCGAGTCATGCGCCGACAGCTTGGCCAGCGCGGCGCTTTGCATATGCACACCGCGCCAAGACACGTTGACCGCGAGCGGATGGGACT
>JAEMQF010000179.1 GCA_022758925.1 Burkholderiales bacterium | reverse complement strand
GTGAGGCCGGCGGTGGCTGCGGTGATCGAAGTCGAAGCTGTCGTGACGCGATTCGGTGCGCAATTGGTGCACGACGGCGTGGGCTTCACGGTCGAGCGCGGCACGCTGGTCGGGCTGATCGGCACCAGCGGCAGCGGCAAGTCGGTGCTGCTGCGCGAGATGATCGGCCTGCATCGCCCGAACGCAGGCCGCGTGCGCCTGCTCGGCACCGACATGTGGAGCGCCACGCCGGACGAACTCGACGCCGTGCGGCAGCGTTTCGGCATGATGTTCCAGGACGGCGCGCTGTTCTCGTCGTTGACGGTGGCGCAGAACGTCGCCGTGCCGCTGCGCGAACACACGCTGCTGGCGCCGGCGACGGTCGATGCGCTGGTTGCGCTGCGGCTGCTCCAGGCCGGGCTGCCGGTCGACGCCGGGGCCAAGATGCCCAGCGAGTTGTCGGGCGGCATGCGCAAGCGCGCGGCGGTCGCGCGCGCAATCGCGCTCGAGCCCGAGATCCTTTTTCTTGATGAGCCGACCTCCGGGCTGGACCCGATCACCGCGCGCGGCTTCGACCGCCTGGTGCGCTCGCTCGTCGACGACCTGGGAATCACCGTGCTGCTGGCCACGCACGACCTGCAGACACTGCTCAGCGTGGTCGACCGCGTGATCGTGCTCGCGCGCGGCACCGTGCTGGCAGACGGCAGCGTGCGCGAGCTCATGGCGATCGAAGACGAGTGGCTTCGCGACTACTTCGCAGACCGCACCCTGGCCAACGGAAATCACAACCATGGAAGCTGAGGCGCGCTATACCTGGGTCGGCGCCGGTGTGCTCATGCTGCTCGCGGCACTGGTTGCGGCGGTGCTGTGGTTGAAGGACGTCGGCGCCAAGGACAACTTCAAGCGCTACACGATTCATTTCGAAACGCAGTCGCTCGACGGCCTGGACGTGGGCGGCGAAGTCAAGCTGCGCGGCATCAAGGTCGGCCGCGTCGAAGACTACGCGCTCGCCGACGAAAAGCTGAACCGCGTGCGCGTCGAGGTGCGCGTCGACCGGCGCGCGCAGGTGCGCACGAACACGGTGGCGCTGGTCACGCGCAACTACGTCACCGACATTGCGGCGATCGAACTCGTGACGCGCGAGCCACCGGGCCCACCGCTGGTCGAGGTGGCGCAGGGAGAGCGCTACCCCGTCATCGGCGAAGGGCATTCGCAGTTCGACGATATTTCGGGCCGCGTCAGCAAGATCGGCGAGATGACCGCCACCGCGCTGGGCAACGCCAACGAGCTGCTCAGTGCCGAAAATCGCCAGGCCGTGCTGGCCACGATCCGCAATCTGCGCGACCTTTCGGCCGGGCTCAATCAGCGCCTCGGCGCGCTTGACCGAACCCTCGCCGGGGTCGGCGCCGCGGCCAAGGACGTCGGCAGCGCTGCCGATCAGCTGGGGCGTGCCGGAGACCGCGCCGCGCGCGTCTCCGAACGAATCGGCGAACGCCTCGACACCACGCTCGCCGAGACCGAGCGCACCCTCGCCGATGCGCGGCGTGGGATGAACCAGATCGCGACTGCGGGCGCCGCGGTGCAGCAGCAGGCCATCAACAGCGCGCGGCGGCTTGAGGACTCGGCTGCCAACATCGACAGCCAATTGGACGCAGCCGTCACCGAACTCCGGCTCAGTGTCGAGAGCGCGACCCGCGTCCTGGACCGCCTGCGCGACCCGCGCGCAGCACTGCTCGGGCCGGGCAAGGCGCAGCTCGGCCCTGGGGAGCAGTTGCCATGAGGCCTTCGCGCGGTCGCCCGAAAAGGGGATCGCCTGCGGCGGTCCGCGCGTTGCTCCGGCACGGCACGTCCCTGCGCATGGTTCATGCATGGCAACGGCATGGCTCCTTTGTCGGCCGGGCGGCACGAAGCGCAAGGGTGACCGAATGAGGCGCATCGTCGCGCTGCTCGCGGCGTTGCTGCTGGCGGGGTGCGTGTCGCTCGGCATCGGCGGCGAAGCCGCGCCGCTGACCTACCACGTTCTGCAGGACGCCGCGGCGCCGGCGCCGCGGCGCTCCGAGCCCCTGGTGCCCGCGCTGCTGATCCAGCCGATGCCGGCGGACGCGCAGGCCGACACGGTCTCGATCGCCTATTCGCGGCGCGCGCATCAGTTCGCTTACTACCAGCTCGCCTTCTGGGCCGAACGCCCGATGCGGCAACTGCCGCGGCTGCTGCAGCGCCGACTCGAGGCGCGTGGCGTCGCCACGGCGCTGGGCATGCTCGGCGAGCCGTTGCGCGCCGATTGGCTGCTCACGATCGGCGTTGATACGCTGCACCACGATGTCAGCGCGCCACCGGGCCAGGCCAGACTCGCCCTGACCGCCGAACTCTTCGATCAACGCAAGCGCACGCGCGTCGCGCGCCGCCAGTTCGAGGCCAGCGCCCCGAGCGCAACGGCCGACGCGGCCGGCGCCGCAGCCGCGCTGTCGCAAACGGTGGGGCTGGTGTTCGACGCTCTCGTGCCCTGGCTCGAAGGCGAACTGCAAGGCGCGACCGCGAGGGCCGCGGCAGCTGCGGCCAAGGGCCCCGCCGCAGCGCCTCAGTCGCCCTGAGACCGGCAGGGTTGCGCTGCAAAGCAGCGAACGGCTTGTCTTGGGCAGGAGCGCGACGCACCCGATTGAGCCGCGCTGCGCCACGCTGGCGGCGTTGCTCCTGGTCGCGGCCAGGTGCCCGCAGCGGCGTCGCGCCTTGCCGGCGCACCGCATCACACTCCACCCGGGCGCGTGCAACTGCGGTTGGTGGGCAAACGGGCCTCAGCGCGTACTTGCGTCGACCTGCAGGGCCAGCGCGCGCAAAGCGTCCGAAATGTCGACGCGGTAGGCGCGCGTCGCGGGTTGCAGCGAACGCAGGTGTTGCGACAGCGCGCACAACTGCGCGGCGCAGTGCGCGCGTGATTCTTCGAGCGTGGGCGTTGGCCCAACCCGGCGGCCGTCCTGCAGGCGAGGCTGAAGCAGAGCTGTCTCGGCGCAGACCTCCGACGCGAGCTGAACACGGTCGTGCGCAAGGCGTCCATCGGCGTCCAACGCCCGGCATACCTGCTTGATGCCCGGCCAGGTGGCCTTGCTTTCGGAGCGCTTGCGGCGCGCAATGCCGGCATAACTCTGCAACTTGTAGACGGCATCGAGCGACGGCGCGTCGCTCGAGGTGTCGAGCGCCGTGCCGACGCCGAAGCCGTCGATGGCCGCGCCGTCGGCGAGCAGTTGCGCGATGCGCCATTCGTCGAGATTGCCGCTGGCGAAGATGCTGGCCGATTTCAGGCCGCCCTGGTCGAGCAGCGCGCGTACCGTGCGGGCATGCGCCGCGAGGTCGCCGCTGTCCAGGCGCACGCCGCCGATTGCGATGCCGTCGCGCGCAAGGCGCGGCGCGAGTTCGACGATCTTCGCCACGGCCGCCTCGGTGTCGTAGGTGTCGACGAGCAGGGTCGGGCGCTGTGGCCGGGCGCGCGCGAATGCCTCGAAGGCATCGCTTTCGCTGGCGTGCGCCTGCACGAACGAATGCGCCATCGTGCCGAACACCGGAATGCCGAAGCGCCGTCCGGCTTCGGCGGTGGCCGTTCCACAAAACCCGGCCAGGTAAGCGGCACGCGCGGCGAACAGCGCCGCCTCCTCGCCGTGGGCGCGCCGCATGCCGAAGTCCACCAGCAGCTTGCCCGGCGCCGCGAGCACGACACGCGCCGCCTTCGACGCGATCAGCGTCTGGAAATGCACGATGTTGAGCAGGCGGCTCTCCACGAGTTGCGCCTGCGGCAGCGGCGCCGTCACGCGAAGCAAGGGTTCGTCGGCAAAGAAGACCGTGCCTTCGGCCATCGCGTGCACGTCGCCGGTGAAGTGAAAACGCTTCAAAGCGTCGAGCAGGCGCTGCGAAAAACCGCCCTGCTGTGCGACCCAGGCGACTTCGTCGTCAGTGAACGCGAGGGTCTCGAGCATCTGCAACGCCTGCTCCAGCCCGGCTGCGACCAGGAAGTTGCGCCCGGTGGGGAGTTTGCGCACGAACAGTTCGAACGTGGCGCTCTGGTCCATGCCCTGCTCCAGGTAGGCCTGAAACATGGTCAGTTGGTAGAGGTCGGTCAGCAGGGCGCTCACTGGGTAACCTCCGTGCTTCGCACTGCGGTGCGAGCCTCCTTCGGAACGGCCGGGCGGGGGCTCATGCTCGGCCACGTGATGTGTCTCGTATTGGGTCGCGACGTTCGGCGTCGGCCATTGACTCAGCGCAACCCGCGCAAGGCGAATCGGCGGCAATCTAGCGGCCTGCCGCGCTGTCTTGCACCGAGTGTCGTTCTGCGCTGCAGAGCCTCATGGAAGAAGACCGCTTCGCCAGCCTGCGCCGGGACATGGTGGACAACCAAGTCGCGGGCCGCGGCGTGCATGCGCCGCTTGTACTCGAGGCCATGCGCTGCGTGCCGCGCGAAGCCTTCGTGTCCGAGGATCTGCACGAATTCATCTATGAGGACACGGCGATTGCGCGCGCCGACGGATCCACGGTTGCGCAGCCCTCGGTGGTTGCAATGATGCTGGAAGCCCTGGGCCTGGAGGGCGGCGAAAAGGTGCTCGAGATCGGCACCGGCTCCGGCTACGCGACGGCGCTGCTGGCACGCATCGCGGCGCAGGTATTCAGCGTCGAGCCCGACGCCGCGCTGGCAGCGAAGGCCGTCGCGACGCTGGGCAGGCTGGGCCGGCGCAACGTGCACCTGCTGCATGGCGACATTGACGCGGGCTGGCCCGCACACGCCCCGTTCGGCGCGATCCTGGTGAACGCCGGTGGAACGCATATCCCCGATGCGCTGAAACAGCAATTGCGTGTCGGCGGCTGCCTCGTGATGCCGATGGGGGCCGACCCGGAGGTGCGCGAACTCGTGCGTGTGACGCGCGTGTCGGCCGACGCCTACCGTTCGCAGGACATCGCCGACCTGCGCCTGCCCGTGTCGTTGGCAAGCGACGGCAGGGCGCTGAGCGCAGGCGATCTGACGCGGGTCGAGGCGCGGGCGGCGCGCACGACGACCGACGCGGCCTTGGCGGAGGCCATCGCTGCGAGCTGCGAACGTTTCGCCACGCCCCAGGGTGCCGCTCTGGAAGGGCTGCTGCGGCGCGTCGGTGACGCGCGCGTCGTGCTTCTCGGCGAGGCCACGCACGGCAGCTCGGAGTTCTATTCGATGCGCGAGCGCATCACGCGCGAACTCATCGTGCGCAAGGGCTTCTCGTTTGTCGCCATCGAAGGCGATTGGCCGGATGCGGCGCGCATCGATCACTATGTCCGACAGGCCCGCGTCGCACCCACCGAATGGACGGCCTTCGCCCGCTTCCCGGTGTGGATGTGGCGCAACCGGGAGATGCGCAGCTTCGTCGACTGGCTGCGCCAACACAATGCCGGGGCGAGCGGCGCGCGCAAGGTGGCATTTCACGGGCTCGACCTTTACAGCCTGTACCACTCGATCCGCTCGGTGCTGCGCTATCTGGACGATGTCGACCCCAAGACCGCGGCAGTGGCGCGGCACCGCTACGCCTGCCTGACGCCGTGGCAGCCGGACCCTGCCACCTACGGCCGCGCGGCGCTCACGTCGGCGTACCACAGTTGCGAACGCGAGGTCGTGTCGACCCTGGGCGACCTGCTGAAGAAACACGCCGAGTATGCAGACCAGGACGGCGAACGCTTTCTCGACGCAGTGCAAAACGCGCGCCTTGTCGCCAACGCCGAGCGCTATTACCGCATCATGTACTACGGCTCGCGCGCCGCGTGGAACCTGCGCGACAGCCACATGTTCGAGACCCTGAAGAACCTGCTCGCTTTCCACGGCCCGCAGAGC
>JAEMQF010000397.1 GCA_022758925.1 Burkholderiales bacterium | reverse complement strand
CGCCGGGCATTTTTTCTTCAGCACGATTTGCTGGTGCCGCGCCGACAGGTCCGACTCGCCGCCCGGCGGGAAGGCCTGCCAGTACATCAGGCTCTTGTCGGGGCAGGGCTGGGCCTGGACCGGCGCTGCCGCCAGCGCGGCAGCGGCCAGCACGAGCGTGGTGATGAGGTTCGGGTGCATCGGGTCTGTCCTTCGTGTCGTTGCGACTGCTGCGATTGTTGCGATCAAGCCGCGGCGCGCAGCAGCGGGTTCGCCCGCAGCCACGCGCACAGCGCCGCCGTGACCTGAAGCGTCGTCGCCGTGCCGCCCAGATCGCGGGTGTGGAGTCGTGGATCGGCGGTCACGGCTTCGATCGCCGCCATGACCTGCCGCGCGGCGACTGCTTCACCCAAGTGCTCGAGCATCATGACGAGCGACCAGAACGTTCCAAGCGGATTCGCCAGACCTTTGCCCATGATGTCGAAGGCCGAGCCGTGAATCGGTTCGAACATCGAGGGGTAGCGCCGTTCGGGATCGAGGTTGGCGGTGGCCGCCAGCCCCAGGCTGCCGGCCAACGCAGCAGCCAGGTCGCTCAAGATGTCGGCGTGCAGATTTGTCGCGACGACGGTGTCGATCGATGCCGGGCGGTTCACCATGCGTGCCGTCATCGCGTCCACCAGTTCCTTGTCCCAGCTCACGTCGGGAAACTCGGACGCGACTTCGCGCGCGATCTGATCCCACATCACCATCGCGTGGCGCTGCGCGTTCGATTTGGTGACCACCGTCAACAACCTGCGCGGGCGTGAACGCGCCAGGTTGAACGCAAAGCGAAGAATGCGTTGCACGCCGGCGCGCGTCATCAGCGTCACGTCGGTCGCGGCTTCGATCGGCTGGCCCTGGTGCACGCGCCCGCCGGCGCCGGCGTATTCGCCTTCGGTGTTTTCGCGAACGATCACCCAATCGAGGTCCTCGCGCCGGCAGCGTTTCAGCGGCGCGTCGATGCCGGGCAGGATGCGCGTGGGCCGCACGTTGGCGTATTGATCGAAACCCTGGCAGATCTTCAGGCGCAGGCCCCACAGCGTGATGTGGTCGGGAATCTGCGGGTCGCCGGCCGAGCCGAACAGGATCGCGTCCTTGTCGCGCAGTGCGTCCAGGCCGGCTTCGGGCATCATCACGCCGTGGGCGCGATAGTGATCGCCACCCCAGTCGAAGTTCTCGAACTCGAAGCGAAAGCCTGGATCCGCCGCGGCGAGTTGCTCCAGCACCTGGCGGCCGGCGGGAATCACTTCCTTGCCGATGCCGTCGCCGGGGATGGTCGCGATTCGATAGGTCTTCATGCGGGTTGCGCCCACAGGGGCGGGCACAGCGGGTTGATGCAGCACTGTAGGGCATTGGGGGCATCCCGCTTGACGCCGCGCCGGCACTGGCCTCTACTGGGCACCCCAAGGCCGCCGCCTCGCGGCGACCGCCATCGGGCTTGCAGGCCCGATGGCCTTCGCCAGCCACTCGTGAGCGCGCAGGCGCTCACTCGGTGCGGGCTCAGTCCCACGCGGGGATCAAGGAAAGTGGCGAAGCCACATTTCCTTGAGGGACCGGTTCAATCACCCGCAAGGAGAGTTGAGATGGGATCGACAGTCAGCTTCAGGCGCCCCGACGGGCAGAACGTTCAGGGCTATCTTGCCGAGCCGGCGCAAGCCACGGGCGCGCCGGGGGTGGTCGTGATTCAGGAATGGTGGGGGCTGAACGACCAGATCCGCGGTGTCGCCGAGCGCTTTGCCGCGGCCGGCTACAGCGCGCTGGTGCCGGATCTGTACCGCGGCAAGTCGACGCTCGAAGCGGAAGAAGCGCACCACCTGATGTCGGGCTTGGACTTCGGCGACGCCGCGTCGCAAGACGTTCGCGGTGCGGCTCAGTACCTCATGGCGCGCGCCGCCCGGGTCGGTGTCACCGGCTATTGCATGGGAGGTGCGCTGACGGTGCTGTCGCTGGTGATGGTGCCCGAGGCGGCCGCGGGCGTGGTCTGGTACGGCTTGCCGCCGCTGGACTATGTCGACGCTTCGAAGATCAAGGCGCCGATGCTCGCCCACTGGGCAACCCAGGACGGCGCATTTCCGATCGCAAGCGTCGATGCGCTCGAAGCCAAGCTGCGCGCCGCGGGTGTGGCTTACGTCGGCCACCGCTACCTGGCGCAGCATGGCTTTGCGAATGAGACGGCGCTGGGCCCGCGGCGCCTGCCGATCACCCAGTACGACTCGGCCTGGGCGCAGATTGCCTGGGATCGAACCTTCAGCTTCTTCGGCAAGCATTTGAACTGAGCCCCCGATTCGAGCTTGGGGTTGGCGCCGTGGAAGCACCTTGAACAGCAAGCGCTTGCGAGTGGCTCAGGGGCGAACTCCGGGGCAACCCTGATGTCTTTCCATGCGACCCATGTCTAGACTCGGTGCAGGGTTGACTCAAGTCAAACCACGCGGAGCCGTCAAATGAGCAAGAAGTTCATCGTCGCCTGGGTCATCACTTTCGTCGCGTGGATGTTCGGCAGCTTCGTCGTGCATGGCCTGCTGTTGGGCGCCGACTATGCCAGGCTGTCGAACCTGTACCGCGGCGAAGTCGATTCACAGTCGTACCTGCCGGTCATGTTGCTCGCCCATGTGCTGATGGCCGGTGCGTTGGTGGCCATCTATGCCCGCGGTATCGAGGCCAAGCCCTGGCTCGGCCAAGGCCTGCGCTATGGCGTCACGGTGGCGTTACTGACCGTGGTGCCGGGCTACATGATCTACTACGCGGTGCAGCCGTTACCCGGATCGCTCGTCATCAAGCAAATCGTGTTCGACGGCTGCCTGCTCGTGCTGCTGGGCCTGCTGGTGGCGTTTCTGCACCGGCCGCGCAGCAGTTCCTGAGCCCGGCGCGCGGTCCGCGGCCTGCGCCGCGCGCAGCCGCGCTGCCGCCAAGTCTTACTGCAAGGCCGCCGCGTCGCTGCGCGAATGGCAGTCCTGGCCCAGCAAGTCGGGCGTGATCAGCGTGATGCCGTGCTGCGTGACATGAAAACGCGTTGCGTCGTGAGCCGCGTTCATGCCGGCGGAAAAGCCGTCGGGCAAGCGGCAATTCTTGTCGACGACGCAGCGCCGCAGCGTCACGCCGCGGCCGATGCGCACGTTGGGCAGGATCACCGATTCTTCGATCAGGCTGTCTTCTTCGACGCGCACTTTGAAGCCGAGCAGGGACCGGCGCACCGTCGCGCCGCTGACGATGCAGCCGCTGCACACCACCGAATCGGTGGCCATGCCGCGCCGGCCTGAGTCGTCGAACACGAACTTCGCCGGCGCGAGCTGGCGCTGCAGGCTCAGCACCGGCCAGTCGTCGTCGTAGAGATTGAGCTGCGGCTGGACCTCGACCAGGTCCATGTGCGCTTCCCAATACGCGTCAACCGTGCCCACGTCACGCCAGTAGGGCGTTGCTCCAACCATGTTGACGCAGGAGCGTGCGTAGCGGTGCGCATGCACGCGGGCCCGCTCCAGCATCTGCGGGATGACGTCGTGGCCGAAGTCGTGGCTCGAGTTCGCATCGGCGGCGTCGCGCCCGAGCACGTCGTAGAGAAAACTTGCCTTGAAGATGTAGATCCCCATGCTCGCCAGCGCACGCTGCGGTTGGCCGGCGATGCTCTTGGGCCGTGACGGCTTTTCGTGGAACGCAATGACGCGATCCATCGCGTCGACATCCATCACGCCGTAGGCGCTGGCGAGTTCGATCGGCACTTCGATGCAGGCGATCGTGATGTCGGCGCAGCTCTCGATGTGTTCGGCCAGCATCACGCCGTAGTCCATCTTGTAGACATGGTCGCCGGCCAGCACCAGCACATATTCGGGGTCGGCGTCGCGCAGGATGTCCAGGTTCTGGTACACGGCGTCGGCCGTGCCGCGGTACCAGTCGTCGCCGATGCGCTGCTGCGCCGGCACGACGTCGATGAACTCATTCAGTGACGATTCGAGGAAGCCCCAGCCGCGCTCGATGTGCGCGATCAGGCTCTGCGCCTTGTACTGCGTGAGCACGCTGACGCGCCGGATGCCCGAGTTGATGCAATTGCTCAACGGGAAGTCGATGATGCGCAGCGTGCCGGCAAACGGCAGCGCCGGCTTGGCGCGCCAGTGGGTGAGATTCATGAGGCGTGTGCCACGCCCACCGGCGAGCACCATCGCGTAGGTCTTGCGCGACAAGGCCCCGAGAAAACTCGTGTACGAAGCCGCCGGCAAACGGTACGAGGCGACCCTGGCATCCGACCGCACTGCGCTCATGTTGCCCATCTCTCGCCCCTCATTTGCGCCGTTGGAGCGCCTGGTTGTTGGCCTTGTCACTGGCAATGGGAGAGGGCGCAGTCTGCGCGGCTGGGATCAGACTTGAGGCCTTGCCAATACACAAGTTGATACATTCACGGCACTTTTTCACGTGAAGGCGCGGCCGCGACCCTGGCAATTGTCAAGGCCAAGACCCGGACGGCGGACACCGCAGGAGAGGAGCCTTCAGCCGCAGCCCGGCGCACTCGCGAAGCTGATCCGATCGCGCGCGATGCCGCTTGCGGCAGACCAATCCGAAGCCCATCGGTTGCCACCTGCGATGATGTGCGCCGCATGTCCCCGCCCGCGACCAGCCCGAAGCCAGACGCCGCCGCATCCTCGACGGCACTGCTGCGCAACCCGGTGTTTCGCATGCTGTGGTGCGTGTGGGTCGCGGCCAACGTTTGTCTGTGGATGAACGACGTCGCGGCGGCGTGGTTGATGACGACGCTGACCACCTCGCCGGTGATGGTGGCACTGGTGCAGACGGCGTCTTCGCTGCCGGTGTTCCTGCTCGGTCTGCCGAGTGGCGCATTGGCCGACATCGTCGATCGGCGGCGCTTGCTGCTCTTCACCCAGGTCTGGGTCGCTGTGGTCGGCCTGATCACCTGCATGGTTGCCTTTTCCGACGCGATCACGCCAGGCCTGCTGCTGCTGCTGACGTTTGCCAACGGCATCGGTCTGGCGTTGCGCTGGCCGGTGTATGCGGCGCTGGTGCCCGAACTCGTGGAGCGGCGCCAGCTGTCGTCGGCGCTGGCGCTGAACGCGATCGCGATGAACGCCTCGCGCATCGCCGGGCCCGCGGTCGCCGGCGCGCTGATTGCCGCGGCCGGCAGTGCCTACGTGTTCCTGCTCAATGCGCTGCTGTCGCTGATGGCGGCGCTCGTGCTCGCGCGCTGGCGGCGTGCGCCCAAGGTCAGCGCGCTGCCCGGGGAGCGCTTCCTGGGCGCGATCCGCGTCGGCGTGCAGCATGTGCGCCAGTCGCGCCAAATGCACACGGCGCTGCTGCGCATCTCCTTGTTCTTCCTGCAGGGTGCGGCCTTGCCCGCCTTGTTGCCGCTGTTGGCCAAAGGCCTGGGCGGCAACAACGGCGGCAGCGCGGGCACGTTCACGCTGCTGCTGGCGTGCATGGGGGTGGGTGCGATCGCCGCGGCGATCGCGCTGCCGCGCCTGCGCGAGGGGGTCTCGCGCGATCGGCTGGTGGCCCTGTGCACGCTACTGCACGCGGGCTCGATGATCGTGGTGAGCCTGGCGCCGAACGTGTATGTCGCGGTACCGGCCATGATGGTGCTCGGCGCGGCCTGGATTTCGGCGGCGAACACGATCACGCTCTCGGCACAACTGGCGCTGCCCGATTGGGTGCGCGCGCGCGGCATGTCGATTTACCAGATGGCGATGCTGGGCAGCGCCGCCGCCGGCGCGGCCCTGTGGGGGCAGGTCGCCGGCCTCACCGACGTGCGCACGAGCATCGTCTGCGCCGCGCTCGCCGCGGTGCTCTGCCTTGTGTTCACAAGACGCCGCACGCTGGACAGCGCGGCCCTGGAAGACCTGACTCCGACCGACCGCTTCAAATCACCCGACACAGCGCTGGACATCGCAGCCGACGCCGGACCGGTGATCGTGACCATCGAGTACCGCATCGCCCCGGAAAACGCGTCGGCGTTCCTCAGCGTGATGCAGCAGAGCCGGCGCAGCCGCCTGCGCCAGGGTGTGCTGTCGTGGGAGCTGTTGCGCGACACCGCAGATCCTGACCTGTACGTTGAACACTTCATCGACGAAACCTGGGCCGACCACTTGCGCCGCTTCGACCGCATGACCGAGGCCGATGTCGGTTTGCGCGAGCGGCGTCTGGCGTTCCATGTCGGTGAGCGCCCGCCGCTGATCCAGCGCCGCGTTGCCGAGCCCACGCCAGAGCGTTGATGCGTGGGCTCGGCTCGGGTTCACGGGCCGGCCGTTGTCTTTCAGAAGTTCGCCGTCAGCGTCAGCCGCAGGCTGCGCGGCTCGACCGGATGGAAGTGGATGTCGTTCACGCCTTGGGGCGGCTCGCCGGGGAGGCGCGAGGCGTAGTAGTAGTCGATGTCGCTCGCCTTGCGGTCGAACAGGTTGAATACGTCGAGCGCGAGTCTGAGATCGCGATCGATCTTGTAGCCCACGCGCAGGTAGGCCAGCGTCGTCGCCTTCGAGGATTGGCTGTTGTCTTCGATCAACGGCCGCGGCCCGAAGTAACGCAGCTGGAACTGGCCGAACCAGGGGCCGATCTCGGTGAGCGTGGCACCGAGCGAGACGACGGTGTCCACCGAACCCGGTATGGATCGGCCCGTATTCGGAACGTCACCCTGGTCTTCGGTGAAACGGGCGCGTGAGACGGCGATGTCGGCGTCCAGCAACAGGCCCGGCGCGGCGATGTAGTGGTTGTTCCATTCGATGCCGTGGCGCTGGCTCGCACCGCTCGCCTCGGTGCTGCCGGCGTCGCCGACGAACACGATTTCGGAGTCGAGCTTGAGTTGCCACAGCGCGAGCGAACTCTGCAGGCCGGGCAGCACTTCAGTGCGCAGCCCGAGCTCGGCGCCCCTGGTGCGCACCAGCGCGGGCGATGCGAGCGTCGGTGTCACGCCATCGGGCGCCACGCTTGCAAACACGCCGCGCGCGTCGTTGCTGTGGAAACCATAGCCGTAGCTGGCGAACGCTTCAGTCTTGCTCCACGGCCCGAAGATCAGCGCCAGCTTCGGGCTGGTGATGCCGGCGCTCTGGCTGCCGCTGTTGGCGGCGATCGAGCTTTCCAGGTTGAAGCGGTAGCGGTCGTAGCGCAAGCCGGCGACGCTGCGAAACCATGGCGCCCATTGCGTCGAGTTCTCGCCGTAGACGCCCACACTGGTTTCGCGCACGCGCGCTTCCTGCGTCGTGGCGACGCGCTCACGCCCGAGGGCCGAATACAGGCCCACCGGGTCGAGCCGATCATGCCGCAGTTGCAAGCCCAGCGTATTCGTGCTGTCCACGCTGCCCCGGCTGGCGTTGAAGCTGCGGCTCGCACCCAAGCCGAACACTTTGCGCTGCTCGGCCTGCTCGAACTGGTCGGCGTTCAGCGGGCTGGGGTGGTCGAGGTTGAAGGTGAAGTTGGAGTACAGGTCCAGGCGCGAGCCGATTGCGTAGGCATTGAACTCGAGCGTGCCGTCGTCGAACGATCGCTTGTGCTGGTACGACAGGCTGTAGCGCGCCGTGCTGCCGCCGTCGCTCGGGTCGATGGCGCCGAAGCGGCTCACCATGCCGCTGTCGACGGCGCGCTGCGGAATCTGGTCGGTCGAATTCCAGCTGGCCGAGTAGGCCATGGCGGTCAGCGATGAGCGGCTGTCGCCGTCGGCCAGGCTGTAACGCAGAACTCCGTTCAGGCGATGGAACTTTTCCGGGTTGTCCCATGGCCCGTCGTTGTGCGCGGCTTCGACGGCGTAGAGCAGCTGGCCGCTGCCCAGTGCGAGAGACTTCGCGAGCAGGCCGCGCGCATAGCGGTGTTCACCCAGCGTGAGCGAGGCGATGCCCTGGGGCAGAGCGCCGAACAGGCCGATGCGTGCCGCGCCCGCCGAGGTGAAGTCGCCCTCGTCGGCAAAGTACGGGCCCTTTTTGTAGTCGATGCGGCTCACGAGTTCGGGGATCAGCCAGTTCAGGTCGCTGTAACCCTGGCCGTGCGCATGGGTGGGCATGTTCACCGGCATGCCGTCGACAAACGTGGCGAAATCGGTGCCGTGATCGAGGTTGAAGCCGCGCAGGAAATACTGGTTCGCCTTGCCGTCGCCGCTGTGCTGCGTGACGATCACGCCGGGCACGAATTCCAGCACCTCGGCGGGCCTCAGGGTCGGCCGGTTTTCGATCAGCTTGGAAGTCACGCTGCCCTGGCTTGCGGCGTCGGAGCTGCCGACGCCGGCGTTGTAGTTTCCTTCGACCTGAACCGGCGGCAATTGGGCGGGCGCGGCAGCGGCGATCGCAGTGGCTTGCGACCAGGCGAGCTCGGTCAGCGCGAGGCTGGCTGCGCAGCACAGGGCGCTGCGCAGCAGCCGGTACCGGAAGGCAAAGGGTTGCATGACAAGGCTCCCTCGGATGGGGCGGGTTGACGGCGGGCCCGCCACGCGCAGCGCTGCAAGCCGTCAACCCCCGCGAGACTGCGGGTGCTCGGCTTGGCGCGCGTGGCCAGCCCCTTCGGGCGTGACGACATGCCGCCTTGCGGCGGTGGCATCAGACCGGTCTGGGGGGACGTTCCAGGCGCTCGGGCAAGCCGCTCGAAGGCGACCACAGCGGGTGCCATGCGCGCTGCAGCGAAGCCTGCGTCTCGCACCAGGTCACGCTTGCTGGAACCCAGGCCAGCAGCGTGGCCGATGCAGCACTCAGGCCGCGACCCGCATCGGCATCGAGCGCGTGCATCGCATTGTCATCGTCGCTGGGCACGACGCTGCTGTCGCCCACGGCATGCGGGTGCCGCTGCGGCGCGGCCGACCGATGAACGTGGCCGAAGGGTGTGGCGGCGTGCGTGGCAGGCGCGGTGCCCGCAACGACGCGGCGAAAATCGACGAGCCTGATCGTCAGTTGCGCGGGCTCATGCACGTGGGCCGGCCCCAGCATCGCAAAGGCCGCCGCCGTCATGCCCTGCAACGGCATGACGCAGGCCAGCAGGCACAGCACCATGCAGCGCAGCCGGCGGCGGGTGAAGGGCTCGAAGGTGGAAGTCATTTTGGCGGCTGCGGCTGCAATCCGGCTCTACGCAGAAAACGCCGATCTGGATTCGCGCCAACGCCGCGATCGAGTTTGGCGTGCGTGGCAGCCGATTCGGCGCGCCGGTGTTTGGGCCGAGAATATCCACTTCTGCGCGCCACGCCGCGGCGCCGTCCTGCCCCTTGCCCGTTGATCGCCCATGGCAACCATTCTGCAAAACCTCCCCGTCGGCCAGAAAGTCGGCATCGCCTTCTCCGGTGGCCTGGACACCAGCGCCGCGCTGCTCTGGATGCGCAGCAAGGGCGCCGTTCCCTACGCCTACACCGCGAATCTGGGCCAGCCCGACGAGCCCGACTACGACGAGATTCCGCGCAAGGCGCTGGCCTACGGTGCGGAAAAGGCGCGCCTCGTCGATTGCCGCGCGCAGCTCGTCGCCGAAGGCATCGCGGCATTGCAAAGCGGCGCGTTCCATATCTCCACCGCAGGCGTGACCTACTTCAACACCACGCCGCTCGGCCGCGCCGTGACCGGCACGATGCTGGTGGCGGCGATGCAGCACGACGACGTCAACATCTGGGGCGACGGCTCCACCTACAAGGGCAACGACATCGAGCGCTTCTACCGCTACGGCTTGCTGACGAATCCCGATCTGAAGATCTACAAGCCCTGGCTCGATCAGGCCTTCATCGACGAGCTCGGTGGCCGGGCCGAGATGTCGGAGTTCATGCGCGAGCGCGGCTTCGCCTACAAGATGTCGGCCGAGAAGGCGTACTCCACCGATTCGAACCTGCTCGGCGCGACGCATGAGGCCAAGGACCTGGAGCAATTGAGCTGCGGCATGCGCATCGTGCAGCCGATCATGGGCGTGGCGGCGTGGCGCGACGACGTGGACGTGAAGCGCGAAGAGGTGCGCGTGGGTTTCGACGAAGGCCAGCCCGTCGCACTGAACGGGCGCGATTTCGCCAACCCGGTCGAGCTGCTGCTGGAGGCGAACCGCATCGGTGGCCGCCACGGCCTGGGCATGAGCGACCAGATCGAAAACCGCATCATCGAAGCAAAGAGCCGCGGCATCTATGAAGCGCCGGGCATGGCGCTGCTGTTCATCGCCTACGAGCGGCTGGTCACCGGCATTCACAACGAAGACACGATCGAGCAGTACCGCGAAAACGGCCGCAAGCTCGGTCGCCTGCTGTACCAGGGGCGCTGGTTCGATCCGCAGGCGTGTCTGTTGCGCGACGCCGCGCAGCGCTGGGTGGCGCGCGCGATCAGCGGCGAAGTGACGCTCGAGCTGCGGCGTGGCAACGACTACTCGCTGCTCGACACGCGGTCGCCGAACCTGACCTACAAGCCCGAGCGCCTGACGATGGAAAAAGGCGCGTCGAGCTTCTCGCCGCAAGACCGCATCGGCCAACTCACGATGCGCAACCTCGACATCGCCGACACGCGCGAAAAGCTGATCGTCTACAGCAAGGCGGGCTTGTTGCTGCCGGGCTCGGGCGTGGGCCTGCCGCGCCTGGCAACCGACGGCGAGAGCTGAACCGCGAGCGCCGCAACGCCGCGCAAGGATGGCGTGCGCGACGCGTTGGCGCTTGCTGAAAAGGGGTCGCTTCTGCATGAACCCTTGCGTGGCAATTCCCACGCCGTGTTCCAGCAGGCGTGGGTGGTGTCGATGTTCGGTGCCGTGTTCGGCGTTGCGATCCTCGCGCCGGCGATCGGCGCCGCGCGTTCTTGGCACGCCACCAACGCGCCTCAGCCAGGCGCCGCGGCGAGCGCCACCGCACTCGGCGAGCGGCGCCATGCTCTGGCGCTGAGCCATCTCGATGGCGGCCACAGTGCAGGCTGCAACCAAGCCGACGACCGTTTCACGCTGGTGCGGCGCCGCTTTCACCACTTCACGTTCTACGGCTTCATGCTTTATTTCGCATCGACCTGCGTCGCCACCTGGTTCCACTATGGGCTCGGGCTGTCCGCGCCTTACGCGCTGACGAGCCTGCCGGTGCTGCTGGGCGCGGCGGGCGGAATCGGTTTGCTCATCGGAGCGACGGGTCTGTTATGGCTGAACCTGCGCCGCGACCCGCGCACCGGCGACGCCGCGCAGCAAGGCATGGACCGCGGCTTCATCGCCCTGCTGCTGCTGACCAGCGGCACCGGGCTCGCACTGCTCGTCTGGCGCGACAGCGGCGCGATGGCGCTGTGGCTGACGCTCCACCTCGGCGTCGTGATGGCGCTGTTCCTGACCCTGGCCTACGGCAAGTTCGCGCACGGCGTGTACCGCTGCGCGGCGTTGCTGAAGTGGGCGATCGAGAAGCGCCGGCCGAAGCGGCCGGCGCTGGAGGGAGATTGAGAGATCGGCGTCAGAGCGACGGAATTGATGCCGTGGCCATGCCGCTGCGAGCAAGTTTTGCTTGCCGCCTGACATGGTGTTTTGTACAGTATCGCAATGCGTGACACTCCCGAGCCCCAATTGCACCTCTGGTCGGAGTCACCTGCCACGCAGACTGGCGCATACCCGACTGAGTCGGCCTACTGGCGGGGCAGCCGCGCCAGCCGCTCGCGCACGCGCGAAGAACAAAAGCGCCTCGGCCAGTTCATGACTCCGGCGGCGATCGCACGATTCATGGCCGAACGCTCGATTGCCGGGCGCGACTGGGGTGGGCGCAGCGTGCGCCTGCTCGACCCCGCAGCCGGCAGCGGCGTGCTCGCTGCGGCCCTCGTCGAAGCAATTTTGGCGTCGAGCGCGCGGCCGAATCGCATTGAACTGCTCCTGTGCGAACTCGATCCATCGATGCTGCCGCTGCTCGACACATGCGCGGGTGAACTCGTGTTGTTGTGCGCTCGACTCGGTGTCGAATTCGAATGCCAGGTGCGCAGAGGCGACTTTCTGCTGTCCGCGCTCGCCCGGTCTGGGCACGCCAGCGTCGATGCGGTGATTGCCAACCCGCCGTACTTCAAGCTCGCGGGCAGCGACGAACGGGTGCACGCCTTCGCCGATGCCGTGCATGGGCAGCCCAACATCTACGCGCTGTTCATGGCCAGTTGCGCAAGTCTGCTGCGGCCGGGCGGCGCGTTCTGCTTCATCACACCTCGCTCATGGGCCAACGGCGCCTACTTCCGCGCACTGCGTGCACAACTGCTGACCAAGCTGTCGATCGATGCCCTGCATCTGTTCGACAGCCGCCAATCCCATTTCCAAGCCGACGCGGTTTTGCAAGAGGCCCTGATCGTCTGGGCGACCGCAGGCCGGCCGCAGGCAGCGGTTGCCGTGTCGAGCAGCCATGGCGCCAGTGACCTGCCCTGCGCGAAGCCGCTGCTGTGGCCGCAGTATCGGGTGCTCGGGCCGGCGCCTGAGCGCATGGTCACGATCCCCGATGCCCTGGCGGAACAAGAACTCGATGGCCTGCACCTGCGCCTGCACGATCTGGGCTTGAAGGTCAGCACCGGCGCGGTGGTGGGCTTTCGAGCTGCAGCGCATTTGCGCGCGGAAGCGACGCCCACGACAGTACCGATGCTGTGGATGCCGCACGTGCGAAGCATGTCCATCGAGTGGCCGCGACTGCACCGCGCCGAACACATTGACGCCAATGAAGGCAGTGCCTGGATGCTCCTGCCGAACCAGCCCATGGTCTTGCTGCGGCGCTTCAGCCCAAAGGAAGATTCGAGGCGCATCACGGCCGCGCCCTACCTCGGCGACCTGCCAGGCGCGCGCGTCGGGTTGGAGAACCACCTCAACGTGATTCATGCGGGCGAGAGACGCTCGCGTCCGAACGGCCGCCCAGGGTCACGCAGAGACCCGTCAGGCGGCCCAGGCGCAAGTCGGAATGCACTGCACGATGGCAGACCCATGAGCATCGACGCCACGCTGGGACTCGCGGCTTACTTGAACTCGCTGCCCGTGGACCGCTACCTGCGGCGCTTGCTCGGCAGCACGCAAATCAACGCGATCGAGTTGCGCAATCTGCCGCTGCCCGACATTGCCACGTTGGAGGCGATCGGCCGCGGCTTGACCGCAGCGGTGTCGATCGACGCCGCGGTGCAAGCGGCCTGCCGGCAGCGTGTGCCCTCACGGTCGACGCGGCATGCCTGACTCGGGCGCTGCTTTGCTGCCGGAGTTGCCGGCACTGATCGGCGTCGATACGGTGCGCCAACGTCTTGCGGAGATCTTTCCTGAAGCGTTTGCCGATCGCGGCATCCTGGTCGGCCGGATGGCCGCGCACGTGGTCTTCGTATTCCTTTACGGCGGCTTCGTCGAAGGCAGTGCCAGACTGCTGCGACCGAGCCTTGTGTACTTCTTCACCGCTGAGCAAGCGCGTCGCACGAAGCCCGCTGAGCGGCTGGCGTGGCTGGCGAAAGCGTTCAAGCCCGGGCACCGACCTCCAGGCAAGCGTTGGTATGCGGATACCAGCCGTGAATCGATCCGCGACGACCTGATTCGCAATCGGCTTCTGACGATGGGGATCATCGGCCGCAAAGAAGGCGTGGCGACGACATCGAGCGCCCCGGTGTATTTTCTGCGCGCAGCGTTCGCTGCATTGTTCGCCCCTGCCCTGAGCGGGGCAGCGCTGCGCGCGGCGATCGTTGCCTGGCGGTCGGCGCATCTGGCGCCAGGCGCACTCCAGCGCATGGCGCTCAAAGCTCAAGGGGTCTTGCCCCGACAGGGCGATGTGTTCATCGATCTGCCCGACGCCACGCGCATGCGTGTCAGCGCCGGCCCTTCGTCGCCGATCCTGAAAGCAATGGTTGAGCAGTTCGCACCTCGTTGGCTGCGCAATCCGGTCGTCTTGTGGATCAGCGCCAGCGACAAGAAGGCACACCCGATGTTCGTGGACCGAGCACGGGCTGTCGGGCTCGTTTTCGACCCGAGCAACGAACTTCCCGATCTGATCCTGGCCGACGTTGAAGACCCCGTGCGCTTTGTCTTCTGCGAGATCGTGGCGACCGACAGCCCAGTCACGCAAGCGCGAAAGGCAGCCTTGGCAAAAATCGCACATCAATCTGGAATCGGCTCACAACATCTGCACTTCGTCACCGCATTCCAGGAGCGAGAGGCCGCGGCGTTTCGCAAGACGTTCAGCCGCATCGCCCCGGACAGCGACATTTGGTTCAGTACCGAGCCCGACTTGATCGTCAAACTTCGCACTGCGAATCCGCTGCGTTGATTGGCTGGGCGACCAGCGTCGGGCTCACCTGCGCGTCAAGCGCGCTCGCGCGTGCGGCTCGTGGCGCGCTTGTCGCGGGTCGCTGCCGTCTGATACGCGCGTATCGCCTTGTTGCGCAGCTCGATCGCCTTCGCCAGCGCGATCTCGACGCGCTCTTCGCTGTACGTGCTTTCGGTGCCGATGTAGACATTGCGGTTCGTGGGCTTGGTGCCGAAACGCGGGATCGTGACGCCGAAGCTGTATTCGGCGAAGTTGCGGCCCTCACGCTGGCGCGCGATGGGCCCGCTCACACCCACCGGCAGGTCGCTGCCCTTGTTCACCGCAACGTCGCGACGCAGGCGCGACGGCGCGGGCAACTTGTCGATGCGAATCAACAACTCGGCTTCGGCCAGGGCCAGCGCCGCTTTCGCGCCCTTGCCGTCGGGCGTGAAGTCGGAAAACATCTTGCTGCGTTTGCCGTAGCGCAATTGCCAGCCATGCGTCGATTCATGGTCGATGCGCTGGATGTGTTCCGGGACGCGGAACGTCTTGCCGTTGAAGATTTCGACTTTTCGGTATTTCATGGGGGTCTCCGGTGCCGCTGCGTCAGCGTGTTAGACAGAAAATGCGTCAAGCGCTCGGTCTGGCTCGGCCATCATATAACACAAGCGTGGGCTCACCCAACACATAGGTCGAGCGGAGCGATTCGCGGCCAGAGCCGGGCCCGAGCATGCTGCCTGCGACCGCCACAGCGCAGGCGAGGGGGCTGCTGGCACGGCTTCGGCGCGCCCGAGCGGGTTGCAGGCGCGAGCGCCGCGGCGGCGTCGACGCCCAGGCTCCTGGGATCGAGAGTCGAAGATTTGTTTGCGAGTGCAGCCGCCGCACCGCACGGACGCCGGGCAAGCGGCGCTGGCTCAGGCCCGGCAGCCCGGTGATCGCGCCAAGCCAGCGCGCGAGCCCCGTCGACTTGCTTTGAGTCAAATCGACCCAGCAGACAGCGGCCGCACTACCATTG
>JAEMQF010000266.1 GCA_022758925.1 Burkholderiales bacterium | reverse complement strand
ATGACAGCGGTGACCTGAACGATCTGCGGGCCTTCACGACGCCCGAGATGTTCGCCTCGTTGCGCCTTGAATTGCAGGAGCGCGGCACCGGCGCGCAGCAAACCGACGTCGTGAAGATTGACGCCCAAGTGCTCGACTTTGCCGCCGAGCCGCAGCGTCACGTCGTCAGCGTTCGTTTTCACGGCCTGATCCGGGAAGAAAAAGACGGCACCGCCCAGCCCTTCGACGAGATCTGGCATCTGGTCAAGCCGACTGACGCCAGCCGCGAATGGGCAATTGCCGGGATCCAGCAGACGATCTGAAGCGGCTGCGCTGCGCTCGATGCGACAGGGGGCTCGGCCCCCTGTTTGCATTTTCGGGCGCTTGCAACGCGCGACAATCCGGTTCCTCCGCGTCACCGCTTCCACCTTTTTTGCCAATGCTGCAATGAGAGATCGATTGAGTTTGGCCTTCGCCGCGCTGCTGGCGGCGTGCATCGCAAACGCTGCCCCGCCGCAGGTTGGCGCGGCCGCAGCAGAGCCGGCGGCGGCGCAACCGGCGAGCGCGCCAGCGCCGGGCACCCAGGCGCGCGCCGCAAGCGCCGCTGGCACGGCGCCGCTGCCCGAGGTGGCAGACGTCTTCGCACCGAACCCGAAGCTCTACGTCGATGGCATTCCACCGGTGCCGAAGCGCCTGGTGCAAGAGGTCTCCAGGTACACCGAGTTTCGCGGCCACGCCTTCGTCGGCTGGCATCCACTGCGCCGCGAAATGCTGGTGTCGCACCGCCAGGCCGACGCCCAGACTGCGCAGCTGTTTCGTCTGGCATCACCCCTGGGCGCGTTGGAACAGCTCACCGACTCGGCCGACCCGGTGGTCGAGGCCAGCTATGAGCCGCTCCAGGGCAAATACCTCGTCTTCGCGCGCGGCGATGGCGGGAATGAGGCGAACCAGTTGTATCGGCTCGATCTGCCGTCGAAACAGATCACGTTGTTGACCGATCCGGCCGAGCGCAACGAGATGCAGGGCTGGTTGCACCGCAGCAGCGCGCTGCTGGTGAGCTCGGTCGCGCTGGACAAGACGGCGAGCACCGGCACGCGTTCGGCAGTGAGTCAAACGCTGCGCCTGGTCGACCCGGCGCAGCCCGGTGTAAGCCGAAAGATTGCCGAGCTGCCGGGCACGGGATGGGAGGTCGGCGCCATCTCCTGGGACGACCGGCAAGCCGCGCTGACGCGCTACATCTCGGCCAACGAATCGCAAGTGTGGCTGCTGCATTTGGCCACGGGCAAGTCGGTGCAGGTGCTTCCCGCACCGGATGCGTCGCCAAAGGCGGCGCATTTCGCCGGACCGTTCACGCGCGACAACTCGGGCCTGTTCATCATCTCCGACCGCGATGGCGAGTTCCGCGAAATCATGCTCTATCGTTTTGCCAGCAAGCGCCTCCAGCGCGTGACCGGCGCACCTGCGTGGGACGCAAGCGAGCTCTCGGTGAACGACGGCGCGAAGACGCTTGCGGCTCGCTTCAACGTCGATGGTCGCGAAGAGTTGCGCCTGTTCGATGCGCAGACGCTGAGAGCAGCGGTGTTGCCGGCGGGCCGAACCTTGCCGGCGCCGACCGCCGGCAGCGTGCGCAGTCTGCGCTTCCACCGCAAGCTTCCCGACCTGGCGTTTGCAGTGGCCGGCAGCGCCGGCCCGAGCCAGGTTCATTCGCTGAATCCGCTCACCGGTGCGACTGAAATCTGGACCCGCGCGCACATTCCGGCTGGAATCGATACCAGCGAAGTACCGCAGCCTCGAATCGTGCGCTGGCGAAGTTTCGATCAGCGCGAAATTTCTGGGATCCTGTACCGGCCACCCGCGCGCTTTGCCGGCAAGCGCCCGGTGCTGGTGTTGATCCACGGCGGCCCGGAGGCGCAGGCCAAGCTCGGGTTCCTCGGCCGCAACAGCTACTTCGTGAATGAACTCGGAATCGCGGTGATCGAGCCCAACGTGCGTGGCTCGTCGGGCTATGGCAAGACCTTTCTGACGCTGGACAACGGTGTGCTGCGCGAGGACTCAGTGCGCGACATCGGCAGCCTGTTCGACTGGATCGCAACCCAGCCCGACTTCGACGCGTCGCGCGTGCTTGTCAGTGGCGGCAGCTACGGCGGCTACATGAGTCTTGCGGTGAGCGCAAGGTATAGCCCGCGCATCTCCGGCGCGATCGACATCGTCGGCATCTCGAATTTCGTCACCTTCCTGCGCAACACCGAAAGCTACCGCCGCGA
This sequence comes from Burkholderiales bacterium, assembly GCA_022758925.1. Taxonomy (GTDB): domain Bacteria; phylum Pseudomonadota; class Gammaproteobacteria; order Burkholderiales; family Burkholderiaceae_C; genus JAEMQF01. The sequence continues at coordinate 12,401 of JAEMQF010000266.1, read as the reverse complement.
CTTGCGGCGCGTCGAGTACGGCGACGAACGTGATCCTGCGATGCGTGCCTTTCTCGAGAGTATTTCACCGGCGAGCCGGGCGCAGGACATCACCAAGCCCCTGTTCGTCGTGCAGGGGCGCAACGACCCGCGCGTGCCGTACACCGAAGCGGAGCAGATCGTGGCACTGGCCAGGGCGAACAATCCGTTCGTCTGGTACTTGCGCGCCGAGAACGAAGGGCATGGCTTTGCACGCAAGGAAAATGCCGACTACCAGTTCTACGCCACGGTGATGTTCGTGCGCGCGACACTGCTGAAGTAGTTCGGGGGTCGGGTAGACACGGTTTGCCGCGCGCCGACAGCGGCGTATGCTGGGCATCCCGGGGCAATGCCCTGTCGATCGAGGAGACACCCGATGACCCTTTGCCCGATCGCCCTCGTCGTCGGCTGCAAGAAATGCCCGGCGTTCTCGATCTGCCCAGTCAAGGCCAGCATCGGCGACTACAAACCGGACGCGCCGGCGGCCCATACTGGTGCGGCGAAGAAGCCGCCCGCGTCGAAGCACAATTGAACGGCTGACCGGGCCGCGGCCCCGGCACGTACAAATCGGGCGTGGCGCGCGGCGCGTGCGGGTCGCAGGCCGCGCCAGCGGTGCCGGCGGCTGCCTGCGCAGGCGGCCAGGCGAGCCGTCGTGCCAGGAGCACACCGGGCTTTGGGTCGTGCCCGCCCGACCCAAAGCGCAACAGGCTCCTTGACGCCCACCTCAGGCGTAGCGCTGGCGCGCGAGCGCCGCGCCTTGCACCAGCGCGTCGAGCTTGCGCAGCGCAATCTCGCGCCGCATCGGCGCCATGCCGCAGTTGGTGCAGGCGATGAGGCGTACCTTGGGGACATACTGCAAGGCCCTGCCGATCGTCTGCGCCACGTCTTGCGGCGATTCAACTTCGTCGCTTGCGACGTCGATCACTCCGACCATCACGTCCTTTCCTTCCAGCAGCGCCATCAGCTCGATCGGGACGTGCGAGTGAAAGCACTCCAGCGACACCTGGTCGATGCTGCTGCGCGCCAACGCCGGGAAGACTCGCTCGTACTGGCGCCACTCGCCACCCAGCGTATTTTTCCAGTCGAGGTTGGCCTTGATGCCGTAGCCGTAGCAGATGTGAACCGCCGTCTTGCAGGTCAGGCCTTGCGCTGCGCGCTCGAGCGCCGCGACACCCCACTCGGCGGCGTCCTGCATGTAGACGTTGAAGGCGGGCTCGTCGAACTGGATGATGTCCACGCCATCGGCCTGCAGCGCCAAGGCTTCCTGGTTGAGCAACTCGGCAAAGGCCATCGCCATCTCGCGGCGGTCACCGTAATGGCGATCCGCCACCGTGTCGACGATCGTCATCGGCCCGGGCAGCGTGAACTTCACCCTGCGTTGCGTGTGAGCGCGCGTCAGGCGCGCCTCGGTGGCGTGGACCCGGCCCTTCAGGCGCAACGCTGCAACCACCTGCGGCACCATTGCGTCGTAGCGGTTGTCGCGAATCCCCATCTTGACCTTGTGCTCGAAGTCGATGCCTTCGACGCTTTCAAGAAAGCCGTGCACGAAGTGCTGGCGCGACTGTTCGCCGTCGCCAATGATGGTGAGGCCAGCGTCTTCCTGGGCCTTGATCCACAGCAGCGTCGCGTCGGACTTCGCGCTGGCGAGCTCTTCACCGCTGAGCTTCCAGGCGGGCCAGAGTCTTTGTTGCTCGGCGAGCCACCCGGGTTTGGGCAGGCTTCCGGCGATCGCGGTATCGAACATGATTGGCATCGAAGCTTTCCGGTCAGAGTAGCAAGCGTCAAACAGCTGGTGCTGGGCGGGTCCGCGCGTGGATGCGGATCGGGGCAGTGTCCGTCTCGACAATCTGACCGGCGAAAACCTTGCGCGCTTTTCGCAACTCGATCACGCCGTCGAGTCGCACCTTGCCTTGCGCGATCATCGCCTTCGCGGCGCCGCCGCTGCTGGCCATGCCGGTGGCCTTGAGCAGATCGTCCAAGGGGATGAAATCTTCGCGCAATTCGAACTCGATCGTCTTCACGCCCCTGCCCAGTTTGCATCGACAGGCGTGATTCTGACGCAGACAGGCAGCGGCTTCGGCCTGTGCCTGGCGCAAGCCGCCTGCTACATCGTCAGGCCGCTTCTTCTGGCAGTGCCTGAAACCGCAGAAGCACGCTGCAGTTCGTGTACATTTCGGCCCTCAGCAATGCGCAAGACCATGGTTGTCAGTGTTTTCAAGTTCGACCCGTTGCGGTTCTCGCTGCGGGCTCCGTCAGAAACCCCCGCGATCGATTCTTGAGCGTCGCTGCGTGCGCCGCATGTGCTGCGCATTCAACTTCTTTTTTGATTGAGACAGGAAAACCGTCCATGACGACGCAAACCGGTACCGTAAAGTGGTTCAACGAGAGCAAGGGCTACGGCTTCATTGCGCAAGATGCTGGCGGCGCTGACCTGTTCGCCCACTTCCGCGACATTCAGGGCGAAGGGTTCAAGACCCTGACTGAAAACCAGCGCGTCGAGTTCGAAGTCAAGCAGGGACAAAAGGGCTTGCAGGCAGCCAACATCAAGCCCATCTGACGCACCCGGGCAAAGTACACACAAGCCGCGCTGACCCGCGGCCTTTTTTTCCCCTGTCCGGAGACTGCGATGAACACTTTGCCGAAACTCAGCAATCAGCAGATTCGCCTCGCCGCACGCCCCGTGGGCCTGCCCAAGCGCTCCGATTGGGCTTTCACCTCCGAGCCGGTGGCGCAGCCCGAACCCGGTGGCCTGCTCATCAAGACGCTTGCCCTTTCGCTCGACCCCGCCATGCGCGGCTGGATGAACGAGGGCAAGAGCTACATCCCGCCGGTGGCGATCAACGAAGTGATGCGCGCCGCGGGCATCGGCGTCGTACTCAAGTCGAACCATGCCGGCTTTGCGCCGGGCGATCAGGTCAGCGCCAGCCTCGGGGTGCAGCAGTATTGCGCACTCGGCTCCGCCGACATCAAACGCAGTGGCCTGTTCAAGATCGATGCACGCCTGGGCACACCGAACCAGTGGCTGAACGTGCTGGGCATGCCCGGCATGACGGCCTACTTCGGCCTGCTCGACGTGGGTCAGGCCAAAGCCGGCGACAGCGTCGTCGTCTCGGGCGCCGCCGGCGCAGTCGGCCAGACCGTCGGGCAACTCGCACGCATCAAGGGTTGCCGCGTCGTCGGCATCGCCGGCGGGCCCGCGAAGTGCGACTGGGTCGTGAAGGAACTGGGCTTCGATGCCTGCATCGACTACAAGGCCGGCAATCCCCGCGACGCCTTGAAGGCCGCTTGCCCGAAGGGCGTCGACGTCTATTTCGACAATGTCGGCGGCGAGATTCTCGACATGGTCCTGGCGCGCATCAACCGCAAGGCGCGCATCGTGATCTGCGGCGCTATCAGCCAGTACAACAACACGACCCCGGTGCAGGGCCCGAAGAACTACCTGTCACTGCTGGTGAACCGGGCACGCATGGAGGGCATGGTCGTGTTCGACTATGCCGATCGTTTTCCGCAGGCGGTGGCCGAACTGTCGGGCTGTCTGCGCGACGGCCGCATGAAGAGCCGCGAAGACGTGATCGACGGCCTGCAAAACTTCCCCGAAGCCTTGTTGAAGCTGTTTACCGGCGAGAATTTCGGCAAGCTCGTGCTGCGAGTCGCTGCCGAGTAATGCGCCGGCGCTGGCGGACGAGGCGGCGAGCCGAACACGGCGCGGCGATGTTCGGCAAGAGTTGGGAAATTGTCACGAACTGCAACCGCCAGGGGCCAGGACTGCGCCGCTAGACTGGGTGCACCCGACCCGGCCCCGCACCTGCGGAGACGGTCCTTTTTCCGCGATGCGCCGTCCATTTACCGCGAATGAGCACTACCTCACCCGTTCGCAACACCACGGCGCCACGCGCCGGATTGTTGTTTGCGTTGCTCGAGCAGAGCCACGACCTGCAAGTCGTGACCGACGCCGAAGGCCGGGTGGTCTGGTCGAACCCCCGTTTTCGCGAGTTGATGGGTCTGCACGACACATCCGACACCACATTGACGAGCCTTGCGGCGCCAGGGCCCGATTCGGACGCGATGCGCAAAGCCATCACGCGCGTCCTGCTCGGCGGCGTGCTCGTCGATGTCGAACTCGAATTGCGCAGCATCGCCGGCACGCCGCTGCGCCTGTTGGCGAATGCCTCGTGTGAACTGGGCCAGATCGTCTGGTCATTGCGCGACAACGCCAATGCCGCCTCGGATGGATTGCTTGCGCAGCTCGACAAAGCCCGGATCTGTGTCTGGCGCCATGATCTGAAGAGCGGCCGCGTCGACTTCGGCACCCCCACCCGTTCCATCTTGCCGCTGGCTGCCGGCGCTCAGACGTCAACCGTGCAGGAATTTCGCAGCCACATCCACAGCGACGACCTGCCGCGCGAAATGCTCGCCGCGGAACGGGCCTTGACTTCGCCGCTGCAGGTCGACAGCGAAGCGCGCTTTCGCCGCGCCGACGGCGGCTGGCGTCATGTGTTGACGCGCCGCGTCGTCGAACGCGGCGCCGACGGTGCGCCGCTGGCCGAGCTCGGCTTTTGCCTGGACGTGAGCGAGCAGATTCAAGACTCGCACCGCGTCACGGGCCAGGCGCACAGGCTGAGCGCGGCCGCGCAAGCGGCGCGCGTCGGCCTGTGGTCGGTCATGGTCGGAACCGGCGAGACCGATTGGAACGCCCAGATGTACGAACTGTTCGACAAGGTCGGCGCGACGCGCACGCCATCACTCGCCGAGTGGGTGGACGAGTGCGTGCACGCGCAGGACCGCAAGCGCATCTGGCATGACCTGCGGGCCTTTTTTCGGGAGGGTACGGCAGCGTTCGAATGCGAATTCCGCGCGCTGCGGCGTGACGGCAGCCAGCGCTGGATCGTGCTGCGCGCCGCGGTCGACACTGCCGAGACGCAGCGGCGGCGCGTGTCGGGCATCGCCATGGACGTGACCGAACAGCACAACGCCTTGCACGCGTTGCGCGGCGCTGATGAGCGCGCGGCGCTCGCGGCGCGCCTGGCCGGCATCGGCACCTGGGTGCTGGACCTGGCGCCGGTGGTCGAGCGCTGGGACGAGCAGATGTTCCGGCTGCGTGGCCTGTCCCCACGCGATACGCCGCCGACGCGTGAAGAGCGCATGGATCTGCTGCACCCGGACGACGCGCACGTGGTGCTGCACTCGCAGCAAGCCGCGCTCACCACGAACGACTCCAGCGCCTACGAGTTTCGGGTTCGCATCCCCGACGGCAGCTACCGATGGCTGGCATCGCGTTCGATTCCGGTGCGCGACGAACGCGGCCACACGCTGCGCCGGGTCGGCGTGAACTGGGACATCACGGAAAGCCGCAGCGCCGAAGTCACGCGCCAGCAAAAACTGCTCGCCGAGCGCGAGAACCGGGCCAAGTCGCAATTTCTGGCCCGCATGAGCCACGAACTGCGCACGCCCCTGAACGCGGTGTTGGGGTTCACCCAGTTGCTTCAGGCCAGCACCCAGACAATGGGCGAAGAACCGGCGACCCAGCTGCGCCACATTCGCTCGGCAGGCGAACATCTGCTGGCGCTCATCAACGACATGCTCGACCTGTCGAGCCTCGAGGCCGGGCGCCTCAAACTCGATTTGCAGCCCGTGGCTCTCGAAGCCATCCTCGGTGAAGCGCTGGCGCTGGTCGAGCCGCTCGCAGCGAAGCACCAGGTTCAACTGCAATTGGGTACGACGCAAGGCTGCGTGCTCGCCGACACGACCCGGCTGCGGCAGGTGTTGATCAACCTCTTGTCCAACGCTGTCAAGTACAACCGGCCGCAGGGCAAGGTCACGCTCACGGCACGCGCCGGCGAGAGCCACGTCACGCTGCTCGTCACCGACACCGGGCGAGGCCTGAACAGCGACCAGCTCTCGCACCTGTTCGAGCCGTTCAACCGGCTCGGGATCCAGAGCGAGGGTATCGAGGGCGCGGGCATCGGTCTGGTCATCGTCAAAGGCCTGACCAAGGCGATGGGGGGCAGCATTGCGGTGTCGAGCGTGCCCGGCGAGGGCACCCAGTTCCAACTCGTGCTGCGCGCGGCCAGGCTCGATGCGCCGGCGATGCTTGCGCCCAATCTCGTCGGGGGCGCAAACGTGGCTCCGAAGTACGCCGCGATCCACGCAGCACAGGGCGGCAAGATCCTCTACATCGAGGACAACGAAGTGAACGTGGTGCTCGTCGAACAACTGGTGCGAAGCGTCCAGGGCCTGAGCATCGCCTGCGAACCCGACGGCAAGCGTGGCATCGAGCGCGCACGGGTGATGCAGCCTGACTTGATTTTTCTGGACATGCAGCTGCCCGACTTCGACGGCTTCGAGGTCCTCAAGCAGCTGCGCGAACACCCGGAAACCGCGCGCATCCCGTGCATCGCGTTGTCGGCGAATGCGATGCCCGAAGACATCACGCGAGCGATGAAACTCGGCTTCACCGACTACTGGACCAAGCCGATCGACCTGAAGGCGTTCCTGGCAAACCTGCGCCAGTTGTTTCCCGCAACGCAAGTGCCGTCGCCGGCCTGAGCCGGTTCAGCGGTTCACGCCGGCTCGAGCGCCAGGCCACGCTTCTCGAGCATCGGCTGCACCGTCGGTGCCCGGCCACGAAATGAGCGATACGCCATTGCCGGTTCAAGCGAGTTGCCCGAGGCATAGATGAACTGGCGCAAACGCGCAGCGACACCGGGGTCGAACACATTGCCGGCTTCGACGAAGGCACCAAAGCCATCGGCATCGAGCACCTCGGCCCACAGGTAGACGTAATAGCCCGCCGCGTAGCTCGAGCTTGAAAACAGGTGCTGGAAGTGCACCAGACGGTGGTTCAGGCCGATGCCGCCGGGCAGCCCGATGCGCTGCAACTCGGCGCGTTCGAACTCAACGACGTCGGGCGCCTGCGATTCGGTCAACGCATGCGCGGCCATGTCGACCAGCGCCGAAGCGGTGTAGCGCACCGTCTCGTAACCCTGGTTGAAGCGGCGCGCGGCGTGCAGCTTGGCCACCAGTGCGTCGGGAATCGGGGCATCGGTGCGGTAGTGCCGCGCATGGCGCTTCAGCACCTCGGGTTGCTCCAGCCAATGTTCGAACAACTGCGAGGGCAGTTCGACGAAATCGCGCAACACGTTTGTTCCCGACACGCATTCATACGTCACGTTCGACAACAGCCCGTGCAGGCCATGGCCGAATTCATGGAACAGGGTGCGTGCATCGTCGAAGCTGAGCAGCGTCGGCTCGCCGGGAGCGCCACGCGCGAAATTGTTGTTGTTGATGACGATCGCTGTGGCACCGGCATTGCGCGACTGCTGGCGAAACACGCTCATCCACGCGCCGCTGCGTTTGCTCGGGCGCGCGAAGTTGTCGTGCAGGAACACGCCAAGCACCGCACCGCCCTGGTCTTGAACTTCGTACACGATCACATCGTCGTGATACGCCTGAACCTGCGGCAGCGCGACGAAGCGCAATCCGAACAGGCGCTGCGCGCAGTCGAACACGGCCTCGACCATGCGTTCAAGACGGAAATAGGGCTTGGTCGTGGCCTCGTCGATGTCGTAGCGCGCCTGGCGCACCTTCTCGGCGTAGAAGCGCCAGTCCCAGGCCTCGATTGGAAACGACTCGCCGCGCGACAGCGCAATCGCCTGCAATGCTTCACGCTCTTCCTCGGCACGGGCCTTGGCCGCAGGCCACACCTGCTGCAACAAATCGGCGACGGCGCGCTGCGTCTTGGCCATCGTGTCGGCCAGCGCATAGTCGGCAAACGCGGCGTAGCCGTGCAGGCGCGCCTGTTCGTTGCGCAGGCTCAGGATTTCGCGCGCCACCGGGCGGTTGTCGTGCTCGCCAGCGTGCTCGCCGCGCGTCGTCCAGGCGCGCCAGGCTTGTTCGCGCAAGTCGCGCCGCTGCGAAAACGTGAGGAACGGGACGATGTGAGAACGCGACAGCGTGATCACACCAGCGTCGCTCAGGCCACGCTCGGCGGCGGCCTGGCGCGCGCTCGCGCGCACGAAGTCGGGCAGGCCGGCGAGGTCGGACTCATCGCGCAGCACGAGCCGGTACGCCGCTTCGTCGGCCAGGACGTTTTGCCCAAAGCGAGTTGTCAGCTCGGCCAGGCGCTGCATCACTTCACCGTAGCGCTGCTGCGCCGCGGGCGCGAGTTTGGCCCCGGCACGAACAAAGTCGAAGTGGATGCGCTCCAGCACCCGGAGCTGCTCGGGGCTCAGCTTGAGTGCGGCGCGTTGCTCGTGCAGCGCATCGATGCGCGCAAACAGCGCGGCGTTGCTGTAGACCTTGTTGTTGTGCGCCGCCAGGCGCGGCGCCATGTCGCGTTCAACCGCTTGCAGCGGTGGCGAGGTTTCACTCGCCGTGAGGTTGTGGAAGAGCGACCCCACGCGGTCCAGCAGACGGCCGCTGCGGTCCAGCGCCGCGATCGTATTTTCGAAACCGGGTGCAGCCGCGCTGCCGGCGATGCGCTCGATGTCGGCCAGGTGCTCGGCCAATGCCACTTCGAACGCGGGAGCGAAATGCTCGGTTCGAATTCTGCGGAAAGGCGGCAAGCCGTGAAGCGTGTCCCAGGGTTGCAGCAGCGGGTTGTCTGTGGCCAATGTCATGCGTCACCTGTATGCGTCACCTCGCAGGAGGCTGGGCATTATGGTGCGAATCGCCGGCCTGCGATGTGACCGAGTACTGCGACCCAGATGTTTCGGGACAAAATGAAAGTGATGGATTCGGCCCGAAGGCTAGGCGCAAACCGCAGCGATACCCTGTGGTATCGCGAGGATTTGCAACGACGCCATCGGGTCGAAGACGCGCTTTCATGTCTCGAAATATCTGGGGCGCAGTACTAGAGCCCTTTGCGAATCGCGATCTCGTCTCGTTCGTCGAAATCGCGGTTCTCGCAGTTCTTGGCGAAGACGGCGCGCTGCGCCTGCAAATCTTCCGCTCTCGTGTTGAACCCTCGCGCGGCCGCGTTGTAGTCGTCGACACGTTGTCCATGTTCCAGCACCCGCCTGTTGTAGGCGTCCAGCGCCTGCGCATCGGTTCGGTCCAGCGTCGCCAGGTCATCATTCAGGGTCGCAACGAACCGAGAGTTTTCGCCTTTCTGCTTGTCCAGCGCCGACTGTTCCGCAATCACCTCGTCAGTCAAGGCGCGCAGGCGGGGCTGCAGCTTGAGGCACTCGCGCAGTTCGGTGCGCGTCAGCAGCGGGCCGTTGCTCTTGCCCTTGCCGAAACTGCCCGTGCGCGGCTTGTCGGCAGACTGCGCGAATGCGCCGCAGGCGGCCAGCAGCAGGGCCGCGGCAACGGCCGAATGCCAGCGCGCGACAGGTTTCAGGTTCAGCGGCATCGAACGTTTTCTCCAGCCATGAGGTTGCCCATATCATGCCACCCGGCGCGCCCTGGGCCTGCTGCGCGATAACCCCAACGGCCGCGCCCGATGCTCTGGTCTAATGCGCCACCCCGGCAACTCGAGCAGCAAGACGCATGGCGCTGAAGGCGACGATCTACAAGGTCAACCTGGGAATCGCCGACATGGACCGCGGTGTTTACGCCGAGCAGCAGGTGACGATTGCGCGCCACCCATCCGAGACCGACGAACGCATGATGCTGCGCCTGCTTGCGCTCGGCCTGCACCGGCCCGCGAACGACGAGCAAGGCAGCCTCGAATTCGCGAAGGGCCTGTGGGACACGGATGAACCCGATCTTTGGCAGCGCGACCTGACCGGGCGCATCCTGCATTGGGTCGAGGTCGGCCAGCCCGACGAGAAGCGCCTGCTGAAGGCTTGCGGCCGCGCTGAGCGCGTCACGGTGCTGTGTTTCAGCGCCAGCGCGGCACTTTGGTGGAGCGGCATCGCGGGCAAGGTCTCGCGCGCCGGCAATCTCGAGGTCTGGCGCATCGCCTCCGAGCAAAGCCAGGCGCTGGCGGGTCTGGCGCAGCGCGGTATGCAGTTGCGCTTCAGCGTGCAGGATGGAACGGCCTGGGTCAGCGAAACGCTGGGCGCGGTGGAGGTCACCCCGGTTCGGTTGCACCCGGCATGAACCCGCGACCATGAATCTCTTTCGTCTGCCGCCCAGGCTCCTGGCGCTTTTTATACTGGCCTTGCCGATCATGCACAACTTGCCGGCTCACGCCGAAACCGCCCCCGACCCCTATCTCTGGCTCGAAGACGTTCAGGGCGAGGCCGCACTCGCGTGGGTGCGCGCACGCAACGCCGCGAGCCAGAAGGTGTTGCAGGCCGAGCCCGATTTCGAGGCGACGCGTGCCAGGCTGCTCGCAATCCTGGACTCGAAAGACCGCATTCCCGCAGTCGTGCGCCGCGGCGAGTGGCTCTACAACTTCTGGCAGGACGGATCGCACCCGCGCGGCCTGTGGCGGCGCAGCACGCTCGCCGAGTACCGCAAGGCGCAGCCGCAGTGGGAGACGGTCCTCGATCTGGACGAACTGGCCAAGGTGGAAGCGCAGAACTGGGTATGGGGCGGCGCCGACTGCCTCGGGCCTGAATACCGGCGCTGCCTGATTTCACTGTCTCGGGGCGGTGCCGACGCCAAAGTGGTGCGCGAATTCGACAGCGTCACCAAGACCTTCGTCAAAGACGGCTTCGCGCTGCCCGAAGCCAAGTCGGACCTGGCCTGGATCGACGCCGATCAGCTCTACGTCGGCACCGATTTCGGCCCCGGCTCGATGACGACTTCGGGCTACCCGCGCATCATCAAGCGCTGGCAGCGCGGCACACCGCTGGCCGCGGCGAGCACCGTGTTCGAAGGTGAGATGGCCGACGTTGCGGTCGATGTCAGCGTCGACCGCACGCCCGGCTTCGAGCGAACCGTCTTCGCGCGTGCCGTGGACTTCTTCAACCAGCGCCGCTTTCTTGCCACACCCCAGGGCAACCGGCTGCTCGACATTCCGAGCGATGCGTCGTGGAGCTTCTGGCACAGCGCGGGAACCCTGGGCGACACGCTGCTGATCGAGCTGCGCAGCGATCTGCGCGTGGCTGACAACAGCTATGCGCGCGGCTCACTCCTGGCTGCCGATGCGCGCGCCTATCTCGCCGGCGAGCGTTCGTTCCAGGTCTTGTTCGCGCCGACGCCGACGCGCTCGCTCGCCGGCTACACGACGACCCGCAGCCACATCATCGTCAACGTGCTCGACCAGGTCGCGAGCCGGCTCGAAGAGTGGCACCGCAGCGCGCACAATGATTCGGGCGAGACCCGGTTCACGCGCCGCGAAATCAGCGCGCCACATCCGGGAAACCTGGCCAGCATCGGCCTGCACGACCCGCTGCTGCGCGAGGACGCGTTCGCCGAACAGTACCTGCTCAGCTACGCGGACTTCCTGACCCCCGACACGCTGTGGCTCGGGCGCAGCGCCGGCGACGCGCGCGAAACGCTCAAGTCACGCCCCAGGTTCTTCGACTCCGGCGGCATGCGCGTCGAGCAGTTGTTTGCTGTCAGCGCAGACGGCACGCGCGTGCCGTACTTCGTCGTCTGGCCCAAAGGCGCAGCGGCGGCGGCCGGCGCCGGCCGCAACCCGACGTTGTTGTATGGCTACGGCGGGTTCGAGATCTCGATGCAGCCTTGGTATTCGGCGGCCTTCGGCTCGGCCTGGTTCGCGCGCGGCGGTGTGCTGGTGGTGGCGAACATCCGCGGCGGTGGCGAGTTCGGCCCGGCCTGGCACCAGGCGGCGCAGAAAGAGAACAAACAACGCAGCTTCGACGACTTCATCGCCGTTGCCGAAGACCTGGTCCGGCGCGGCATCACGAACCCGCGCCAGCTGGGCATCGAAGGCGGCAGCAACGGCGGGCTGTTGGTGGGCGCGGTCGCGACGCAGCGCCCCGAACTGTTCAATGCCGTCGTCTGCCAGGTGCCGCTGCTCGACATGCGGCGCTTTCACAAGCTCCTGGCCGGCGCTTCCTGGATGGCCGAATATGGCGACCCGGACGATGCCGAGCAATGGCGCGTCATATCGCGCTACAGCCCGTACCAGAATCTGCGGCGCGACGCGAAGTATCCCAAGATGTTGATCACGACCTCGACCCGCGATGACCGCGTCCACCCCGGTCACGCGCGCAAGATGGCGGCACGCCTGATCGAGTTCGGGCATGAGGTGCTGTACTACGAAAACATCGAAGGCGGGCATGGCGGCGCCGCCGACAATGCGCAGCGCGCCTTTGTCCAGGCGCTCGAATTCAGCTACTTGTGGCAGCAACTCGGCGCCGGCGCAAATCAGCCGACACCCGCGGTGAAGTGAAGGCCCAGGACGTTCTCGACTTTTGGTTCGGCGCCCCGGGCAGCGCTGAATCCGGGCAATTGCGCGCGCCCTGGTTTCGCAAAGACCCGGCGTTCGACCAGCTCATTGCACAGCGCTTCGGGCCGACCGT
>JAEMQF010000285.1 GCA_022758925.1 Burkholderiales bacterium | reverse complement strand
TGGCGGCCACCGACACCAGGTTCGGACAGGCCTGGGCGTAAGCGAAGAGCAGCCGCGTCAGGTCTTCATGGCGGTAGAAGATTTCGAAGCGCGGCGTGGGGGCAGTCGTGATCATCGCGAAACAGTCTCGGTGATTCGGGCGAAGCGTCGAGTGTCTCCTGCGGCAGCGGTTGCGCGCATCGCGACAAACGCGAACCTTCGGCCAGCCCTGGCAGCCTGTCGCGCCAGGAACCTGGGGGTTGTGCCTATTCCGAGAACAGCCGCACGACCCCCTTCAAGGTCATGAGATGGCCCGGGTTGCTGGTTTCGTTCAGAACCCCCGCCATGCGTCGGCGCAGGCGCGCGCTGCGCCGCGCGCGCCAGACCAGCAGATCGACAAGCCACGGGTGGGCATTGACGTGGTTCGCGCGCTCGTACAGGTCAAAGCGTGGTTTCAGCGCGGCGAGCGAAGCGTCATAGCGGGCGCATACGGCCGCGTCGTCAAGACCGTCGGCGCTCGCGGCAAGCAACGTCTGCGCCGCGAGGATGCCGGTTTCCATCGCCTTGCCGATGCCCTCGCCGGTAAAGGCGTAGGTGCTGCCCGCGGCTTCGCCGGTGACCAGCAGGCCGGGGCGGCTCCAGCGCGCGCCCTCCAATGTGCAGCGCAGCGGCGCACCTTTGAGATCGCCAAGCATCGTCCCGCCCGCCATCAGCTCCCGCGCAGGGGCGTAGCAGGCGGCAAACGTCTTGAGCAGGTCGCGCAGGTTCACGTCCTTCATGCCGGCCCTGCCGTCGTCGCGCACCTCGTTGTGGCTGTGCAGCACGCCCGCGCCGATGTTGAAGACAGCGTCGCCACAGGGGAAGATCCAGCCGTAGCCGGGGCGCAGCTTGTTGTGCCACACGACTTCCATCTCGGTGATGTGGCGGGTCATTGCGGGGTTCTTGACATAGCCGCGCAACGCAATGCCGGTGGGCAGGCGGCGGGTGCACATGTCGGCGGCGATCAGCGCCTGCGGCACGGCGCCGGTGGCGAGCACCACCCAGCGCGCATCGACTTGCGCCAGCTGATCGCCTGACTTCAAACGCGCGCCGATGTCGCGCCCGTGCTCCACGCGCGGCGCCTCGAAACGCCACGGCGCGTGAAAACTCGCCCCCGCGCGCACTGCCGCGGCGCGCACGATCTCGTCAAGCTGCCGCCGTGGCAACACGGCCAATGTGCCGGGCACGTCGACCCGACCACCGCGCGGTGCAATGCACGCCACATGGCCGACGTGGTGCGCCGCAGCCATCACTTCGTCAAGGACTCCCAGGTGCTGCAAGGCCGCGTGAGCGTCGGGGATCAAGCCGTCGCCGCAGACCTTGTCGCGCGGAAAAGTTTGTGCGTCGACCAACATCACACGCTGGCCAGCGCGCGCGAGCCAAATGGCGCAGGCGCTGCCCGCCGGGCCGGCGCCGACCACGAGCACGTCACAGGAAACTGGCAGGCTTGGCGCGGACATTGTTCCGTGTCTGAACAGGCCACAGTACCGCGACCCAAAGCTTTCGATACATGAAACCGCGTCTTCGGCCCGATGGCGTCGCTGCAAGTCCTCGCGACAGCACTAGCCGGCGGCCTTGACCTTCAGCCGCCACGCATGCAGCAGCGGCTCAGTGTAGCCATTCGGTTGTGCCAATCCCTGGAATACGAGGTCGCACGCCGCCGCGTAGGCCGCTGACGTTGCGAACTTCCCCGCCATCGGCCGGTACATCGTATCGGCGGCGTTTTGCGCGTCGACCACCGCCGCCATGCGCTCGAACGTGGCGCGCACCTGAGCCTCGCTCACGACACCGTGCAGCAGCCAGTTGGCGATGTGCTGGCTGCTGATGCGCAGCGTGGCACGGTCTTCCATCAAGGCGACGTTGTGAATGTCGGGCACTTTCGAGCAGCCCACGCCCTGGTCGATCCAGCGCACCACATAGCCCAGGATGCCTTGCACATTGTTGTCGAGTTCCTGCTGGCGCTGCGCCGCGCTCCACGTCACGTCTTGCACCACCGGAATTGTCAGCATGCGATTCAGCAGCGCTTCGGCTTCCTGCGTCGGATCGATCTTCTCGAGCGACGCCTGTACCTGGGCCACATCGACCTCGTGGTAATGCAGCGCGTGCAGCGTCGCCGCCGTCGGCGACGGCACCCAGGCCGTGCTCGCTCCGGCCAAGGGGTGCGCGATCTTTTGTTGCAGCATCGCCGCCATCAGGTCGGGCATGGCCCACATGCCCTTGCCGATCTGCGCCTTGCCGCGCAAGCCGCAGCCCAGGCCGACCAGCACATTGTTGCGCTCGTAGGCCGGGAGCCAGACGCTGCTCTTCATCTCGCCTTTGCGTTGCATCGCTCCGGCGTGCATGGCGCTGTGTATCTCGTCGCCGGTGCGGTCCAGGAAACCGGTGTTGATGAAGGCCACGCGCGCCGGTGCGGCGGCAATGCAGGCCTGCAGGTTGACACTGGTGCGGCGTTCTTCGTCCATGATGCCCAGCTTGACCGTGTTCGGTGCCATCCCGAGCATGGCCTCGACACGCGAAAACAATTCGCCGGCGAACGCCACTTCGGCCGCCCCGTGCATCTTCGGCTTGACGATGTAGACCGAACCGGTGCGCGAGTTGACGAAGTCCCTCTGGCCGCCACGCTGCAGGTCAAGCATCGCAATCGCAGTCGTCAGCACAGCGTCGAGGATGCCCTCGGGAACCTCTTTCACGCCGTCATAGAGAAGCGCCGGATTCGTCATCAAGTGACCGACATTGCGCACGAACAGCAGCGCGCGGCCGTGCAAGCGCAGCTCGCCGCCGTTCGGCGCGTGGTAGATGCGGTCCGGGTTCAGGCGCCGCAGCGTTGTCTTGCCGTCCTTGCTCACGGTTTCGGTGAGCGTGCCTTGCAAGATACCCAACCAGTTGCGATAGCCCAGCACCTTGTCCTGGGCGTCGACCGCGACGACCGAGTCTTCCAGGTCGAGAATGGTCGACAGCGCGGCTTCGAGCACCACATCGCTGACGCCCGCGGCATCGCCGGCGCCGATCGTCGTGCTGCGGTCGATACGGATGTCGATGTGCAGGCCGTGATGGCGCAACAACACTGAACCCGGTGCGTCGGCCTGGCCTTGGTGGCCGGCAAACTGGGCCGGGTCTCGCAGGCCGGTGCTCGTGCCACTGCCCAGTTCGGCGCTCAACCGCCCACCGCGGCAGAGGTACCGAACCACATCGCGATGCGATGCTGCTTCGGCCAGCGGCGCGCACTTGTCGAGGAAGGCCTTGGCGTAGGCAATCACGGCAGCGCCACGCTCGGCGTTGTAGGCACCGGTTCGGCTCGCGCCATCAATCTCGGCAATCGCATCGGTGCCGTACAGCGCGTCATACAGTGAACCCCAGCGCGCGTTGGCTGCATTCAGCGCGTAGCGGGCGTTGAGCAGCGGCACGACGAGTTGCGGGCCGGCCTGAATCGCCAACTCTGCATCAACGTTGGCGGTGCTCGCTTTCGTGCCCACGGGCCGCGGCTGCAAATAGCCGATCCCTTCGAGAAACCGCCGGTACGCCGGCATGTCGGCGATCGGCCCCGGATGGGCCCGATGCCATTCGTCCAGCAGCGCCTGCAAGCGGTCACGCTCAGCAAGCAGCGCGAGGTTCTTCGGCGCCAGATCATGCACGATGGCATCAAAGCCCTGCCAGAAGCGTGCGCTCGCCACACCGATGGCCGGCAGCACTTCGTCCTCGACGAAACGGAACAGAGCGTCCGCGACAAGCAGACCTTGTTGTTTGATGCGTGCGCTCATTGGGTAACCTCCGTGCTTCGCACTGCGGTGCGAGCCCCCTTCGGAACGGCCGGGCGGGGGCTCATGAGGCCTCCTCGATGACCGGGAAGAATTCGAGCACATCGCGCAGGCTGGCGCCGATTCTTGCCGGATTCGTTCCGAGCTGTTCCAGCGGCAGGCCTGCGCGGTTCACCCACAGCGTGGTGTAGCCGAACCAGGTGGCGCCGATCGCGTCCCAGCCGTTGCTCGACACGAACAGGATATCTGCAGCGGCAAGACCCAGCGCCGCCGGGCCCAAGGCATAGGTCGCCGGGTCGGTCTTGAAGCGGCCTGTGGCCTGCACGCTCAACACCGGGTTGAGCCAGGCCGCGAAGCCCGCGTGCGAGACGGCGGATTCCAGCATGTCGGGATCGCCGTTGCTCAGGATTCCCGCGCGCACCCCGCGCCGCGCCAGGCTTGCCAGGACGTCGCGGTTCTCCGCAAACGGCTCGAGATGCCGGTACTGCGCCATCAGTCGCTCCTCGCTCCCGGTGCCCAGCGCCAGACCGAGCCCTGACGCGGAAAAGCGCAGGGCGTCGCGCGTGATTTCCCAGAACGGCCGGTAGTGGTCACTCATCGAGCGCAGCCGGCTGTATTCGATTTGCTTGTCGCGCCAAAGCAGACTCAGGCGCTCGCCAAATCCGGGGAAGGTCTGCTCGGCAAGGGCGCGGATACTGTAAACGTCGAACAACGTCCCGTAGGCATCGAACAGCACGGCTTGAGGTTGTTGCGGCAGGGGTGGGTTCATGGCCTGCAATCTATTCGATTTGTGGACCGCGATTGCGAAGCTTGTTTCGCCGGCACTCCTGACGCGGTTGGGGCAATCCGGTCCGCGGCGCGGCCCGTGCCGTCCCACCATAATCTGCGCGCATGGACAGGTTCACGCAGATCGAATCCTTCGTCGCAGTGGCGAGCCGGGGCAGCCTGACGGCGGTCGGCCACGCACAGGGCATGGCGCCGGCCGCCATCGGGCGCCACATCGACGCACTCGAGGCCCGGCTCGGGGTGAAGCTGCTGCTGCGCACGACGCGACGCATCACCTTGACACCCGAGGGCAGCCTTTTTCTCGAAGACTGCCAGCGCCTGCTGGGTGAGATTGCGGCATCGGAAGCGCGGGTCAGCCAGGGCAGCGCCAAGGCCAGCGGCCATTTGCGGCTCACCGCCCCGGCCGGTTTCGGGCGCCGCCACGTCGCCCCCCTCGTGCCGCGCTTCCTGGCACAGCACCCGGATCTCGAAATTTCGTTGAACCTGAGCGACCGGATTGTCGACATCGTCAACGAAGGCGTCGACTGCGCAGTTCGCGTCGGCGACCTGCCCGACAGCAATCTGGTCAGCGTTCGCCTGGCCGACAACCGGCGCCTGTGCGTGGCCGCTCCTGCGTATCTTGAGCGCGCCGGAGTACCGCGCGATCCGAATGAACTGGCGCGCCACGAATGCCTCACGCTGAGCAGCGATGCAAGCCAGACACGCGGTTGGGCGTTCAGCATCGGTGGCGTCGTGACCCACGTGCGGCCGAGCGGCCGCCTGAACTGCAGCGACGGTCAGGTGCTACACGATTGGTGCGTCGCAGGCCTCGGCCTGGCTTGGCGTTCTACCTGGGAGGTCGAGCAGGAGGTGGCGTCAGGCCAGTTGCGCAGCGTGCTCGACGAATTCATCGCCCCGCCGAACGGCATCTATGCGGTGTTTGCGCACGCCAAACTCCTGCCCCTTAGGGTCAGGCTGTGGATCGACTTCCTCAAGCACACCTACGCTGAGGCCACCTACTGGGACAGTCGCGCGCAAACGCGCGCGCTGACCGCGCTCGAGACGTGAATGCAACGTTGAGAAAAGCAAGGGCGCTTCACGAGCGCCCTGGCAGATGCAACCCAGCTGCCGGTTTCATTTCCAGAAGGACTTCGAGCTCCCGTCCGCGACGCACTTCTTGATGTAGCTGTTCTTGGCCGCGCCGACGAGTTTCTTCTCGGCTGCGGATTTCGAGCACGCCCGGCTGGCGGAACTGGAAGCCGGTTTAGCACTCGCATTGCACTTCTTCAGGAAGGACTTCCTGGCATCACCCGACAGCTTCTTGTCGGAGGCGCGTGCTTCACATGAGCCCGAGGCGCTGTGTGCGTTTGCAGTAAAGGTCAACGTCGTCAGCGTCGCCAACGACAGGGCAAATACTGTCATCAAATATTTCATTGGAACTCCCGAGAGGTTTGCCTCGTGGCGCAATTGCCGGCGGGCGTTGGAATATTGGCGCGATTCAATGATCGCACGCCGAAAATGCCCGTCTGCGCCGAGTCATGCGTACAAATCGACGCAAATCGTGCACCTGCAACGGGTTCGTGTGGCGGCGACACACCATACGTAGAATCACCTCATGATCCAAGCCAAACAGGAGCTGCTTGCGGCGCTGGAAGTGGCGATTCGCGAAGTCAGCCCCGGGGCCGGCGTCAGCGCAATCTTCGAGTCGCCCAAGCTCGCTGCGCATGGCGATCTGGCTTGCGCGGCGGCGCTGCAATTGGCCAAGGCACTCGGCAAGCCGCCGCGCGAGGTGGCCCAGGTGCTGATCGCCGCGCTGCGACGCCAGCAGGCGGTGCAGCGCTGCGTTGCCGCAATCGAGATCGCCGGGCCGGGCTTCATCAACCTGCGCCTCACGCCCGCGGCGCGCCAGGCCGTGGTGGCCGAAGTGCTGAAGGCAGGTCCGCAGTTCGGGCGCAGGCCGATGCCGCATGACGCGTGCGGCGACCGCCAATTGCTGGTCGAATTCGTTTCCGCCAATCCCACCGGGCCGCTGCATGTCGGGCATGCGCGTCAGGCGGCGTTGGGCGACGCGATCTGCAACCTGTTCGAAACTCAGGGCTGGCGCGTCACGCGCGAGTTTTACTATAACGACGCCGGGGTTCAGATCGAAAACCTGGCGCGCTCGGTGCGAGCATGGCTGCTCGGCTCGAAACCCGGCGAGCCGGGCTGGCCCAGCGACGCGTACAACGGCAACTACATCGGCGATATCGCTGCCGCTTTTCTGGCGCGTCAGACGGTGCAGGCCGACGATCGGGAATTCACTGCCTCGGGCGATCCGAACGACTTCGATGCCATTCGTCAGTTCGCGGTGGCCTATCTGCGCCACGAGCAAGACCTGGATCTGCGCGCTTTCGGCGTACGCTTCGACAGCTACTTTCTCGAGTCGAGCCTGTACTCGTCGGGCCGGGTCGATGCGATCGTGCAGCGCCTGATCGCCTCGGGCAAGACGTTCGAGCACGGCGGCGCGCTGTGGCTGCGCAGCACCGACTTCGGCGACGACAAGGACCGCGTGATGCGCAGGTCGAACCCCTTGGTCGATGCGGGCGCGGGGCCGGGCTCGGCGCCGGCTGCGCAGGCGCAGTACACCTATTTTGTTCCCGACGTCGCCTATCACGTGAACAAGCTGGAGCGTGGCTTCCACAAGGCGATCAACATCCAGGGCGGCGACCACCACGGCACGATCG
>JAEMQF010000174.1 GCA_022758925.1 Burkholderiales bacterium | reverse complement strand
GACTCGCCGCGCGTGAACACTCCGCGTTGCACCGCCAGGCCATAGTGCTGGGCGGAGCGAAACACGCGCATTCCCGAGACCGGGTCGTTGCGCGACAGGATCACGACTTCGACCCGTGGCGCTGCCTGCGAGTTGAACGCGAGCAGTTTGTTGACGAGCGAAAACGCCACCCCCGGCTTGGCCGCAAGCTCCAGGCGCTGCAGTTGCAGTTGCATGTAGGCGCGGTCGTCGGAAGCCTCGAAGACGCGGTTCTCTTCTTCGAAATCGAACAGCGCCCGCGACGAAATCGCGACAACCAACTGGCCGACGAGAGAAGTGGGCATGCGGCGCATGATAGCCACGCGTCGTTGCCAAGGCGGGGGCAGTGAATCGTTTCCAGGGACGCGCCACGCTGGCCGCGCGATGGCGCGGCCTGGGTCGCGCTTGAGCGCCGACGCTACTGCACGAATCCGATATTCGTCTTCTTGCCGGCGGCATCGGGCAGGTCAGCCGCGCACACGCAGTCGCGATGCGCGAGTTTGGCGTTGCCGAACGCCGTCATCCAGGCGCGGCGCATCTCGCGCGGCGCCAGTTCGCTGAGACGCTCCAGTACATCAGCGCTCGGCTCGGGCTCGAAGCGCGAACCCCAGTCATGGTCGCTGCGGATGTTGCAGTAGAGCTTGGCCGCGATGCGTCGCGCGGCTTCGCGATCCGGCGCATTGATCTCGTAGACATTCATGCGGTTCAGGATCGGGTCCGGGATGGAACGCGCGTCATTCGCGGTGGCGACCCAGATCACTTGACTCGCATCGATGGCGACTTCGGCAAACTCGTCGATGAAACATGCCGCGGTGTCGTGTTCGAGCAGGCTGTACAGAGCGCCCATCGGGTCGTAGGCATGTTCGCCGCCGGCTTTGTCGATTTCGTCAACCACCATCACCGGGTTCGCATACTGGCCTTCGACGAGCGTCTCGAACACCTTGCCGGCACGCGCACCTTTCCACTGGCTCGACGCGCCCGACAGCACCCAGCCCGCGGTCATCGAACTCATCGAGATAAAGCCCATGCCGGTTCCAAGCAACTGCGAGACGGCACGTGCGAAATGCGTCTTGCCCACCCCCGGCGGCCCAAGCAGCAACAGCGGCGTGATTTCGAGCGCATCGCGGCTGTCTTCGCACAGCGCCAGCTGGCGCTTCACATCGTCCAGCACCTCGACGAAGTTGGGCAGGTCGTCGTAAAGCTGGTCCATCGCCGGCAGGCCGGAAGGCTTGACCTGAAAGCGCTCGGGCCCCTTTTCGAGCATGCGCTGGTAGGTGGAGCGCAGATTCTCGTGCTCTTGCTGCGGCAACTTGTCGAGTTTGCGGCCAACATCGTCGATACGGTAGACGCTTCGCATCCGGGCAATCGGGATGCCGCTGCCCTTGATCGTGACCAAGTCGGTTGAAGCGCCCATGAGGTCCTCCGCAAACCCGGTTGTACTAGCCTGACAGCCGCAAAACCATGCCACAAACCCTGAACCTGGGGCGGCAGCGCAGGAAGTCACGCTACCGCGCTGCAATGGCGGCATCGGCCCCTGGCGCGCGAGTCCCCTCAGCGCACCCAGGTGTTGAGCTGGATGATGGGCAGCAACACCGCGAGCACGATCAGTAACACGACAGCACCCATCGCAACAATGAGCAAGGGCTCGAGGATCGTTGCCATTTGCAACGCGCGGCGCTGCACCTCGTTGCCGAGCTGGCGTGCGGCACGGTCCAGCATCTTCGGCAACTGGCCGGTTTGTTCGCCCTGGCGCGCGAACATCGCCAGGATCGCGGGAAAGCGCTTCTTGCCGCCCAGCGCGGCGGCCAGCGGCGCGCCCTCGCGCACCTGGACCAGGGCGTCCAATGCGTCGGCGCGCATGGCGCGGTTGCCCAAGGTCTCGGCGGCCGCCTGCAGGGCCTTCAGGATCGGCACACCGGCGCCCGCGAGCATTGCCAGGGTGCCGGCAAAACGCGCCGCGTTGTAGCCTCGCGCAAGTTTGCCGATCAGCGGAACGCGCAGCCAGGCGGCGTCGAAACGTTCGCGAAACGCCTCATTGCGCAGCATCAGAGACAAGCTGGTCACGCCCGCGGCGGCGCCGACCAGGAGCAGCCAACCGAAACTGCGGATGAAGCTGCTGATGGCAAGCATCGCGATCGTCAATGCCGGCAAGGCGCGTTTCGAACTCGTGAACACCGAGGCGACCTGCGGCACGACGTAGGTGACGAGAAAAAGCACGATGACGATGGCGATCACCGACACGATCGCCGGATAGAGCGTCGCGCCGATCAACTTGCCGCGCAGTTCCTGGCGCTCTTCCAGGTCGTCGGAGAGACGATCCAGCACGCCGCCCAACGCGCCGCTTTGTTCGCCAGCCGCCACCACGCTGCGGTAGACATCGTCAAATTCGCGCGGTGCGCTCGTCAGCGCGCGTGCGAATGGCGAGCCGGCGTTAACCTCGCTTTTCAGGTGCGCCACCAATTCACGCTGGCGCGGGTCTTCGGCCTCGTCGCCCATGGCGGTGAGCGCGCGTTCCAGCGGCAGGCCGGCACCGACCAGGCCGGCCAATTGGCGCGTCCACACTGCCAGGCCGGTGGCGCTGAACACGCCGCGTTTGAAGCGCATCCCTGTCGCTTCGGTGCCCGCCGAGGCCACCTGTGACACCGCCAGCGGCACCAGCGCCTGGGTGCGCAGCTGGGCCCGTGCCGCCTTCGCGTTGTCGGCCTCGAGCAGGCCGGACAAGGTCTTGCCGCTGGCGTCGAGTGCCTCGAAGCGGTAGGCGGGCATCGCCGGGTTTCGCCGCCGTCGCCCGGGGCTACTCGCGCGTCACGCGCAGCAGTTCTTCGGGCGACGTGACCCCTTGCCCGACGAGCCGGGTGCCGTCGTCGCGCATCGAACGCAGGCCGCCGGCCTCGGCGGCGGCGAGCAACTGCGATTCGGCGGCGCGGTTGTGCACCAGCGCGCGTACCGCCGTGTCGGCGACCATCAACTCGTAGACGCCGGTGCGGCCCTTGTAGCCCGTGTGCCCGCACTCGACGCAACCGACGGGGTGGTAGTGCCCTTGCGCATCGGCCAGGCGGCAGCGCAGGCACAACTTGCGCACCAGGCGCTGTGCCAGCACACCGAGCAGGCTTGAACTCAACAAGAAGGGTTCGACGCCCATATCGATCAGGCGCGTCACGGTGGAAGGGGCATCGTTGGTGTGCACCGTCGCCAGCACCAGGTGGCCGGTGAGCGAGGCCTGGATCGCAATCTGCGCCGTTTCGAAATCGCGAATCTCGCCGATCATGATGACATCCGGGTCCTGGCGCAGGATCGCGCGCAAGGCCTTCGCGAACGTCAGGTCGATCTTCGGGTTCACCTGGGTCTGGCCGATTCCCGCGAGTTCATATTCAACCGGGTCTTCGACCGTCAGCACGTTCGTGCCCGCCGTGTCGATGCGCCCCAGCGAGGCGTACAGGGTCGTCGTCTTGCCCGATCCGGTGGGCCCGGTCACGAGCAAGATGCCGTGCGGCTGATGAATGAGTTTGTCGAAGCGTGACAGGGTCTCGCCACTCATGCCCAGGCCTTCCAGCGTGAATTTCGATTCCGCCTTGTCGAGCAGGCGCAATACGGCGCGCTCGCCATGTGCCGAGGGCAAGGTGGACACGCGCACGTCGACCACGCGCCCGCCGATGCGCAGCGAAATGCGGCCGTCTTGCGGCAGGCGCTTTTCGGCAATGTCGAGTTCGGCCATGATCTTCAGGCGCGAGATCAGCGCCGCGTGCAACGCCTTGTTCGGCTGCACCACTTCGCGCAGCGTGCCGTCGACGCGAAAGCGCACCGCGCTGCTGCGTTCGTAGGGCTCGATGTGGATGTCGCTCGCGCCGTCTTTCGCGGCCTGCGTCAGCAGCGCGTTGAGCATGCGGATGATCGGCGCGTCGTTCGACGCTTCGAGCAGGTCTTCGATCGCCGGCAGCTCCTGCATCATGCGGCTCAGGTCGACGGCGCTTTCGACTTCGCCGATCACCACCGCCGCA
Organism: Burkholderiales bacterium; assembly: GCA_022758925.1. Lineage (GTDB taxonomy): Bacteria > Pseudomonadota > Gammaproteobacteria > Burkholderiales > Burkholderiaceae_C > JAEMQF01. Next base: position 1,211 of record JAEMQF010000174.1, on the reverse strand, counting down.
CTCGACTCGCCCCCGGCGTAGGCCACGGCGATGCGATTGGCGAGTGTCGAAGCGGTTTCACGTTCCAGGGCATCGACGTCGTACAGGCGCAAGATCTCGCCGAGCGCGCTTGGGCCCGAGTTCTCGGCGGCGTGCAGCAGCAGACGGTCGCCGTCGTCTTCGAGCAAGACGGTGTGCGCCTTGGCGAAGGCGTAGGGCAGGGGGTGGCGGGTGCCCATGTGTGTCACTCCGGCTTCGGCGGCGGCGCGTCGGGCACTGCCAGCATTGGCGGCACCTGGCCCCTTTGCAACGGCGAACCCGATTCCGGCTGGGGAAACGCCGGCGCGACCGGAGCACCATTGATCGGCATCAGGCTGCTCGGTCGCGGCTGCCCCACGCTCTGCTGCTGCGCGCGAATCAAGTCGTAGCGATCCATCGTCAGCGCGTTCGAATCCTCCTGCGTGCGGATGATCATGGGTCGCAGGAAGACCATCAGGTTGCTCTTGGTGCGTGTGCGGGAGTCGCTGCGAAACAGCGCGCCGATGATCGGCAGGTCACCCAGAAATGGCACCTGGTTGACCTCTCCGCCGTACTCGTCCTTCAGCAGCCCGCCCAGCACCATGATCTGGCCATCGTCGACGACTACGGTGGTTTCGATCGCGCTCTTGTCGGTGGTCAGTCCCTGCGGCGACGTGCGGCTCGACGGCACCACCGCCGAGTTCTCCTGATAGATCACGAGTCGGATGGTGCCGCCGGCACCGATCTGCGGTTTGATGCGCAGCGTCAGGCCGACGTCCTTGCGTTCGATGGTCTGGAACGGATTGACGGCGCCGTTGCCCCCGGTGTTCGAGAACGAACCGGTCAGGAACGGAACGTTCTGGCCGACCACGATCTTCGCCTCTTCATTGTCGAGCGACACCATGTTGGGCGTGGCCAGCACGTTGGCATCGGTCTTCGTTTCGAGGAAGCGGGCGAGTGCACCAATGCTCCAGAAGTCGCCGATCTTCCTCAGCACGCCGATGTTCAGCCCGGGTGGAACTGCCACCGCCGCCAGGCCGGCGACGCGGTCGGGGTTGTTGATGGCGGCGGTCAGGTTCACGATGTTGCCGGTGCCGCTGTAGTTGGTGCCACCGGCGATGATGGTGCTGTCGCCCTTGCCGCCGGAGAGGCCCTGCCACTGGATGCCGATGTCGGCCACCTTTGCGGCATCGACCTTGACGATCAGCGACTCG
>JAEMQF010000297.1 GCA_022758925.1 Burkholderiales bacterium | reverse complement strand
TGATCTTGTAGGCTCGCCTGCGTTGCAGTGAAGGCGAGAATTCGTTGTCGTTCCTGCTCCACGACGGCCGCAGGCGCGCGCGCCACAAACCCCTGATTTGTCAGATTGGCTGAGGCTTTCGCGATTTCGACGCCAAGGCGCGCAATTTCCTTGCCGAGTCGCTCTCTCTGCGCAGCCGGGTCAATCTCCACCTTCAATGCCAGGCGCGTCTGGCCTTGCACCACGACGGGCGCGTCGCGGGTGCCCTGGTTGAATTCTGATTCGCTCGCGCAGCGCTGCACCTGCGAAAGCTTGCCCAAGGCCTTGAGCAGGGCCTGGGCTTGCTCGATGAACGCATCGTCGCCGTGCGTGAGCAACGGCAAACGCGCGCCGGGTGGCAGGCTCATCTCGCTGCGCAAAGCGCGGCATGAGCCGACGATGGCCTTGAGCTTGACCATCCAGCTGTCGGCCTGCGCGTCGACCTTTTCGAGCTGGGCCCTGGGGTAGGGCGCGACGACGATTCCAATCACGTCTGCGGCGGGCTTGCGCCCAGCCACGGGCGCAACCTCTTCCCACAATTCGGCGGTGATGAACGGGGTGATTGGATGCAGCAAGCGCAGCACCGTCTCCAGAACACGGATCAGGGTGCGGCGCGTCGCCCGCTGTTGCGCGGGCCCGCCCTCCTGCAACTGGACCTTGGCGATCTCCAGATACCAGTCGCAGTACTCATCCCACACGAACTGGTAGATCGCCGCGGCAACGTTGTCGAGCCGGTACTCGGCGAAACCCTGCTCGACGGCGGCTTCCACGCGTTGCAGCTCGCCGCTGATCCATCGATCGACGAGCGAGAAGCTCAAATAGCCGTGCGCCGGCCCGCCCGGTGCGCACTCGGCCTTGGTGTGCTCTTTCAGGCCGGCGTCTTGACCCGTGCAGTTCATCAGCACGAAACGTGTCGCGTTCCAGAGCTTGTTGCAGAAATTTCGATAGCCCTCGCAGCGCTTCGTGTCGAAATTGATGTTGCGCCCGAGGCTTGCGTAACTCGCCATCGTGAAGCGCAGCGCATCCGCACCATAGGCCGGCATGCCGTGCGGGAACTCCTTCTTCACGCGTGCCGCGACCTTCGGCGCAATCTCCGGCCGGCGCAGGCCGAGCGTGGACTTGTGCACCAGCGTATCGAGGCCCACACCTTCGATCAGGTCCACCGGGTCGAGAACGTTGCCTTCCGACTTGCTCATCTTCTTGCCTTCGCCGTCGCGCACCATGCCGTGGATGTAGACATCGCGAAACGGCACGCGCCCGGTGAAATGGGTCGTCATCATGATCATGCGCGCGACCCAGAAGAAAATGATCTCGTAGCCCGTCACCAGCACGTTGGAGGGCAGGAACAGGTCAAGCTCCTTCGTGCGTGCGGGCCAGCCCAGCGTCGAAAACGGCACCAGGGCCGACGAGTACCAGGTGTCGAGCACGTCTTCGTCGCGCGTCAAGGTTCCGGCGTATCCGGCAGCGCGCGCCTGTGCGAGCGCGGCGTCGGCATCGCGCGCGACGAAGACCTGGCCGTCGGCAGCGTACCAGGCTGGAATCTGATGTCCCCACCAAAGCTGGCGCGAAATGCACCAGTCCTGGATGTTCTTCATCCACTGGTCGAAAGTGTTGACCCAGTTCCCCGGAATGAAGCTCACCGCGCCTGAGGCGACGGCGTCAATCGCCTTGCCGGCGATGCTCTTGCCATCCGGCCCCGGCTTGCTGACAGCAACGAACCACTGGTCCGTCAACATCGGCTCGACGATCTGGCCGGTTCGCGCACAGCGCGGCACGGTCAGTTTGTGTCGGCGCGTCTCGACGAGCAAACCTTGTGCGTCGAGATCGGCGACCACGCGTTTGCGCGCGACAAAACGATCCAGGCCGCGATAGGCCTGTGGCGCGGTATCGGCCAGCTTTGCGTCCAGCGTCAGGACGCAGATCAGCGGCAGGCCGTGGCGCTGCCCCACAGCATGGTCATTGAAGTCGTGCGCCGGCGTCACTTTCACGGCACCAGTGCCGAAGTTGCGGTCCACATAGGCGTCGGCAATGATCGGAATTTCGCGCCCCACCAGCGGCAGGCGCACCGACTTGCCCACCATGGCGGAGTAACGCCCGTCTTCGGGGTGCACCATCACCGCCACATCGCCGAGCATCGTTTCAGGCCGCGTCGTCGCGACCACAATGCTGCCGCTGCCGTCGACAAGCGGATAGCGGATGTGCCATAGAAATCCGTCTTCTTCTTCGCTCTCCACTTCGAGATCGGACACGGCGGACTTCAGCACCGGGTCCCAGTTCACAAGCCGCTTGCCGCGGTAGATCAGGCCCTGTTCGTACAGCGTCACGAAAGTCTCGGTCACGACCGTGGACAGCCTCGGGTCCATCGTGAAGTATTCGTGCGACCAGTCGACGCTGGCACCCATGCGCCGCATCTGCTGCGTGATCGTCGAGCCCGAGTGCTCTTTCCACTCCCAGACTTTTTCGACGAACTTGTTGCGGCCGAGTTCGTGGCGCGATTGACCCTCCAACTCGAGTTGGCGTTCGACCACGATTTGGGTGGCGATCCCGGCGTGATCGGTTCCCGGCACCCACAGCGTGTTGTGGCCTCGCATGCGGTGGTAGCGCGTGAGCGAGTCCATGATCGTCTGGTTGAACGCATGGCCCATGTGCAGCGTCCCCGTCACATTGGGCGGGGGCAACTGGATCGAGAACGAGGCTTTGTCCGCATCGAGCGACGCGGCGAACGCGCCGCTGCGCTCCCAGTGCTGCGTCCAGCGCGCTTCAATCGCGCCCGGTTCGAAAGTCTTGGCGAGGTCGGTCATGGGGCGGGCCGCTGCGCGTGGTACGCGCCCGGCTTCGGGCAGGCAATCGAGGGCCACGATTGTAGGTCGCGCTCTCGTGATGGTTCACATCAACAGATGCTCGCCCGCGTTGTCGCCGCCGAGGATCACGTAGTTCACTTTGCGGATGTCGGCGAGCTTGGTGCCCCCGGCGTAACTGATCGAGCTTTGCACGTCTTCGCGCATCTCGCGCAGCGTATCGGCAAGCCGACCCTTGATCGGCTCGAGGATGCGTTTGCCCTCAACATGTTTGTACTCGCCCTTGTTGAAGTCGCTCGCCGAGCCGTAGTACTCCTTGAACAATTTGCCATCGACTTCCACGGTGCGCCCGGGCGACTCTTCATGACCCGCGAACAGCGAGCCGATCATGACCATTGCGGCGCCGAAGCGAACGCTCTTGGCGATGTCGCCGTGGTCGCGAATTCCGCCGTCGGCGACGATCGGTTTGGTCGCGACGCGGGCACACCACTTCAGCGCCGAGAGTTGCCAGCCGCCGGTGCCGAACCCGGTCTTGAGTTTCGTGATGCACACCTTGCCCGGGCCGACGCCGACTTTGGTCGCGTCGGCGCCCCAGTTCTCGAGGTCGATCACGGCTTCGGGCGTGGCCACGTTGCCGGCAATCACGAAGGCTGCGGGCAGGCGCATCTTGATGTGCTCGATCATGCGGTGCACGCTTTCCGCATGGCCGTGTGCAACGTCGATCGTGATGTAGTCCGCGCCCACGCCTTCGGCGGCGAGTCTGTCGATCATGGCGTAATCGGGTGCCTTGATACCGGCGCTCAAGGACACGAACAGGCCCAGCGCGCGCATTTGCTTGGCGTAGGCGACAGCGTCAACGTCGAAGCGGTGCATCACGTAGAAAAAGCCGTTCGCCGCCAGCCACTGGGTGATGGGCTCGTCGACCACCGTCTTCATGTTCGCCGGAACCACTGGAAGGTTGAAGTGGCGCGGCCCGAATTCGACGCCGGGATCGCATTGCGCCCTGCTGTCCACGCGGCATTTGCGCGGCAGCAGCAGCACGTTGTCGTAGTCGAAGATTTCCATCGTGTTGGCTCGTGGGTGTTGGTGAAAGGAATCGGTCGGCGCCTAGCGCTGTGTCTTGTCCTGGGCGTTCTGGGCCTCGATGCGTTCGCGCGCGGCACGCCAATCGGCGTCGCTCCAGTTGCGAAGCTCGTAGAAGTTGCCGCCGGTGGCGAGCGCATTGGCGCCATCCATCGCGATGCTTTGCCCGCTAAGCCAATCACACTGGCCCGGTGCCATCAGGAACGTGGCGAGGTTTTGCAGCTCGCTCATGTTCCCGGGGCGGCCCATGGGGTTGTGTTGGCGGCTGCGCGAGCCGGGTTCATCGCCGGGATTCAGGCGCTTGCTCATGCCTTCGGTGGGTATCTCGCCCGGCGCCACGGCATTCAGTCGAATGCCATAACGCGCCCACTCGACTGCCAGTGATTTTGTCATGACTTCGATGCCGGCCTTGCTCATCGCCGAAGGTACGACGAAGGGCGAGCCGTTGTTGACCCAGGTGACGATGATCGACATCACGTTGCGGTACGCCATGCCGGCACGCCACGCGCCGGACTTGGCCGCATCGATCCAGCGCTTGCCCACTGCCTGCGTGACGTAGAAGCTGCCATGGAAGACGATGTTGGCGATGGCGTCAAAGGCGCGCGGCGACAGGCTTTCCGTGGGCGCGATGAAATTGCCGGCGGCGTTGTTCACCAGGCCCGTCAGGCCGCCGCTGCTCCACAACGCCTCGACCATGTCTTCCACCGCCGGGGCGATGCGAATGTCGACACCGAACGTGTCGATACGCGCCTGCGGGAATTGTGTGCGCCAGAGCTCTGCAGTCTCGTCGCAAACGCCCTTGCGCCGCCCGCAGATCGCGACGTCCGCACCCAGGCGCAGAAACTGCTCGGCCATCGCTCGCCCGAGTCCGGTGCCGCCGCCGGTGACGAGCAAACGTTGGTCTTTCATCAAGTCGGTTTGGTACAAGGCAGGACCTCCGGGGAAAAACGCAGCGCGGTGCGCGAAGCGGGATGGATTGTGCGCCGCTCCTGGGAGCCTGTCGGCCGTTGGTGCAGGCCCGAGCCAAAGCCCGACAGGCTCCTAGAATCCTGCAATGAGCCTCAACCCGGATCGCCTGCCAGCATTGCCCACGGTCGAAGCCGCGCATACCGAGGCGCAAGGTCTGTTGCGCGGGCTGAACCTGGAACAGCACGCAGCCGTGACTGCGCCGGCGCAACCGGCATTGATTCTCGCCGGTGCGGGATCGGGCAAGACACGTGTGCTGACGACTCGCATCGCATGGCTCATTCAAACCGGCCAACTTTCACCCGGCGGCGTGCTTGCGGTGACGTTCACGAACAAGGCGGCGAAAGAAATGCTCACACGCCTGAGCACGATGTTGCCGATTCCGGTGCGCGGCATGTGGGTCGGAACCTTTCATGGCCTGTGCAACCGCTTCCTGCGAACCCATTGGAAACTCGCCGCTTTGCCCCAGGGCTTTCAAATCCTCGATTCCTCGGACCAGTTGTCAGCCGTCAAGCGCATCGTCAAGGCGATGAATCTGGATGAAGCGCGCTATGTACCCAAGCAGGTGGCATGGTTCATCGCCGCGGCCAAGGAAGACGGCAAGCGCCCCGCAGACGTGGAGTTGCGCGACGAGATGACGCGCGTCATGACACAGGTCTATCAGGCCTATGAAGAGCAGTGCCAGCGCGAGGGCGTGGTCGACTTTGCGGAGCTGATGCTGCGAACCTACGAGCTCATGCGCGACAACCAGGCCTTGCGCGAGCATTACCAGCGGCGCTTTCGTCACATCCTGGTCGACGAGTTCCAGGATACGAACAAGCTTCAGTACGCTTGGTTGAAGATGTTCGCCGGCGCGCCCGGCCCTGCAGGCAGCGCCGTGTTTGCCGTCGGTGACGACGACCAGAGCATCTACGCCTTTCGCGGCGCGCGCGTCGGCAACATGGCCGACTTCGAGCGCGAATTCAAAGTCGCGCGGGTCATCAAGCTGGAGCGCAATTACCGCTCGTTCGGCAACATCCTCGATGCCGCGAATGAACTGATCGCCCGCAATCAGCGGCGCTTGGGGAAGAACCTGCATACCGAAGCCGGCCCCGGCGAGCGGGTGCGCGTGCGCGAGGCGCCGAGCGACTATTCCGAGGCGCAATGGTTCGTCGAAGAAGCGCAGCAGCTGCATCGTGAGGGCACGCCGCGCAGCGAGATTGCGCTGCTGTACCGAAGCAATGCGCAAAGTCGGGTGCTGGAAAGCGCCTTGTTCAATGCGGGCCTGCCCTACAAGGTTTACGGCGGTCTGCGGTTCTTTGAACGTGCCGAGGTCAAGCACGCGCTGAGTTACCTGCGCCTGATTGAAAACGCCAACGACGACACGAGTTTCTTGCGCGTCGTCAATTTCCCCACGCGCGGCATCGGCGCGCGCACGCTCGAGCAATTGCAGGACTTCGCGCGCAGCCAAGGCACGAGCCTGGCACAGGGCGTTGCGGCCCAGTCCGGCAAAGGCGGCGCGAATCTTCAAGCCTTCGTCGCCCTGATCGACGCGATGCGTGAAGCGACCCGCGGCCTGACCTTGCGCGAAATCATCGAGCACACACTGCACGCCGGCGGCCTGGTCGACTTCTACAAGACGGACAGGGAAGGGCGCGAGCGGCTCGAAAATCTGGACGAATTGGTCAACGCTGCCGAGGCCTTCGTCACCCAGGAAGGATTCGGCAAAGACGCGGTGGCCTTGCCGGTGGACGAGGTTGGCTCGGTGCCACGGCTGGGTGCTGCGGCGGTGGCAGGCGGCGCCGCCCAGGGTGTGATCCCCGATCCCGAATCCGGCGAGATCATGTCGCCACTGGCGGCGTTTCTGACGCATGCGTCGTTGGAGGCGGGTGACAACCAGGCCCAAGCAGGCCAGGACGCGATTCAACTCATGACCGTGCATTCGGCCAAGGGCCTGGAGTTTGACTGCGTTTTCATCACCGGCTTGGAGGAGGGTCTGTTCCCGCACGAGAACAGCCTGTCCGATGTCGACGGCGTCGAGGAAGAGCGGCGCCTCATGTACGTGGCGATCACGCGCGCCCGCAAGCGCCTGTACCTGAGCTTCAGCCAGACCCGGATGCTGCACGGCCAGACCCGCTACAACGTGAAGAGCCGCTTCTTCGACGAATTGCCCGAGGCCGCGCTGAAGTGGATGACTCCGCGCAATCAGGGCTTTGGGTCGGGTTTCTCGGGCGACTACCAAAGCGCCTGGTCGCGGGGTTCGGGCCTGGGCAGCATCGTCGGCGCCGGGCGCGTCGAAGCCAGGCCGACCGCCCCGGCCATGCCGGCGAGATCCAAGCCGGCCGCGCACGGCCTGCACTCAGGGCAGAACGTGTTCCACAACAAATTCGGTGAAGGCGTCGTGATCACGCTCGAAGGCCGCGGCGACGACGCCCGTGCGCAAGTGAACTTCGCTCGCCATGGCATGAAGTGGTTGGCACTTGCAGTGGCGAAATTGACACCGGTCGCATAACTGAGGTGGGTGGATTGAACCCAGGTGCGGCCTGCGATCCGGATCTTCACGCTGCCTGCGCGGCCGTGGATACGATGCGCTGGCTGGGCGGCACGCTACCGCGAGCAGTTCCGCGGCGGTAAGGGCCCCGCGCGCGGCGCTGCCGGGTCAGCCGCGCCCGACAAACGGCATCTTCGTCGCCATCACCGTCATGAACAGCACGTTGGCGTCCAGCGGCAGGCGCGCCATGTGCACGACGGAATCGGCCACATGGGCCACGTCCATGCGCGCTTCGACCCTGTTTTCACCATTGGCCTGCGGCACGCCCTGGGTCATTCGCGTCGTCATTTCGGTGACGGCGTTGCCGATGTCGATTTGGCCCACCGCGATGTCGTAGGCGCGGCCATCGAGCGACGCCGCCTTGGTCAGGCCCGTGATCGCGTGCTTCGTCGAGGTGTAAGGCGAACTGAACGGGCGCGGCGCATGCGCCGAGATCGAACCGTTGTTGATGATGCGCCCGCCGCGCGGCTCCTGGCTCTTCATCATTCGAAACGCTTCCTGCGTGCACAGGAACGCGCCGGTGAGGTTGACGTCGACGACTGCCTTCCACTGTTCGAAGGAGATGTCCTCCAGCGGCATGGGTGGCGAACCTGTGCCGGCGTTGTTGAACAGCAGGTCCAGCCGCCCGAACGCGGTCTTGGTGGCGGCGAACAAGGCCTTCACCGACTGCGGATTGCCGGCGTCGGTCGGCACTGCCAACGCGTTGCGCCCGAGTGCGCCGGCTTGCATGACGGTTTCTTGCAAGGCATCGGCGCGGCGCCCGGCGAGCACGACGTGATAGTCGGCACGCAGCAGCGCCAGCGCTGTGGCGCGGCCGATGCCGCTGCCTGCTCCGGTGACGATTGCAACCTTCATAGAGTCTCCTGCAATGTGGTGGGGTCGTCGTCCTGCACGAACGAGTCCGCGAACGTGAAATACAGGGAAGCGTAGAACACGGTCGAGATGAGCAGCGAGGCGGGCATTGCAAACAGCCCGATCAGGCGCGGCTGGCCGATCGCAAAGAAGAGCAAGTTGGCGATCAACGCAATGCCCACGATGACAGCGGTCCAGGTGAACGCGTAAACCGTCAACGCGCCCTTGTTGCGCCAACACGCGATCGTGCTGAAGAACAATGCCTTCGAGGTGCCCAGACCGCCCCAGTGCACGAGGGCAGGAGCGTGCCAGAACGGCAAGGCAAGCAGGGCCGCCAGGCTGAAGCGCAACACCAGTCCGAGTTGCAGCTGCGGATCGCCGATGCGCTCGGCGATTTGCTCCGGCGGTGTCTTCGCTTCGCCGAGCATCCGCAACAGTGCATCGAG
>JAEMQF010000157.1 GCA_022758925.1 Burkholderiales bacterium | reverse complement strand
TGCCCGGTGGGTTTTGCGGCGGGCTTGCCCTTGGGCGCAATCACGCCGTGCAGTCGAAATCGAGACGCTTGCGGTGCCGTCGCCAGCGCGCTGACCGGCGCCACGGGTGAGGCCCCGAGCAGGCGCGTCAAGTCACCGCGCACCGCGGTTGCTCCCGTCACCGCCACGGAATGCGCTGGCGCGCCGGGTGCGCGAACCAGCAGTTTCAGCGACCAATACACGACGCACGTCGCCACCATGGCCCAGACGAAAAATGCCGCGAGTCGTGCCAACATGGTTTGATTATCATGGAACCACGTCAGGGGGAAATGCACGGCCGCACGAGAAACTCTCAAATCGAAAGGACCGCCAGATCCTGACGTGGTCCGTCGGATAGCCGACGCACGGCGGCGCCCCGCTGGGGGTGGGCGTACCATCAACCCGGGCCTGCGCGCCGCAGAGGAACCGCAAACATGCCGAAGCTGAATTCATCCGCCCCGCGCCGTCGCGGTTTCACGCTGATCGAACTCATGGTGGTGCTGGTGATCATCGGCGTGCTCGCGGCGCTGATCGTTCCGAACGTGCTCGAACGCGCCGATGAAGCCCGCGTCACGGCGGCGCACACCGACGTCAACAACCTGATGCAGGCGCTGAAGCTGTACAAGCTCGACAACCAGCGCTACCCGAGCGCGGAGCAGGGCCTGCAGGCCCTCGTCACGAAGCCGAGCGTGGGGGCGATCCCCCCGCGCTGGAAGAACTATGTCGACAAGCTCCCGAATGACCCATGGGGCCACCCCTACCAATACGCCAATCCGGGCCTGAAGGGCGAGATCGACGTCTACAGCCTCGGCGCCGACGGCGCGATCGGCGGCGAAGGCAAGGACGCCGAAATCGGTTCGTGGCAATGACCTCTTGGAGCCTGTCGGGCTTTGGGTCGGGCCAAGCGCGGCGTGCGGCGTGAGGCATCGCCGGCGCGGCTTCTCGCTGATCGAGTTGCTGGTCGTGGTGGTGCTGATCGCCATCGCCAGCGCCGTGGTGAGTCTGGCTCTGCGTGACCCCGCCGCAACCCAACTCGAACACGAGGCGGCGCGCCTGGCGGCCTTGTTCGAGGCAGCGCGTTCCGAGGCGCGTGCGAGCGGCACCCCTGTGTTCTGGGAGCCACGCGCCGACCCCGCACAGGATGTCGAGTTTCGATTCGTCGGGTTGCCGGGGTCGATTGAACTGCCGACGCGTTGGCTCGCCACCGGCGTGACGGCCGAGGTCATCGGCGCAAACGCCGTGCTGCTCGGGCCGGAACCGTTGATCGGCGCGCAACGCATCGTGCTGCGGCTGGACGCGCGCAGCCTGGCGCTGGCCACCGATGGGCTCGGGCCGTTTGTCGTGACCGACGACGCGGGACTGCCACGCTGATGCAAGCCGATACGCGCGGTTTCACGCTGATCGAGGTGCTGGTCGCGCTCACGATCCTGGCGCTGACGCTGGCTGCGGGCATCAGGGCTGCCGGCGCGCTGACGAACAACGCGCAGCGCCTGGTCGAGGTCAGCGCGGCGCAGTGGTGTGCCGACAACCAGCTCGTGGCTTTGAAATTGGCCAATCAATTCCCCAGCATCGGCGACGGCGACTTTGGGTGCGAACAGCTCGGCCGCAGCTACCGCGGCAAGCTCGCGATTCGGGCCACGCCGAACCCGCGCTTCCGACGCGTCGACGCGATCGTGCTGGACGAGTCGGAGCAGACCATTCTGGTCTTGTCGACGATCCTCGGCGGCTGACGGCAGCGAGGCGAACGATGACGATGCACATGGCGCGCCCCGTTTCGCGCGGCTTCACCCTGGTCGAGGTGCTGGTGGCCCTGACCGTGATGGCCTTGATGGCGGCAATGGCCTGGCAAGGCGTGGACGCCATCGTGCGTGCGCGTGACGTGAGCCAGCAACGTGTCGAGGTGACATTGCGCCTGAACATGGTCATCGGCCAATGGGAACAGGACCTGGCCTCGTTGCAGGAGACGGCGGGCGTGCCGGCGCTCAGCTTCGATGGTGCAACGCTGCGCATGACACGTCGTGCTGCGGGTGGAATTCAGCTTGTCGCCTGGGCCATGCGTGATGACGACACCGGCAGCGTCTTGCAACGCTGGGCCAGCCCCGCCGTCACGACGCGTGCCGAATTGGAGGGCATCTGGCTGCGCAGTCAACAGTTCCAGGGCCAGGAGGCCGGGCAACTGCGCACGCTGGATGGCCTTTCGTCCTGGCAGATCTATTTCTACCGTGGCAACGCCTGGAGCAATGCGCAATCGAGCGCTGGCGTCGCCGGGCCCGCCACTGCCGCGAGCGCGCCCGCGCGTACAGACCTGCCCTCGGGCATCCGACTCGTGCTGGAGTTTGCCGACACCGGCGCAAACACTGGCAACCTGACCCGCGACACTTTGCTCGGACCATGAGATTCGCTGCAGCCCCGGGCCCAGGCGTCGCGTCGGGCCAAGCCACGCCGCGCTACCGGGCCCGCCGGCGTGGGGCAGCGCGGGCACAGCGTGGCGCGGCGTTGTTGATGGCAATGATCATCGTCACGCTCGTCGTCACGCTGGCCGCGGGCATGGTTTGGCAGCAATGGCGCGCAGTGCAGGTCGAGGCGGCGGAACGCGCGCGCGTGCAGTCGGCCTGGATCCTCAGCGGCGCCCTCGATTGGGCGCGCCTGATCCTGCGTGAAGACGCTCGCACCAGCAGCGTCGACCACCTGGGCGAGCCCTGGGCCGTGCCCCTGGCCGAAGCCCGTCTGTCGACCTTTCTTGCCGCAGACAAAGACAACACCGACGATGCCCCCGACGCCTTCTTGTCGGGCCAAATCGTCGACGAGCAATCGCGCTACAACCTGCGCAACCTGATCGACTCGAACAAGGTAGTTCCCGAGGAACTCGCCGCGCTGGACCGCCTGTGTCGGGCGATTGGGGTCGCTCCAGACGTCGCAAACCGCATTGCCGATGGCCTGCTCGCCGCCTTGGCACCAGCGGGCCCGGCAGGCTCGAACAGCAGCGCCCCGCTGCTGCCGCGCGACGTGTCGCAGCTCGGCTGGCTCGGCGTGGGCAGCGAAGCCTTGCGCCGCCTCGAACCCTACATCACGCTGCTCCCCGAGACGACCCTGGTCAACGCCAACACGGCGAGTCGCGAAGTGCTGGTTGCCACTCTCAAGGGCTTGGACCTGGCAAGCGCCGAACGCCTGTTGCAGGCGCGACAACGCAGCCATTTCAAGAATACGGCCGAGGTCTACGCGCAAATTCCAGGTATCACTCCCGCCCCCACACCACCATTCGGCGTGGCGTCGAAGTTTTTCGAGATTCGCGGTCGCCTGCGTCTGGGCGATCGCGTGCTTGAGCAACGTTCCTTGGCCGAGCGAAGCGGCACGGGAGTCAGGTTGTTGCAGCGCTCCCAGGTCGCAAGTCGCGATTCGACCAGCCCCTGATTCGTCGCCCCTGCGGCGGAGCTCGTCGGCGCCGCGCACCCAGTCGCGCCGACCCCCTCTCTACAATCGACGGCTTCGCTTCACATCCGCCCCCTGATGTCGCTCCTCGTCGTCCAGATTCCGCAGCGAGCGCGTTTGCATCCGCGCCGGCCTTCGGCTGCGGGCCGGGCCGAGTCCGGTGCCGGCGTGCAGTATGAATTCGTGACGAGCCCGGACGGCCTTGGCGTGCAAACGCAGGGGCGCAGCGCGGCGTCCTTGTTGCCCGCTGCAACGAGCGTCGTCGCGGTCCTTGCCGACACCGACGTCAGCTGGCATCGCATCACCCTGCCCAAGGCGCCGGCAGCGCGGCTGCGGGCGGCGCTGGAGGGCGTGCTCGAAGAGCAGCTGCTCGACGACGTCGATGCGGTTCATCTGGCGCTCGCGCCACAGGCCACGGCCGGCCAGGCGACCTGGGTCGCCGCGGTCGACCGGCGCTGGTTGCGCGGCGAGCTCGCGGCGCTCGAAACAGCCAATGTCTTCGTCGACCGCGTCGTGCCGATGTCGTGGCCCGACGATCCGCCGCTCGGCCACTTCAGCGAAGCGTACGCAGAGGCAGCAGGATCGACGCAAGACGTCGTGCTGACCTGGGCGAACGCCGACGGCGTGATAGCGCTGCG
>JAEMQF010000167.1 GCA_022758925.1 Burkholderiales bacterium | reverse complement strand
TTCTGGCCGATTCTCGGCGCGCTGTGGCAGGTCGATCTGATGCGCATGCCGTATCCGCAGCGTCTGGCCGAGATCCGCCGGCGCGGCCTGGGCTTGTGGGACATCTATGCCAGTTGCCGGCGCGCGGGCAGCCTGGACGCGGCCATCGAGGAGCCGGTATGGAACGACCTCGCGGCCCTGCAGCAGCGCGCGCCTGGCCTCACCGGCGTGGCCCACAACGGAACCGAGTCGGCACGGGCACGCCGCTTCACACTCGCGCTGGGAGTCGACGTCACGCGCCTGCCCTCCACCAGCCCGGCCAACGCGAGCTGGAGTTTCGAGCGCAAACTGGGCGCCTGGCGCGCCGTGTTCGAAGCGCATGCTCTGATCTGAACTCACCGAAGCCATGATCCAAGGTTCTGCCGCAACCGTGTGGCCGCCCGCCACGATTTCCGAGTCCGACGGCGTGCGCTATCTGCATCTGGGCACGCCCTGGGTGCAGGGGGCGATGCGGATTCGCAAACCCCTGGCGATTGAACTCGAATACGTGCAGCGCATGATGGTGTGGCTGCTGCTGCGCAGCGGCGCCGACCTGGGCAAGGGCCAGGCCGTGCAACTCGGTCTCGGGGCGGGGGCGATCACGCGCTTTTGCCACAGCAAACTGCGCCTGCAAACGACGGCCGTCGAGCTCAACCCTGGCGTCATCGCTGCCGGCCACGCCTGGTTCAACCTGCCGCGCGATTCAGCGCGGCTGAGCCTGCTGGAGCAAGATGCAGCCGAGTTCGTTGCCGAGCCGCAGCGTGCCGATTCGGTACAGGTCTTGTGTGTTGATCTGTATGACCATGAAGCCGCTGCGCCGGTGCTCGACAGTGAAGATTTCTACGCCGATTGCCGGCGCATCCTGAGCGACGATGGCGTCATGAGCGTGAACCTGTTCGGCCGCCACGCGAGTCTTGCGCGCAGCGTGCAGCACATCGCTGCGGTGTTTGGCGCGATCCAGGTGCGCACGATGCAAGCCACGCGCGAAGGCAATTCCATCGTCGTGGCCTTGAAAAGCGAGCCGTTTCCCACGCAGTCAATGCTTGCCGCGCGTGCGCAAAACATCGAAACTCGATTCCACCTGCCCGCACGCAAGTGGCTGCGTATGATCAGGCCGCTTGCGCCAAGCGCGCATCCACCACCCGAGCCCGAGCCCGCCAGCGAATGACCACCGCCGAAGCCCCGATTCGCGCCGCGCCTGCACATGTCGGGCTGCTCGACTGGCGCGTGCTGCTCAAATGGCTGCGCGAAGACGACGTCATCAGCGCCGGGGACGCCGAACGCACCGAAAAGCGGTTTGCCGCGGGCAGCAGCTCGCAGCACCCGTTGCAACGCCTGGCCGGCGCGGGCTTGCTGCGCAAGGGCAGCGGCAAGGCACTCGACGTCGAGCGCCTCACCGAATGGCTGGCGGGGCGCTGCCGCATTCCGTATCTGCGCATCGACCCACTGAAGGTCGACGTCGGCCGGGTCACCGACGTGATGTCGATCAACTACGCCGAGCGGCGCCATGCGCTGCCGATCCAATTCGGCCTGACCGACGTCACGATCGCGACCTGCGAGCCGTTCGACATCGCCTGGGTCACTGAGATCGAATCGCACACGCGCCGAACGGTCAAGCTGGTGCTGGCCAGCCCCGGCGAAATCTCACGCTACACGACCGAGTTCTACACGTTGTCGAAATCGGTGCGTGCCGCGGCCAAGACCGGCGACACGAATCCGATGGCGAGTTTCGAACAGCTCGTCGAGCTCGGGCGCAGCAACAAACAACTCGACGCGAACGACCAAGGGGTGGTGCAGGTCGTCGACTGGTTGTGGCAATACGCGTTCGACCAGCGCGCGTCGGACATTCACCTGGAGCCGCGGCGTGACCTGAGCCTGATCCGCTTTCGCATCGACGGTGTGATGCACACCGTGTATCAGCTGCCGCCGGGCGTGATGAACGCGATGATCGCGCGCATCAAGGTTCTGGGCCGGATGGACGTGGTCGAGCGGCGCCGGCCGCTCGACGGCCGCATCAAGACCCGCAATCCCGATGGCGACGAAGTGGAAATGCGGCTTTCCACCTTGCCCACCGCATTCGGCGAAAAGATGGTGATGCGCATCTTCGACCCCGACACCGCCGTCAAGGAGTTGGGTGCCTTGGGCTTTGGCGCGCACGACGGCAAGCGTTGGGACGCGCTCGTCAGCAAGCCGCACGGCATCATCCTCGTCACCGGCCCCACCGGCTCGGGCAAGACGACGACGCTGTATTCCACGCTGCGCCGTCTTGCGACCGACGAAGTCAACGTCTGCACGATCGAAGACCCGATCGAAATGATCCAGCCCGCGTTTAACCAGACCCAGGTGCAGTCGGCGATCGACCTCGGTTTTGCCGAAGGCCTGCGGGCCCTGATGCGGCAGGACCCCGACATCATCATGGTCGGCGAGATCCGCGACCTGGAAACTGCCGAGATGGCGATCCAGGCCGCGCTCACCGGTCACCTGGTGTTCAGCACCTTGCACACGAACGACTCGCCTTCGGCGATCACGCGCCTGATCGACCTGGGCGTGGCGCCGTATCTGATCGTCGCGTCGGTCATCGGCGTGCTCGCGCAGCGCCTGGTGCGGACGTTGTGCGAGCAGTGCAAGCAGCCCGACGACTCGGTGACTCGCGAAACCCTGCTCGAGATCATCAAACCCTGGCGCCTGAACGGCGCCATGCGGCCCTTCAAGGCGGTGGGTTGCCTCGATTGCCGCATGACGGGTTTTCGCGGCCGTGCCGGCCTGTACGAGTTGCTCAACGTCACTCCCGCGGCGCAAGCCTGCATCCACCCGGTGCCCGACACCGAAAAGCTGCGTGCTCAGGCATTGCTCGACGGCCTGCGGCCGTTGCGCCTGGCTGGCGCGATGAAAGTCGCCGAGGGTGTGACCACGATCGACGAGGTTCTGCGCTCCACGCCGCATTGGTCGTAGCCCGGCCGCAAGCGCGCTCATGCGCGCTTCTGCCGGCGTTGAGCGCCAGGCGCGTATCGAGCCGTCGTGCCCTGCACTACGTGTAAACCAGACCGTGCGCCGCGCGCGCCTTGCCTAGAATCGATCGCGACACAGAAGGTGCGCGAGGAGGCGGGGAATGAGTATCAAGAGCCACAGAGACTTCTGGGCCGGGCTGATGTTCCTGGTGGTCGGCGTGGGCTTCGCGATCGGCGCGACGAATTATTCGATGGGCACGTCGGCGCGGCCAGGTGCAGGCTACTTCCCGCTCGGGTTGGGTGTGTTGACCGCGTTGCTGGGCGCCTTCATCCTGTTCGAGGCGCTCACGATCGAAACCGAAGACGGTGAGCCGGTGGGCAGAATCGCGTGGCGGCCCATGATCGTGATCTTCTTGACGATCATGGTTTTCGGCGCGCTGTTGCCGCGCCTGGGAATGATTCTGACGATTCCCATCCTGATCGTCATGACGAGCCTGGCCGGCGACGAGTTTCACTGGCGCGGGGTTGCGATCAACGCCGCTGTGCTCACGTTCAGCTCCTGGGTCATCTTCGTCTGGGGGCTGAAGCTGACGATGCCGCTGTGGCCCTGGTTCATGCACTGATGCGACTCCTCCAAGTACCGTCACAAGGCGCGCCATCATGGACCTGCTGAACAACCTCGCGCTCGGCTTCGGTGTCGCGTTCACCTTCCAAAATGTGCTGTACGCCTTCTTCGGCGCGGTACTCGGCACCTTGATCGGGGTGTTGCCCGGCATCGGCCCGGTGGCGACGATCGCGATGCTGCTGCCGTCGATCTATGCGCTCGACGCGACGCCCGCGCTCATCATGCTGGCGGGCATCTACTACGGTGCGCAGTACGGCGGCTCGACGACCGCGATTCTGATCAACGTTCCCGGCGAATCGAGTTCGGTCGTAACCGCGATCGACGGCTACCAGATGGCGCGCCAGGGGCGCGCCGGCGCCGCGCTCGCCGCGGCCGGCCTGGGCTCGTTTTTCGCAGGCTGCGTGGGAACCATCATCATCGCCGCGTTCGCGCCGCCGCTGACCGAACTCGCCTTCAAGTTCGGCCCGGCCGAATATTTTTCACTGATGGTGCTGGGCCTGATCGGCGCCGTCGTGCTCGCATCCGGGTCGCTGCTGAAAGCGATTGCGATGATCCTGCTCGGCCTGTTGCTGGCGCAGATCAACACCGACGTGATCTCGGGCACGGCGCGCTACAGCTTCGACATTCCGGAGCTGACCGACGGCATCGGCTTCGTCACGATCGCGATGGGCGTGTTCGGCTTCGGCGAAATCATCGCCAACCTGGGCCAGCCCGCCGAGCACCGCGAAGTGTTCACGAAGGACGTGAAAGGCCTGTGGCCGACGAAACAGGACTTTCATGACGCGTGGCCGTCGGTGGTGCGCGGCACAGCGTTGGGCTCGATCCTGGGCGTGCTGCCCGGCGGCGGCGCGCTGCTCGCCTCGTTCGCGACCTACACGATGGAGAAAAAGCTCGCCGGCCCGAACAGCAAGTTCGGCAAGGGCGACATTCGCGGCGTCGCCGGGCCCGAAAGCGCCAACAATGCCGGGGCGCAGACCTCGTTCATCCCGATGTTGACACTCGGCATCCCGCCGAACCCGGTGATGGCGCTGATGGTCGGCGCGATGACGATCAAGGGCATTCAGCCGGGACCGCAAGTGATGACGAGCAACCCGGAATTGTTCTGGGGACTGATCGCCTCGATGTGGGTCGGCAACCTGATGCTCATCATCCTGAACCTGCCGCTGATCGGCATCTGGATCAAACTGCTGACGGTGCCGTACCGCTTCCTGTTCCCCGCGATCACGCTGTTTTGCTGCATCGGCGTCTACACGCTGAACAACAACACGTTCGACGTCTTCCTCACTGCCGCATTTGCCGTGATCGGCTACTTGTTCTACAAACTCGGCTGCGAGTCGGCGCCGCTGTTGCTCGGCTTCATTCTCGGGCCGATGATGGAAGAGAACTTGCGACGGGCATTGCTGCTGTCGCGTGGGGACTGGACGACTTTCGTCACGCGCCCGCTGTCGTCCGGCCTGTTGATCGCCGCGGCGCTGATGCTCGTGGTCGTGATGCTGCCGGCGATCAAACGCAAACGCGAGGAGACGTTCCAGGACGCGGCGTGACAGGCCACGTGGCACGCCGGGGCGGGCGTCAATGCGGGGCTGACACCGCGCAGGCCGGGCTCGACCGGGATCACGCCTGAATCGAATAGCCCCCATCCACCGGGATCGCGGTGCCGGTGACGAAGTCCGACGCGGCGCTGGCGAGAAACACCGCGACTCCTGCCAGATCGTGCGGGCGGCCCCAGCGGCCGGCGGGAGTGCGCGCGAGCACGCGTTCGTTCAGGCCCTGGACTTCGCGCCGCGCCTGCCGCGTCAGTTCGGTGTCGATCCAACCCGGCAGGATCGCGTTGGCCTGGATGTTGTCCACGGCCCAGGCGCTGGCGATCGACCGCGTGAGCTGCACGATGCCGCCCTTGCTCGCGCTGTAGGCGGGCGCGAACGATGCACCGAAAAGCGACGTCATCGAGCCGATGTTGATGATTTTGCCGCCGGCGCTCGCGTCTCGCGGGCGCTTGAGGTGCGGATACCCTGCTCGCGCGCAGAGAAAGGCGCTCGTCAGGTTGACGTCGAGCACGCTGTGCCACTCCATCAGCGCCAGCTTCTCGACGGGCTTGCGAATGTTCATGCCGGCGTTGTTGACCAGGATGTCCAGCTGCCCGCAGCGCTGCACGGCCTGGTCGATCATCGCCTGCACCGAGGTTTCGTCGCTGACGTCGACTTCGAGGGCAAATGCGTCGCTGCCCAGCGCCTTCAGCTGCTCGACCGCGCCTGCCGACTTGGCCGCATCGCGCGCAGCGACAACCACTCTCGCCCCGGCGCGCGCGAAGCCGAGTGCCATGCCCAAACCAATGCCGCCGTTGCCGCCGGTCACGAGCGCTACCTTGCCTTTCAGATCGAACATGCCCGAGCCTCCCTGAATCAACCGCGATTGTGCCAACTGAGCACTCTCGTCCCGGTGCGGGCGCTGCCCTTGCTCGGTACCGGGCGCGATGCACTCG
>JAEMQF010000325.1 GCA_022758925.1 Burkholderiales bacterium | reverse complement strand
CGACCCCAAGCTCCTGCTCACCGCCATCAGCGCGCTGAGCCAGTGGACGCTGGAGCAGATCGTGGCCACCTACAGCATCAGCAAAGCGCAGGCGGTGGCGTGTTTTCTGACCTTGGACAAGCTGGGCATTCTGGAACTGCGCGCGAATAACCGCTACCGGCTGAAGATCGACAAGACGTTTCGCTGGCGGCCTGATGGCCCGGTGATGCGGTTCTTCCGCGAGCACGTGGTCAGCGACTATTTCGGCGGCGACTTTGGTGCCCATGGCGAACTGCTGACCCTGGTGCACGGCCAGATCAGCCCGGCGCAAGCCCTGCTGTTCAACGAACGCCTCCGCCGCCTGGCGCAAGACTTTGCACAACAACATCTGGCCGACCAGAAGCTGCACGCCACCGAGCGAAGGGCCTACACCATGGTGTTCGGTATGCGATCGTGGTTGTTCGGTGGTTTCAGGCAGTTGCTGCGCGAGCCGGGCTGAAGCCGAAGGCGCTGGGTCGAGGTCGACGGGCGCCGAGTCGCTGCAGCCGGGCCGCAAGCCTCGCCCCTGAGCGCGGGCATTGGACGAGCCGGCCAGGCCGCCTGCAAGCCGTGGCTCGACCCGATCACGGCCACGGCTGCTCACACGATCAACCGTTGATGCGTATCAACGCACAGCGCTGGCGTCGGCAGATAGTTATTTGCTCGATGATTGACAGCGCGTATGCATCTCGCATGAACAGTGATGCTCCCGCCGCGACCGTTTCCGGCTGGGAGTTGGGCAAGGGCGCGCGGCGCCTGCTGCTGGTTCTTCACATCACCCTGGCCTGCGTCTGGCTCGGCGCGCTCGCGGTCACGCTGCTGCTCGTCGGCGTGCAGCAGGTGCACCCCGTCGCGGCGTGGCGCGCGGGTCTCGACCGCGCGCTGCTGCTGGTGCACGACACGCTGATCGTCAACGCCAGCTACGGCTTCATCGTCACCGGGCTGATGTTCTCGCTGTTCACGGGTTGGGGTGCGTTTCGGCTCTGGTGGGTGGCGCTCAAATGGGTTCTGCTGGCCGGGCTCGGGCTCGCGCTGCCGCTGTGGGTGGCGCCGCATGTGAGCGCGATGAGCGCGTTATCGCAGGCGATGTCGGGCGAAGTCGCTGGCCAAGCCGCCTACACGGGCCATGCCCAGGCCGTGATGCTCGCGAGCGGTGTGCAGATGGTCGTGCTGGTCGGCATCGTCGCCGTTTCCGTCTTCAAGCCCTGGGGAGCGCGGCAGGCCTTTCGTCACTGGCCGCGCGCGGTGGCGCTCGGCACCGCTGCGCTGATCGTCCTGGCCCTGGCCGGCAACCTGTGGCTGCAGAACGTTCAACTCGAAGGCTACCGCCGGCTGCCGGTCGCTGCGGTCGACGTGGGTTTGTTGCGCGACGGCAGCTATGAAGGGCAGGACGCGCAAGCCGGCTTCGTCTACCGGGTGCGCGTCAGCGTCGCCGACGGGCGCATCGCGCGCGTTGAGCTGCTGTCGACGCGCGACAGCGACTACGCGCGCCTGGCATCGCTCGGAATCGACAGGCTTGCAGGGCGGGCCCGCAACGACGTCGACGCCGTCTCGGGCGCCACCACCACGAGCAAGGCGCTGTTGCGCGCCGTTGCCGACGCCCTGCAACGAGCGCCACGCCGGGAGGGCGTGCGATGACAGATAGCGTCACCCGCCGCGCGCTGTGCCTTGGCTTCGGCGCCTCCGCCCTGTGCGGCAGCAGCGCGTTCGCCGGCCGGCAGCGCGCGCGCTCGCAAAGCTCAATCGCACTCGGCACCACCGTGCGCGTGCAGGCGATTGCCGGCGACGCCGGGATTGCCGATGCCGCCTGCGCCGCGGCAATCGCGGCGATCCATCGCGTCGAGCGCTTGATGAGCTTGTACGACGCCCAAAGCGAGATCAGCCGCCTCAACCGTCATGGCAGCGTCGCCCGGCCCGACGCGTGGACCGTGGCCGTGCTGCGCCAGGCGCAGGCCCATGCCGCGCGCAGTGACGGCGGATTCGACGTCACGGTGCAACCCCTGTGGCGGCTGTTCCGGCTCCACGCCGATCGAGGTGTGCTGCCTTCCGAGGACGATGTGGCCGCGGTGCGGTCGCTGGTGGGATGGCGTGGACTGCAGGTGGACGAAGCCGGGTTGCGGCTGGCCCGGCCGGGCATGGCCGTCACGCTCAATGGCATCGCGCAGGGATTCGCCGCCGATCGCGCCTGCGAGGCGATGCGCGCGGCCGGAGCGCTGGCCGGGCTCGTCGACGCCGGTGAACTTGCGAGCCTCGGGCGGGCACTGTCAGGCGACCCCTGGTCGGTGGCGCTGCAGGTTCCGCACCACGCTCGCGAAGAACGCATCGCGCTCGACACCTGCGTCGCCACATCGGCCGACAGCCCGAGCCACTTCAGCGCAGATCGGCGCCACCACCACATCTTCGACCCACACAGCGGCTGGTCGCCGACGTCGCTCAGCGCCGTCAGCGTGGTCGCGTCCACGGCGACCCAGGCTGACGCATGGTCGACGGCCATCATGGTCGGCGGAGAACGGCTCGCGCGTCACGCGCTGGCGCGTCGCGAAGTGCAGCGCGTCTGGCTGGTGGACAAGCAAGGTCGCGCGAGCTGGCTTGCATAGCGCCCGCGCCTCACATGCAAGCCACCGCTTCAGCGCCGCGCCCGGACCCATCGGTCGACGTGCCGGTCTTTGTCGCTCGTGGCCTGACCAAGATCTACACCATGGGTGAGGTCCAGGTGCATGCGCTGCGTGGTGTGGACCTCGAGATCTATGCATCGGAGTTCGTCGTGCTTCTCGGACCGTCGGGCTGCGGCAAGTCGACGCTGCTCAACATCCTGGGCGGTCTGGACACGCCCACCGCTGGCTCCGCGATGTTTCGCGACCATGACCTGACCCACGCCAGCGAGGCGGAACTGACACGCTACCGGCGCCAGCATGTCGGCTTCGTGTTCCAGTTCTACAACCTGATCCCGTCGCTGACCGCAGTCGAGAACGTGACGCTGGTGACCGAGATGTCGCAGCAGCCGATGCGTCCACAAGACGCGTTGGCGCTGGTCGGCCTGGGAGATCGACTCAATCACTACCCGTCGCAGATGTCGGGCGGCGAGCAGCAACGCGTGGCGATCGCGCGCGCCATCGCCAAGCGCCCCGACGTGCTGTTGTGCGACGAACCGACCGGCGCGCTCGACTTCGCCACCGGCAAGATCGTGCTCGAGGCGATCGCGCGCATCAACACCGAACTCGGCACCACCGCCGCGGTGATCACGCACAACGCGCCGATCGCGCAGATCGCCGATCGTGTGATGCGCATGGCCGACGGCCGCGTCGCCTCGGTGGAAGCCAATCGGTCCAAGCTGCGCCCGGAGCAGATCTCATGGTGAACATGCTCGACCGCAAGCTGCTGCGCGACCTGTGGCAGCTGCGCGCGCAGGTGCTGGCCGTGGCGCTGGTGGTGGCCGCGGGCATCGTCGGCTATGTCGGCTCGCTGTCGGCCTACGACTCGCTGCGCTGGCTGCAGGCCTCGCACTACGAGCGCGCGCGTTTCGCGCATCTGTTCGCCGTGGGCAAGCGCGCGCCTGCGAGTGTGGTCGACCAGCTGCTGCAGATCCCCGGCGTGACCGAGGTCGAGGCCACCTTGCGCTTCGACGTGCAGCTCGACCGACCCGGCACGGTGGAGTCGCTCACGGGTCGCATGCTGGCGCTGCCCGAGCACGGCCTGCCGCACATCAACCGCCTGACGCTCACGCGTGGCGCCTGGATCGATGCGCCCGGATCGAACCAGGCCCTGGTGAACGAGGCCTTCGCCGCGGTGCACGGCATCGCGCCGGGCGATCGGATCGTCGCGCTGCTCAACGGCAAGCGTGAATCGTTGCAGATCGTCGGCGTCGTGATGTCGCCGGAGTACATTTTCCCGAGCCGCGGCGGCTTCGGCGACGAACGCAGCTTCGGCATCTTCTGGGTCGGGCGCCAGCGCCTCGCTGCAGCGTTCAACATGGAAGGCGCGTTCAACAGCCTGGCCGTGCGCCGCGAGCACGGCGCGTCGGAGCCGGCGCTGATTGCCGAGCTCGACCGGCGCCTCGATCGCTACGGCTTCACGGGCGCGTTTGCGCGCGCGGACCAACCGTCGCACCGCATGCTGACGCAAGAGATTGCGCAGTGGAAAGTCTATGGCGCCACATTGCCGGTGATCGTGATGGGAGTGGCAATGTTCCTGCTCAACGTCGCGCTCGCACGGCAGATCGGCACCCAGCGCGGCCAGATCGCCGCGCTCAAGGCGATGGGCTGCGACGACGCGCAGCTCGGCCGCCACTACCTGAAGTTCGCGCTCGTCATCGTGCTCATCGGCGCACCGCTGGGTATCGCCGGCGGCGCCTACTTCGGCTATTCGGTGGCGCAGATGTACGCGCGTTTCTTCCGCATGCCCGATTTCGAGTACCGCATGTTGCCGTGGATCCCGCTGTCGGCGCTGGCGCTGTCGCTGGCCGCGGCGGCGCTGGCCGTGCTCGGCGGATTGCTGCGCGTGGTGCGGCTGCCGCCGGCCGCGGCGATGCGGCCGCCGGCACCGCCGAGCTTCGGGCCGACGCTGGGCGAGCGCATCGGCCTCGCGCGCCTGTACTCGCCGTCGGTGCGCATGGTCGTGCGCGACATTGAACGCCGGCCGCTGCGCGCGCTGCTCACCACCTTCGGCATCGCGAGTGCGGTGGGCGTGATGATCGCCGGCACCTGGTGGCGCGACTCGGTGGACTACCTGCTCGAGGTCGAGATCCGCATGCGCGACCGGCAGGACGTGAGCGTGGCACTGACCGAGCCGGTATCGAGCGCTGCGCTCTACGACTTCGTGCACATGCGCGGCGTGCTGCGCGCCGAAGCCACCCGCGACGCCCCGGTTCGCCTGTCGCACGGGACACGCAGCTACCGCACCTCGCTCAGCGGCCTGGACGCCGATTCGCAGATGCGCCCGCTGCTCGATGAACGGCTGCGCCGCGCGCAGCTGCCGGCCTCAGGCATCGTGCTCAACAATCGGCTCGCGCAACGACTCGGGTTGGCGCTGGGCGATACGGTGCATCTGGAGATCCTGCAGGGCGCACGCGCGCAGGCCGATCTGAGCGTCACGGGGTTCAGCTTCGAACTGACGCAGTTGCTGGCGAGCATGAATCGCGATGCGCTGAACCGGCTGCTCGGCGAAGGGCAGGCGATGTCGGGCGCGCGGCTGCTGATCGACGCCTCTCAGCGCGAAGCGGTGTTGCGGCAGCTGAAGAACATGCCGCGCGTGGCAGCGGCGGCCGAAATCGGCCCGGTGATCCGCTTCGTGCGCGAGAACAACGCGCGCAACGTGCTGTTCTTCAGCTCGGTGCTGGCGGTGCTGGGCGCGGCGATCGCACTCGGCGTGGTCTACAACAACGCCCGCATTGCGCTCGCCGAGCGCGCCTGGGACCTGGCCAGCCTGCGCGTGCTCGGCGCCACGCGCGGTGAAGTCTCGGGCCTGTTGCTCGGTGAGCTCGGCGCCGAGCTGCTGCTCGCGTTGCCGCTCGGTTGCCTGATGGGCTACGGCCTGGCCTGGAGCATCCTGGCGCTGTCCGCGGTGACCGAAATGCACCTGCCACTCGTGGTCGAGCCGCGCACCTATGCGTTCGCCTGCCTGGTGGTGCTGAGCGCCGGAGTGATCAGTGCAATGATCGTGCGCCGCCGTGTCGACCAGCTCGACCTGGTGGGCGTGCTGAAGACTCGCGAATAGTTCGGAGATCGTCATGACCCGCAAACTCTGGATTTCTGCCGGCTTGGGCAGCGCCGCGTTGATTGCGACCTTTGTCTGGGCCTTCCGTCCGCAGCCGGTGCAGGTCGAGACCGTCGAAGTGCGCCGCGGCCTGTTCGAGCAGAGCGTCGACGAAGACGGCAAGACCCGCGTGCGCGAACGCTACGTGGTGTCGGCGCCGGTGGCGGGCCGGCTTGCGCGCGTGCGCGTGAAGGCCGGCGACGCCGTGCGCGCGGGCTCGGCGGTGGCCGAGTTGTTTCCCGCAGCGCCGGCGATGATCGATGCGCGCATGGCGCGCGAGCTGAATGAGCGTGTCGGCGCGGCGCAAGCCGCTCTCGCACAGTCGCGCGCCAGGGTGGCGCGTGCCGAGGCCGCGCTGGACCAGGCGCAGAACGACGTTGCGCGCCAGCAGCAGTTGCAAGGCCAGGGCTTCGTCGCCCTGGCGGCGCTCGATCAGGCGCAGCTCGCGGCGCGCGTGCAGGCCAAGGAGCTGGAGGCGACGCGCTTCGCCGAAGTGGCTGCCGCGCACGATCTGGCCCAGGCACGCGCGGCGTTGACGCGTGCGCGCGAAGCGGCCGGCACCAGCCGCCCCGGCAGCGCCTGGCCGATCGAGTCCGCTGTCGACGGCCAGGTGCTGCGCGTGTTGCAGGAAAGCGAGACCGTGGTCGGCGTCGGCACGCCGCTGCTGGAGATCGCCGACCCGAGCCAGCTGGAGATCGTGATCGATGTGCTGTCCAGCGACGGCCGACGCGTCGCCGCAGGCGCCCGCGTCGATATCGATGCCGGGCCCGGTCCGCGCCTGACGGGCCGGGTGCGGCGCGTCGAGCCGGCGGCCTTCACCAAGGTCTCGGCGCTCGGCGTCGAGGAGCAGCGCGTGAACGTGATCGTCGACATCGTTTCGCCGCCCGAGCAATGGCAAGGTCTGGGCGACCAGTTCCGCATCGACGCGCGCATCGTCGTCTTCGAGCGCGCCGACGCGGTGATCGCGCCGATCGCGGCGCTGTTTCGCGACGGCGAGCAGTGGGCGGTGTACGTCGTGCATGACGGCCGCGCTCAGAAACGCCGCGTCAAGGTGGGCGCGCGCACACCCAGCGATGCCTGGATCGAAGACGGGCTGGCGCCGGGGGAGCGCGTGGTCGTCTATCCCAGCGACAGCGTGGCCGACGGCACGCGCCTGACGGTGGTGCGCGGGCCGGCCTGATGCGCTCACCCGGACCCGTATGGCAGCGCGTGGACAGCGGTCTGGCGGCGAATTTTGTGAAGCGAGCTGCGCCTCGTGATTCGATGCGATCCGTCCGCGCACGGTGAGCCTGCCGACGTCGCGGCGCCAGGGCGGCGGCGGTGCCCCCGTTCTCCGGCCCACGCTCGCGGGCGGCCGTCGATGCCTGCCACGCGCAACCGCATCAACACCGCTGTGCCCTGCAATCTTGGGGGGCGACCGCGAATCGAGCCTGCGCCCGGGGGCACCACCACCGCCCTGATTCATTCGGGGTGACGTGCCACGCCTTCGCATGCCGCCCGGGTGCCCGGGCAGGTGGCTTGGGGCACGAGCGCCGGCCCGATTCGCGGTGGCCGCGACCCGCGCACGAACGAGCGCTGTTGATGGCGCGACGCCTGCGAACCGAAAACGGTGCCCCGCGAGCGTGGGCCGGAGCAATGCCCCGGGCCATCTGCCCCTGCTCCAGGTTTGCATGCAGCCCGCTGCGAACGTCGGCAACTGGCCACCCACCGCTTGTCGTCGCAGGCCGCCCGCCAGACGCTCAACTTGGGAGTCAGCTTTGCGGCGGCGAATCTTGTGAAGCGAGCGGTGCCTGGCGACCCCTGGCTGACTTCGGATCGATCACTTCGGGCGGCTCGGGGGCGACCTTGAATCAGCAAGCTGTGAGCTGTCCATGGTCCTGCAAGGTGCTTTGCATCGCCGGTTTCGAGTTGGTGGCCCCGAACGCCCTACTTTCACTCTTACCGCACGTTGGCAAGGGCAGCCTGCTGACCCGGTCGACGGCGCCGTCAAGGTCGCCGCAGCGCGGGTGCCGGTGGTCGCCGCGACCATTCTCGCAACGCCGGGGCACAGCTGACCGAACGGGCTCAGTATTTGTCGTCGCGCAGCACGGATACGTCGGCAAAGAACATCGACACCCCGTAGTGGTCGCCGTAGGCCGCGAGCACAGCGTCGCCGATGCGGTCGGCTACCTCGGCGGCGCAGATCACTTTCATCTCGATCGTGCGGTCGGCCTCCCAAGTGCCTTCGCGCGCACCAGCGGCACCCGCACCACGCACGTCATGGACGGTGTAGCCGTGCGCGCCCAGGTCCATGGCGAGTTGCGCCAGCGCCTTCTCCAGTGCCGCCTCGGCCACGATCACCAGCAGTTTCTTCGGGTGTTTGGTCATGTCGTCAAAGCCTGAGCGAGCCGGATGTAAAGCGGAATGCCAAGCACAATGTTGAACGGAAACGTGATGCCCAGTGCGGCCGTGATCGAGAGCGCCGCATTCGCCTGCGGCACGGCGATGCGCATGGCGGTGGGCGCGGCGATGTAGCTGGCGCTGGCCGAGAGCGTGGCCAGGATGGCCACACCGCCTGTACTGAGTCCGAGCAACACACCCACCATGGCGCCGGCGACGGCCAGCAGCGGGGGCACCAGCAGACCGACCACCAGCACCGGGCCGCCGAAACGCCGCACTTCGCTCAGCCGCGCTCCTGCCACCAAACCCAGCTCCAGCAGGAAGAGGGCGAGCACGCCTTTGAACGGGTCGATGAAGACCGCCTTGATCGGCGCTGTTCCGGCATCGCCCGCCACCGCGCCGATCGCCAGCCCGCCCATCAGCAGCAGCACGCTTTTGCCGAACAGCACGTCGTGTGCCAGTCGGGCCCAGTGCGTCGCGGGGCCGCGACCCGCGTCGTCACGCATTGACCAGCGCGCGAGGACAATGCCGGCCACCAGACCCGGTGCCTCCATCACCGCCACCCACAGCGGCGCATGGCTTTCATGGGCGATGCCTGCGCGCGCCAAGGCAGCAACAACGACCGCGAACGTCACGACACTGACCGAACCGTAATGTGCGGCGAGCGAAGCGCTGTCGGCGCTGTTCAACTTGAGCTTGCGCAGAAGTGGAAACAGCGCGAACGGGATGGCGAAGCCGAGCGCCATCGTTGCGATGACCTGCGGCGCCAGCGCCGCCAGCGGCTGCTTGCTGATCTCGATGCCACCTTTCAGGCCGATGGCCAACAGGAGGTAGATCGACAAGGTTTCGTACAAAGCCTGCGGCAGCCGCAGGTCCGACTTGACGAGCCGCGCGAATACACCGAGCAGGAAGAACAGCACCACAACGTCGATCATGGGCATCGATGCTGCCACAGACCTGGCTGCGCAGTCTGGCCGGTGTCAAGGCGACCGCCCTGGGAGCGTTCTGACCGTTGCCTCGCAGCGGTCGCGCTTTTCAGTCTGTTGGTGTTGCCTCGCAGCGGTCGCCCTTTTCAGTCTGTTGGCGGACCTTCGGCGTGCCGATGTCGCAGCGGCAGAGCGATGGCGGTACCCCCGTTCTCCGGGCCACCTGCCCTGCTCCACACTCGCACGCTACCTGCGGCGCATGTCGGCAACCGACCGTCCACCGCTTGTCGTCACTGGCAGTTCGCCGGATGCTCAACTTGGGAGTCAGCTTTCCGGCGGCGAATTTTGTGAAGCGAGCGGCGCCTGGCGACCCAAACCGGCTGTCCGAGTAAGTCTGCTTCCGGGAATTTCCTTTCCCCTCTTTCGGTCCGATCAAACGGCCATCGCCAGGGGCGAGATTTCCTTCGAGATGGTCTTGGCGCTCACCTTCTCGGCGACTCGCAGGTCATATGCGGTTTGCAGATTCAGCCAGCCTTGCGCGTCGCTACCGAAATAGCGCTGCAGGCGCAGTGCAGTGTCGGCAGAAACCCCTCGGTTGCCATCGACGATTTCGCGAAGTCGCGAGTAAGGAACGTGCAAGGCCAAAGACAGCGCTCGGACGCTGACGTTCATGGGCTTGATGTAGTCCTCCAGCAAAATCTCGCCAGGGTGGACAGGACGCATACCATTCTTGAACATGTTGCACTCCAATGCTGCTCATTAGCTCAGGGGCCCAACCGCATTCAATGCGGGTCCTCGATCAGAACGTCAAAGGGACCGTTCGAGCCCCACTTGAACGTCAATCGCCATTGATCGTTGATCCGCACGTGCCAAGCCCCGTCGTACTCCTTCAGGTCGTTGCCGGGAGGCGCCTTCATAAAGTTCAGCGACGGCGCTGCGTCCAGTTGCGCTAGCTTTCGCTCGACTACCTTCTTGATGTTCGCAAACCTCGCGCTCCTGCCAGTCGTAAACAGTGCCTGGGTATCTGCACACGAGAACGACTGAATCGCCATTCACAGATATTATCCGTTATCCGTTTACCGGTCAATTGTCAGACTTCCCCCGTGCGTTCCGAGGTCAATTGCCAGACGGCGCGGACTTCTTCTTGAGGGCCGTGCTTACGCGCGGGCAGGGCACCGCAAAGCTCATCCAATGCGCAGGGCCTCTCCAACGGCCGGGCCGCATCGACAGGCGTCATTTCGGGGCGATGAACCGTCAAACACGTGCGATTCAATGTCGCGGAGAGTCAGCTTTCCGGCAGGCACATTCAATTTTCGAATATCAGGAACGGGCCGTCTACTGCCTTTCGTGACAGGCAGTTCGCCGGTTGCGCAGCTTGGGGTCGGCTTTCTGGCGGCGAACCCTTTGGAGCGAGCTGCGGCTGCAGACCCACTGCGGTCCGTCCGCGCGCGGTGAGCCTGCCGACATGGTAGCGTGCCACGCCTTCGCATGCGACCCCGGTGCCCGGCCCACCTGCCCTGCGCCACACTCGTACGCAACCTGCGGCGCATGTCGGCAACTGGCCGTCCACCGCCTGTCGTCGCAAGCAGCTCGCCAGACGCTCACGCGCCCTCACGTGTTGAGCTTGCGGCCCAGGCGCTGCTCGACTTTGGCCGTCTTCGACTGCAGGCGTCCCGCGGGCCCGGCGCGGTAGTCCACCTTGAGGTGGACGCCGATGCGCGAGCAGTCCTTGGCCAAGGTTTCGAAGCATGCGGTGACGACCGCCATCACCTCGGCCCACTCGCCTTCGAGGATCGTGCCCATCGGCGTGAGCTGGTAGGGCACGCCGCTGCGGTCGATCACGTCGAGAATGCGCGCCACATGCGCGCTGACGCTTTCACCCTGGCCCAGCGGGGCCATCGAGAACTCGAGCAAAACCATTGCAGACTCCTTGTTGTCGAAGCGATCGAGTGCGCAGTTCGTGCGCGTGCTCGCGCTGTTCGCGGCGCTGCCGTTGCTGCGCATGCGCAACTTGCCGGCGCGCGCGCGTCGCGCTGGCGCTATTCATCACGGTGTGCGCTCAGCCGTCGCTGCCGGAGATTGCGGCAGTGCCGCTCGGCTCCGCCGTCGCGCTGATGGTGCCGGTGCAGCAGTTGCTGATCGGCATCACGCTCGGCTTCGCTGCCCGCATCGTGTTCGCGGCGGTCGAGTTCGCGGGCAAACTCGCCGGCTTGCAGATGGGCCTGAACTTGGCGATTTTTTTCGACCCGATGAGCGGCGGGCAGGCCACGGCGGTGAGCCGCCTCTTCGGCGTGACGGTGAGCTGGTCATTCATCGTGATTAGCGGCCACCTGCTGCTGATCGCCGCGGTGGTGCGCAGCTTCGTCACCTTTCCTGTGAGCCCAGAGCCGTTTGCGTTCTTGCGCGCCACGCAACCACAGGTGTGGGGCGCGGAGATCTTTGCGCTCGGCCTGCGGATCGCACTGCCGCTGGTGGCGATGCGGCCGTTCGTGAGCCTGGTGCTCGGCCTCACTTCACGCGCGGCGCAGAAGATGAACGTCTTCGCGATCGGTTTCCCGATCACGCTCGGCGTGGGGCTGGTAGGCGTGCTCGTCACTGCTGCCGATGTTTCAGGTGCCGATGACGGAGGCGCTGGAGCGAACGATCGGGCATTTTCCGTCGCTCCCCCGCGGGCACTGGCGCGGCAGGCCGATGCGGGCAGTCGATGCTGCTGCGGTCTGTTCGATGGGTCGCTCAGTCAGAGCCGCCGTGCCTTTGGATCGAGCGCATCGACAAGCGCCTTGTCGCCCAGTTGTCTCGCGAATTCGAAGGCTGTCATGTCTTGGAATTTCAGCTTCGCATAGTCGACACCGGACTGCTGCATCAGGCGGATTCCGGCCACGTCGGCACGCATGACGGGAATCAGGGCGGCCGGCATGTCGTCATATCCGATCTTGGCTTCCGGGCGCGCACCCAGGCGCAACAGGCGCTGCGCCGCCGCAAGGTCCCTCTGAGCAAGGGCATACGCCAACGCAGTCATCTTGGCGTTGTCCCTTTGATCGATGGATTCGCCGCTTTCGATCAGGCGCTTTGCTGCCACCAGGGTGCGATCGCTGGCTGCCAACAGGTGCAGAGTGCGCGGCCCTGCCGGCAGAAGGACGCGGGCCTGATTCAGCGATTCGATTTGCGCAGGACCGCTATTGCCAGCCCAGGAAACATAGTGCGCCATTCCGAGCACCTCTCGGACTTCGGTCCCGCACTCGCTGCCGAGCGCCCGATTCGCAAGTTCGATAGCGGCCTGTGCATCGCCACGCTGCTGCAGGACGAATCGCCCGTAGTACACGCTGGAGCAGCTGCCCGGGCCATATTCTTGGGTCCGTTGCTTGTGAAGTTCTTCCATCTCGGCGAACTCCTTGCGTTGCTCGAGGATGGCCATCAAGTGCGCGTAGGCGTCCACCCGCGCCCGATCGTACGTGTCCATGGTACGGGGTCGCTTGACGGCTTCGAGGTATTTCTCCTTTGCTTCGCCGACCTTTCCCTGCATCAGCAGCAGCTCGCCCCAAGTCGCCCAAAGCCACAGGTTTCTGGTTTCGGACTGGGACACCGCGGCGAGCATTGCGTTCGCCGAGTCGTAGCGTCCTTGGTGCGCGTGCACGTAGGCCAGCAAGATTTTCGCGTCGACGCCCTCGGGATTGATCTGCAGCGCGGAGGACAGCAGCGCCTCAGCCTGGCGCAGCCCTTCCGGCCCCCAGTTCGTCTTCATCGAAATCCGCGCCATCTCGATGTAGCCACGGTCAAATTTGGCGTCCTTCAAAATCAGCCGTTCGAGCAATCGTTTTGCTTCTGCGAGCGACGACTGGTCTCCCACGTCAATAAGCCCGATGGCCCGATTCAGAACCTCCTCGGGCGGTCTTCCCCTAACGCTCTGATCCAAGACCCAGGACTGCCAGTCAGACCAGTCGATGACCTGTGCCACTTCTTGCCGAGCAAGCACTTGGCTTCCCGCGTGCAAACGTGCAACAACGCTCGTCGTCGTGAAACTCTCCGGCAACTGAGGCCGGTGAATCTCAATTCGGACCTTCTGGGCGCCTCGCTGCGCCAATGTTGTCGCAGACGATATGGCTGACGCCGCAGAAACGGCCGAAACCTCGGGCCGACGCAGCTCAACCTGTGGAAAGGCAAATTTCGGTTCACCGGTGTAGAAGTAGTCGAACGTGGCGAACCACAGGCCGTCAGCATCGCGGGCAACCTCGAGCTTTGAGACCGAATTCGTTCCGGGCAGCGCCGGGTCTGTCATTTGCGGTCCGCGAACGCCGGCGAGGCGCGGTTCCCACATCGGCTTGGCGACATACCCAGCGATGAGCACAAGCAGGGTCGCCATCAGGAACAATGTTCGCTTGTTCGACATCTGGACCTTTCTCGATGGTTGCAGAGCGCTGACAAAACCGCGCGGCGAAGCGGATGGGGGCAAACGCGATGCTTGAGTATCCGGCGAGCGTGACTCAATCAGGCAGGAGAAAAGGGTTGCGGATGACCTTCATCTGCGCGGGACAAGGTCCTCGGCGAGCCCTTTTCCTGCCCAAGTCGGACCCTCAGATGGCGGCTCGAATCGCTATCCGGAACCTGATTCGCTGCCTCACTGCCCCACCAACCCATGCCGAATTGCGTACACCGTCATCTCCGCGTGGTTCGCGAGTCCCAGCTTTTCCTGGTGAGCATGCCGACGTCGTGGCGCCAGGGCGATGGCGTGCGACGCCTTCGCATGCCACACCGGGGCCCGGGCAGGTGGCTTGGGGCACGGGCGCAGGCACCATTCGCGGTGGCCGCGACCCGCGCACGCACAGACGGTGTTGATGGCGCGACGCCTGCGAACCGCAAACGGTGCCCCGCGAGCGTGGGCCGGAGAACGTGCCCCATGCCACCTGCCCTGCTCCACGCTCGCACGCAGCCCGCGTCCCACGCGCCGCTGCCCGTTGCCCGCAGCCCGCAGCCCGCAACCCGCGGCCCGCTGCGAACGCCAGCCATTGACCGTCCACCGCTTGCCGTCGCAAGCAGTTCGCCAGACGCTCCCGCCGCCTCACGTGTTGAGCTTGCGGCCCAGGCGCTGCTCGACTTTGGCGGTCTTCGACTGCAGGCGTCCCGCGGGCCCGGCGCGGTAGTCCACCTTGAGGTGGACGCCGATGCGCGAGCAGTCCGTGGCCAGGGTTTCGAAGCATGCGGTGACGACCGCCATCACCTCGGCCCACTCGCCTTCGAGGATGGTGCCCATCGGCGTGAGCTGGTAGGGAACGCCGCTGCGGTCGATCACGTCGAGAATGCGCGCCACATGCGCGCTGACGCTTTCACCCTGGCCCAGCGGGGCCATCGAGAACTCGAGCGAAACCATTGCAGACTCCTTGTTGTCGAAGCGATCAAATGTGCAATTGGTTGCGACCTAACTTGTGTGCAAGTTAGTCTCCACTGAAACTGCGTTTTCGTGCGACGCCGGCGCGCGGGCAAACTGTTCCGCCAGCACCTGGGCCACCTGCGCCTGGAGGTCGGCCGGCGCCGCGCGGCCGTGCGCTTGCTGCCAGGCCTGTGCAACGCTCGTCACGGCCTCGGACCGGTACTGCCGCCCGCAGCCCAAGTCGCGCTCGAAGGCGTTGGCCACCTGCGTCAGCGCCTGCGGGTCCGCGTCGACCACGATCACCGCGTGCGCCAGCACCACCGGTTGGCCGGCGATGCGGCGCCATGACTGCGCGGTGCCGGCCAGTTTGCCGCCGCCGGCCGCGAGATTGAAGCGACCATCGCAAAACGAGCCCGACACCGCCTGCGGCGCCGCCTCGATGCCCAGGCGCGCCAGCGCGCGCACCAGCTCGCCGCACAGCGCGCGGTAGATCGCCTCGGTTGCGCAGGGCACGGCGTGCTCGGTGCGCCAGACGAGGCTCAGGTTCAAGACCCCCGGCCCCTGCGGTACCACGCCTCCCCCCGAGGCGCGTACCTGCACGGCGTGCGCGCGCGCGGCTGCGGTCCAGCCCGGCGCAGCCGTACAGCTGCGCGGCACCACCAGGCCGGGTTCGCCGTGCCACAGGTGCGCGCCGGCGCGGCCGGTGGCTGCCGCGCACGCCATCCATTCGGCCTCGCAGGCGATGCCCTCGGCCAGTGGCCGGTGGTGCACGCTGACGAAGCCGAACGCCGGCAGGGTCACGATGCGTTCTGGTCTTTCACCTGCGCCAGGATCAGCGCGTTCACCTCGCCGGCCCTTTCCATCATCACCATGTGGCCCGCGCCGTCGAGCACCTGCACCTTGGCGCCGCGCGGCGCCTGGGCGGCATGGGTGGCCGGGATGATGCGGTCCTGCCTGCCCCACACCAGCGTCATCGGCACCCTGCTGCCCGCGAGCTGCAGCACCGGCTGCTCGGCCTGCCGGCCGCCACCGAACAGTTTGCTGCCGAGTTGCGCCAGCACCTGCGACACACCATCGAGCCGCTTGTACATGAGCAGGTCATCGAGCATCTGGCGGCGCACCAGCGTGGGGTCGGCGAACAACTGCTCGACCACCGGCTTGAGTTCGCGCCGCGTCGCCGCGGCGACGAAGCCCTCGGTGTAGCCGGTGTTGATCTCGGCGCCCAGGCCGGCAGTGGCGATCAGCACCAGCGAGGCGACGCGCCGCGGCGCGGCCAGCGCCATCTGCGCCGCGATCGCACCGCCCATCGAGTGCCCGACCACATGCACGCGCTCGACACCGATGGCGTCGAGAAAGTGCAGCACGAAGCGGGCCAGATCGGGCAAGGCCGCAGCGCCCGGCAGCCGCGCAGCGGACTGCCCGTGGCCGGGCAGGTCGAGCGCGATCACCGGCACCGCGGCAGCCACCGCGTCGAGGTTGAACAACCAGTTGTCGAGATCGCCGCCGAAGCCGTGCAGGAACAGCACCGGCGCGGCGGACGACGATTCGTCGCCGCGTCGCGCATAACGCACACGGATGGCGTCGACCTCGAGCCACTGGTAGGCCGGACCCGCCTCGACCTCGTCGCCCTCGCTGGCAACCGGGACGACATAGGCCGCGACATAGGCGCCGATCTCGGCATCGCTGACCTCCGGCGGCGCCATCACGCCGAGCAGCGCCTTGACCGGCAGCACCTCGCCCGCCGCGGCCAGCTTGCGCCGCAGCAGGCCGGGGTCGGGCGCCTCGACCGCGTTCGCGATCTTGTCGGTCTCGACCTCGAGGATCGGCATGCCGACGCTGATCGCCGTGCCCTCCTCGACCAGCCAGGAGACGACCTTGCCCTCAGCCATCGACAGCCCCCACTTGGGCATCACGATCGGCGTGATCGCAGCTGCAGACATCAGTGCCTGCCCCCGCCGAGAGAGCGCTTGACCGCCGCAACGATCTGTGCCGCGCTCGGGATGTACAGGTCCTCCAGCGCCGGCGAGAACGGTACCGGGCAATGCGGCGGCGTGACCATCTGGATCGGCCCGCGCAGCGCGCCGAAGGCCGCCTGCACCACCTGCGCCGAGACGTCGGCGGCGATGCTGCAGCGCGGGTTGGCCTCGTCGACGCAGACCAGGTGGCCGGTCTTCTCGACGCTTTCGATCACGGTGGCGATGTCGAGCGGGCTGAGCGTGCGCAGGTCGATGACCTCGGCCTCGATGCCCTCCTTCGCCAGCAGCGTGGCGGCCTCGAGCGCGCGGTGCACCATCAGGCCGTAGGTCACGATCGACACCGACTTGCCCTCGCGTATCACGTTGGCCTCGCCGAACGGGATCGTGTACAGCCCCTCGGGCACCTCGCCCTCGAAGGCGTAGAGGTTCTTGTGCTCGCAGAAGATCACCGGGTCGTTGTCGCGGATGCTCTGGATCAGCAGGCCCTTGGTGTCGTAGGGCGTGCTCGGGCACACCACCTTCAGCCCCGGGATGTGGGTGAACAGCGGTGTCAGCATCTGGCTGTGCTGCGCTGCGGCGCGAAAGCCCGCGCCGACCATCGTGCGGATCACCACCGGCGTCTGCGCCTTGCCGCCGAACATGTACCTGAACTTGGCGGCCTGGTTGTAGATCTGGTCGAAACACACGCCCATGAAATCGATGAACATCAACTCGGCCACCGGGCGCATGCCGCAGGCCGCCGCGCCGATCGCCGCGCCGATATAGGCGCTTTCGCTCAAGGGGGTGTCGAGCAGCCGGGCGCCATGCTTGGCGTACAGGCCCTTGGTGACGCCGAGCACTCCGCCCCAGGCATCCATCTCTCCATTTCCGCCGGCGCCGCCGACGATGTCTTCGCCCATCATGATCACCGAGGGGTCGCGCGCCATCTCCTGGTCCAGCGCCTCGTTGATCGCCTGCTTCATGCTGATCTTGCGTGCCATGTTGTGGTCTCCTTGGGTTTCAGTACGAGACGTAGACGTCGGTGGTCAGGTCGGCCGCGGTCGGCAGCGGCGCGGCCTTGGCCTGCACGACGGCGTGCTCGATCAGGCCCAACACCTGGTGGTCGATTGCCGTCAGTTCGCCGGCCGTGATCACACCGGCCGAGGTGACGGCGGCTGCGAACTTGCGCAGGCAGTCCTGGTTGGCGCGGATGTCGTCGAGCTCGCCCGAGCCGCGGTAGGTCTGCGCGTCGCCCTCGAAGTGGCCGAAGAAGCGCACCATCTTGCACTCCAGCAAGGCCGGCCCACCGCCGCTGCGGGCGCGGCGGATGATCTCGCCGGCGGCCTCATGCACGGCGAAGAAGTCGGTGCCGTCCACCGTCACGCCGGGCAGGCCGAAGCCGGCCGCCCGGTCGACGTAGGAATCGACCGCGACGCCGTAATCGCGCGACGTCGATTCGGCATAGCCGTTGTTCTCGACGACGAAGATCACCGGCAGATTCCACACCGCGGCCAGGTTCAGGCTCTCGAGGAAGGTGCCCTGGTTGGACGCGCCGTCACCGACGAAGCTGATCGCCACCTCGCCCTTCTTGCGGTACTTGGCGGCGAGCGCCGCGCCGCACGCCAGCGGCGCGCCGGCACCGAGGATGCCGTTGGCACCCATCATGCCCTTGGACACGTCGGCGATGTGCATCGAGCCGCCCTTGCCCTCGCACGAGCCACCTCGTTTGCCGTAGATCTCCTTCATCATCGCCACCGGATCGACGCCTTTGGCGATGCAGTGGCCGTGCCCACGGTGGGTCGAGGCGATGCGGTCGCCGTCGCCCAGGTGGCTGATGATGCCAATGCCGGCGGCTTCCTCGCCGGCGTACAGGTGGACGAAGCCGGGGATGTCGCCGCGGCCGAAGTCGACGTGCAGGCGCTCCTCGAACTCGCGGATCGTGCGCATCTTGCGGTAGGCCTCGAGCAGTTCGGGCTTGCCCAATGGGAACGGATTGCCGGTCATGGGGTGGGTCTCCTGTCAGTGGGTGGAAGAAAGGCGGAGCAGCCCGTCAGACGCAGCGATCTGCATGCAACGGGCCACGTCCACCGTGGGGAAAGCGTTCTCTCGCAGCGTGATCTGCACGCGGTCGCCGGCGTCGAAGGCCAGCTCGCGCTCGCCGTCGAGCGCCACCACGCCGCCGTCGCTGACGATATCGAAGGGCTGGTCGGCCGGCATCGCCTGCCAATGGGCGATCGGCAGCGTGCGCACCATGCCCGGCGCGATCGGCGCCTGCAGCCGCAGCGTGGCCGGAGCCTCGGCGCTGGCCAACTGCACCGCCAGGCCGCCCGGGTCGCGCCGGCCGACCGGATGCAGCAGGCCGCCGATCGCCGACAGGCCGATCGCCTGCGGGTCGGCGAAGGTCAGGTAGACCGCGCTCAGATTCTCGGGCTTCCACAGCGCACGCGCACCGACGTAGCGGTCGCTCGAAATCACCGCGTCGACGAGCGCGATGTCGCGCTGCGCGCCGTCA
Source organism: Burkholderiales bacterium (assembly GCA_022758925.1). Classification (GTDB taxonomy): domain Bacteria; phylum Pseudomonadota; class Gammaproteobacteria; order Burkholderiales; family Burkholderiaceae_C; genus JAEMQF01. The sequence continues at coordinate 5,340 of JAEMQF010000325.1, read as the reverse complement.
TTGATGCTGATGTCGAGCAGCTTGTTGGCGCTGAGCGCCTGCGCGGCGCTCAGCCGCCCGGTCGCGTACAACGCCACTGCCATGCCGGTGATGGTCGATTCGCGCATTTCCGGGAACGCGTTGTTGGTGCCCGTGGAAATTCCCGCGATCGGGATGTCGCGGCACTCGCGCACCACCGCCCGGTGCGTGCCGTCGCCGCCGAGCACGACGATTGCCGCAACGCCGGCTGCGCGCAGCAGGCGGGTGGCTTTGAGCGTGTCTTCGACGCTCGACGTCGGCGCCATGTCGAGGAACTCGACCACCGGCCACCTTTGGTGTTGGCTGTGCCCGCGCGCCAGGTGGCGTTGCAGCAGCGCGCGGATGCCACCGTTGTCGGGCATCATCAGCACGTGCTCGACGCCCAGGCTGTGCGCTGCCGTCAGCACGCGCAGCACGATGTTGACGCGATCGGCAATCTGCAGGTTGCTGGCGTTGGCAATGATGCGACGGATGTCGCGCGCCGACACCGGATTCGCAATCAGGCCGATGCTGCTCATGGCCGCTTCAGTGCGTGGGCTGTGCCGGACCTGCCGCGATCGGACCCAACTCAGGGCTGGCGATCAAGCCGAGCCGGGGTTGACGGCCAGCGGCGCCGCAGCCATGTCGAATGAACCGTGCGTCGAATTCATCGTGGGCTCCTCGGCTGCGTAGGCTACACCGATTCGGATTCGATCGCTAGACTACGGCCGGGCGTTTGTCGGTCGGCAGTCGAACATGAACTTGCCGTTCGGCACTACCGGCCCCGGCGCCGGCAATGGATCGCTGAGCCGCGGTTCGGTTTTGTCGCCGAGATACCGGCAGTCGGCCCTTACGCGGAGCTCTCCATGATGGCCGGGTCTTGCGCGCAATGACAGACGGCTCTCCGGACGCTCAGCTTGGGGGTTGGCTTTCTGGCGGCGAACTTTGTGAAGCTGGCGGCGCGGCGCGACCCGATGGCGGCTGTCCATATACGGTCAACCTGCCGACGTCGTGGCGGCAGGGCGGCGGCGGTGCCCCCGTTCTCCGGCCCAGGCTCGCGGGCGGCCGTCGCGGCCTGCATCGGGCAGCCGCATCAACACCGCTGTGCCATGCAACCATGGGGGGCGACCGCGAATTGGGCCTGCGCCCGGGGGCACCACCACCGCCCTGATGCATCCGGGGTGGCGTGCCACGCCGTAGCATGCGAGCCTGGGCCGCCTGCCCTGCTCCACCGTTGCACACGAGCCACGTCCAGCAGCCCACAGCCCGCAGCCTGCAACCCGCTGCGATCGTCTGCATTGGGCCGGGGCCGCCCGCGAAGTGACATCGCCCAGTGGCGGCTGCCCCTCACATCGCCGTCATCGCGCCTTCAGGGTCAGCTCTGCGGCGCATGGCTGCCGACCCTGAGCTGCAGTTCGCCGGCTCGGATTGAGCGACAGAGAGCCTTCGCTCGATCGATTCCAACTTACAGCGGCAAGGGCGCGACGCGAAGTCGATTGCGCCAAGGATGATGACGCGGCTTCATCAACGTTCGCGTCTGCAGCGCGCGCCAATCTGCACAAGCCGCGCCCAACCTTCTCAAGACGTTCTTCAGGTCGTGCCGGTGGCTTTCTTTGCGCCCGGCTCGCCTTTGTGCCGACCGTGTGCCGCTTTGATGGCAGTCTTGCAGCCGTCCGACACCTTCTCGCGGTTCGCCTTCAGGCAGGCGGCAATGCGGCCCTCGCCTCGCTTCACGCCCTGGCAAAACGTTTGCGCATCCTGTTTACAAGCTTCGGCGGCAGGACCGCCGCGATGCGGAGTTTCGGCCGCGAAGGCGGGCATGGCGAAGACGCTGAGCACGGCGAGTGCGCCGATGATTTTCCTGAGTGTCATGGGGGACTCTGTAGTTGAAGTGGTTTGAATATCGCGCATTCAGATGGGAACTGAAGCGGCTCAGGCAACGCGCCTGCGCAAGCGACTCAATATTGACCAATCTGTCGGACAACATGGCCTGGGCAGCCTTGTCTTCGCGTGAATATTGCCTCGATACTTCGCCGCCCGAAACCCGAGGCCTGGGCCGTGCCGGCTTCTGCATTGCTTGCAGCTTGCTGTTCCTTGCGGCACTGATCACAGGCCGGGAAGACTTCGGTTCAAGTCGCCGCATGGCTATCCGCACTGCCCCCGGGCGGGGTGGCACAAGCCGATCACGGACCTTGAACCAAGTCAAGGACGGCCGGCCCTTGCGGCATGACGATGCGGTGTCTGCTGCGGATTGCCCACACCCCATGCCTGCCCATCGGCCGCTGCCCTTGAACCGAGTTCCCTTGCCGCCCTGGGTGGCATTGGCAAAGCTGTGCCTTGCGGCCGGCGTGTTGGGCCTGGCTGCGGCGCAGGCGGCCGCGCATGACGATGCCGGGCCGCGCGCGCTGCCCGGCGTTCGCGCCGACCGCGAGCCGGCGCTGATCCGCATGGTCAGGCAGGACTGCGGCTCCTGCCACGGCATGCAGCTGACCGGCGGGCTGGGGCCACCGCTGACGCGCGAGGTGCTGGCGGACAAGCCCGTGGCTGGCCTCGCGGCGACGATCTATGCCGGCCGTCCCGGCACGCCGATGCCACCTTGGCGCGCGCTGCTCAGTGAAGCCGAATCGACCTGGATCGCCGAGCAACTGCTGCGCGGTTTTCCGGACGAGCCAAGGCGCCAAACCCGATGAAGCGGCGCAGCGCCCTGGCCCTGCTCGGCGCGATTCCCGCCGCCGCGCTGCTGTGCGGTTGCGCCACCACTGCAGCGCCCGCCGGCACCGGCGACCTGGGGGTGGTGGTGGAACGCGCGCGCGGCACGCTGGCGCTGGTCAACACCAGTTCGCGCACGCTGCTCGCCGAGATCGAAGGCCTGGGCGACCTGTCGCACGCCTCGGTCGTGTTCTCGCGCGACGGTGCCAGCGCGTATGTGTTCGGCCGCGACGGCGGCCTGAGCAAGGTGAACCTGCTCGCACGCCGCATCGACGCGCGCGTGATGCAGGCGGGCAACTCGATCGGCGGCGCGATCTCGACCGACGGCACGCTGGTCGCGGCGCAGAACTATGCGCCCGGCGGCGTGAAGGTGTTCGACTCGCGCACGCTGGCGCTGCTGGCTGACATCCCGGCGCGCTTCGAAGCTGCGGGCGAGGCACCCCGGCTCTCACGCGTGGTCGGCCTGGTCGACCTGCCCGGCCGGCGTTTCGCATTCAGCCTGTTCGACGCCGACGCGATCTGGATCGCCGACCTGTCCGACGCCACCCGGCCCGTCATCACCAAGCTGCAGGGCGTGGGCCGGCAGCCCTATGACGCGCTGGTCACGCCCGATGGTCGTTACTACATCGCCGGGCTGTTCGGCGAAGACGGCCTCGCGCTGGTGGACCTGTGGGACGACGTGCCGAAGGCGCGCCGCATCCTCGCCGGCTACGGCCGCGGCGAGCAGGCGCTGCCGGTGTACAAGATGCCGCACCTGCGCGGCTGGGCGGTGGCGGGGCGGCATGCGTACCTGCCGGCGATCGGCCGCCACGAAGTGCTGGTGGTCGACACTGAAACTTGGGCAGAAGTGGGCCGCATCGCAGTCGCCGGGCAGCCGGTGTTCGTGATGGCGCAGCCCGACGCGCGCCAGGTCTGGGTCAACTTCGCGCTGCCCGACTACGACCGCGTGCAGGTCATCGATACCCTGTCGCGCCGCATCGTGCAGACGCTGAGCCCGGGCAAGGCGGTGCTGCACATGGAGTTCACGCCGCGCGGCGAGGCAGTGTGGATCAGCTCGCGCGACGCGAACCGGGTGTCGGTGATCGACACCCGGCGTTTCGAGACGCTTGCGATGCTCGACATCGATTCACCCAGCGGCGTGTTCTTCACGAGCCGCGCAGCGCGCCTGGGGTTCTAGCGTGGAAGCAGCCACCTGCACCGACCTGCGGTTCGCGCTGCTGAACGACTGGCAGCGCGATTTCCCGCTCGTCGCCGCACCCTTTGCACAGATCGGCGAACGCTGCGGCGCCGGCGAGCGCGAGGTGATCGAAGGCTACCGGCAACTGCTTGGCGAGGGCGCCATCAGCCGCATCGGTGGCGCCTGGGGCGCGGGCGCCGGCGGCGCGGCGCTGCTGTGCGCGTTCGCCGTGCCTGCGCATCGGCTCGAGGCAGTGGCCGCCTGCGTCTCGGCGCACCCGGGCGTGAACCACAACTACGAGCGCGAGCACCACCACAACCTGTGGTTCGTGATCACCGGACGCGACGGAGCAGCGGTGGCCGACGCGGTCGACGCGCTCGAGGCGCAGACCCGCTGCCAGGCGCTGCGCCTGCGCATGCGGCGCGCGTACCGCATCGACCTCGGTTTCGATCTGCGCGATCAACTGGCGCCGCGCGTGCGCGGCGAAGCACGCTGCAGCGTGCCGGTGGACCCTGCCGACGCCGCGCTCGCCGCACTCGTCGAAGGCGGCCTGCCGTTGCAGGAGCGACCCTACGCCGCCTGGGGCCTGGCGCTGCAGCAGCCGGTTCCGCAGGTGCTGGCGACACTGGCGAAGTGGCTGCGCCAAGGCACGCTGCGCCGCTTCGGCGCGATCGTTCGCCACCACGAGGCCGGCTACACGCACAACGCGATGGCGGTGTTCGACGTGCCCGACGCTGCAGTCGACCGCTGCGGCACCGAACTCGCCGCGCAACAAGGCGTGACGCTGGCGTACCGGCGCGAACGCGCCGACGGCTGGCCCTACAACCTGTACTGCATGGTGCACGGCCGCGACCGGGCGGCGGTGCAGGCGGCGATCGCCGCGGCGATCGAACGTTGTGCGCTGGCCGAACACCCGCGGGCCGTGCTGTTCAGCCGGCGGCGCTTCAAGCAAGGTGGCGCCAGCTACTTCCGCGCACTCGCCGAAGGGGAACAGCGTGACGCAGCCTGAATCGACGCTGGGCCTGCATCCCCGTGACGCGCGGCTGATCGAGCGCCTGCACGGCGACCTGCCGTTGACCGACCACCCGTTCGCGGCGGTCGGCGCCGAACTCGGCATGGACGAAGACGAAGTGATCGAGCGCCTGCGCCGTTTGTTGTCGCGGGGCGTGCTGACACGCTTCGGCCCGCTCTACCAGATCGAGCGCGCGGGCGGCAGCTTCGTGCTCGCTGCGCTCGAGGTGCCGGCCGAACGCTTCGACGAAGTGGCGCAGATCGTCAATGCGCTGCCCGAGGTGGCGCACAACTACCAGCGCGAACACGCCTTCAACATGTGGTTCGTCGTCGCCTCCGAGTCCGCCGCGCGAACCGAAGCGGCGCTGGAGCGGGTCGCCGAGCTCACGCACCTGCCGGTGCATGCGTTCCCGAAGGAGCGCGAGTATTTCGTTGAACTCCGGCTG
>JAEMQF010000035.1 GCA_022758925.1 Burkholderiales bacterium | reverse complement strand
TGCTGCTGGCTTACCTCGACCTGGCGCGCTTTCAAAGTTTCGGCGCGTCGGAATCCGTCACCGGCTCCGAACTCGACCGCCTGATCGCCGCCGCGCCGGCGCAGACGCGCGCCCTGCTCGAGACCGAAGGCTATTTTTCGGCCGTGGTCACGGCGCGTCGCGGCGCCGACGGGCAGGCGGTGCCGCAAGTGCTGGTCAAGGTCACCCCGGGGCCGCGCATCGTGGTCAGGCAGTGGACGCTCGACGCGCTGGGCGAGTTGCAGTTGCGGGTCGAAGCGAACGATGAACTCGCGCGCACCGCGTTCGACGCGCTGCGCCGCAATTGGCCTTTGCCGCTGGGCGCGCCGTTTCGGCAGTCGGCATGGTCGGCGGCGAAGAACGAAACCCTCGCGCGCTTGCGCGCGAACGGCTATCCGAGCGCAAGCTGGGTCGATACCGACGCGGCGATCGACGTCGAGCAGGCCTCGGCGACGCTGCGCGCCACGCTCGCCAGCGGCCCGTTGTTTCACCTGGGCGAGTTGCGCATCGAAGGCCTGCGGCGCTACGACGAATCGAGTGCGCGCAACCTCGCGGAGTTCGGCAGCGGCACGCCGCACAGCGAACAGCGTCTGCTCGACTTTCAGGAGCGCATGGTCAGGGCCGGTCTGTTCGAAGGCGTGAGCGTCGAGATCGACCCCGACCCGGCGCAGGCGGCTGCGGCGCCGGTGAACGTGCGCATCCGCGAGTTGCCCTTGCAGCAGGCGACCGTGGGGGTGGGCTACAGCGACGACACCGGCCAGCGCGTCACGTTCGAGCACCTGCACCGCAGGCCATTCGGCTTCAACGCGATCATCAAGAACAAGCTCGAACTCGCCCGGGACGCGCGCACCTGGAGCGGCGAACTGACGAGCCACACGCTGCCGGGCCTGTACCGCAACCTGCTCGCCGGAGGATACGAGCAACTCGACGTCGCCGACGAGCTGCGCACCTCCTTGCGCTGGCGCGCCGGGAGGGCCTACGACTCGCAGCGCATCGAGCACATCGTGTTCGCCGAGTGGCTCGGCTCGGAGTTGCAGAACGCTGCCGGCCGCGAGCAGGCCAACGCGTATTCGCTGAACTTCAGCGGCGCCTGGCGGCGCCTGGACAGCGTGATCCTGCCGAGCGACGGCCTCACCGTGTCGGGCCAGGTCGGCGCCGGCTGGTCGCAAAGCAGCACCGCCGAGAATGGGCTGTTCACCCGCGCCACCGCCCGGGTCACGGTGTACCAGCCACTGGGTCTGAACTGGTACGGCACGGGCCGACTCGAACTTGGCCACTTGACAGCCGGCAACAACACCGGCCTGCCCGACCCCTTGTTGTTTCGCGCCGGCGGCGACGACTCGGTGCGCGGCTACGCGTATCGCACCCTGGGCCCGATCAAGGACGGCGTGGTCACGAGTGGCCGTGCGTTGATGACGGCGAGTGCCGAGGTCGCGCGGCCGATCACGCCGCGAATGGCGTCGCTGTGGTGGGCTGCGTTCATCGACGCCGGCAACGCCGCCGATCACTTCAATGCCCTCGATCCCGCGCTGGGCTATGGCTTGGGCTTGCGCTGGCGCAGCCCGGTCGGACCGTTGCGCATCGACTGGGCCTACGGCGTGGAAGTGCACAAGGCGCGGCTGCATTTGAGCGTGGGCATTGCGCTATGAACCTGCGAGCCTTGGCGGCAGAAAGCCCCGGCGGCGAATGATGCCTGCGCTGCTGCGCTACACGCTGGTCGGCGCGTTTGCCACCGGCGCGCACTACGCGCTGTTGATGGCGTGCGTCGAATTCGGCCACTGGCCAGCGTATGCCGCCTCGGGCTTCGGCGCGGTGGTCGGTGCACAACTCGCCTATGCGGGCAACCGCTGGTTCACGTTTGCGCATCGCGGTGGGTTGCCGGCGTCGTGGATGAAGTTCCAGGGTACCGCCGCGCTCGGGGCACTCGTCGGCATGCTCGTCGTCGGCCTCGGAGTGAAGATCGGCGTCCACTATCTGCTGGCGCAAGTCTGCGCCACGCTGTTCGTGTTGGGCTTGACGTTTGCGATCAATCGGCACTGGACGTTTCGCTAGTGCGGGCTTTGGGTCGGCCCCGCGGCCGCACGCAAAGGGTCACGTCGGAACACGCAGGTACAGCCGGTAGCGCCGCGGCGCCAAGTCGAGGCCCCAGGCGTGCTTGTGCGGCGCGACGTCGATCGCCGGCCCGGCGTCGATGGCCACAGCGAGGCGATCGCAGCCGGAATCGTCGGCACTGCACACGAGCAGCCCCCCTTCGCGCTGCCAGTCGGCGGCGCGCAGCCATGGCGTCGCTGCGGGGGCACTCGGGTTCCACCAGCGCGCCTTCCCCGGCGCATAGAACGCGACGGCGCTGGCTTCGACTCCCGTGCCGGCGACGATCCGCAGTTCGCGGCCGGTGCGCTCGCGCCACAGCGCATGTGCCAGTTGGGCAAGCTCGGCACGCGGCTCGGCCGCCCCGGCGCTGCCGCCCCGCGCTTCGAATGCGCCGATTGCGGCAGCGATCAGCGTCACCGAGACCCAATACACCGGCAAACCGCGCCGCAACCAGCCGACCCGCGGCGCATTGCCTTGCTGCGCCAGCACCGCGACCCAAAGTGCAGTGATGGCGAACCACTGCGCCATGCCCCACACTGAAGCCATCGGCGTACGACCGAGCAACGCCACCGCCGCAATCGCGATCATCGGCGCCGCGGCAAGCCACCACAGCGCAGGGTGCAGTGCCGGCTGAACAAGCGCGCGCGCCATGCACCTCGCAGCTTCGCGGCGCCGGCCGGGCGCCACGGCACCCAGCAGCAACAAAGCGCTCGGCAGCAGATAGCCGATCTGCGCGACGCCATAGTTGAAGAGTTGCAGCAGTGCCGAGTCAAGGCTGCCAGCGCTGCGCTGCGACGCATAGCGCAACGTCGCGAACTGCTGGTCGAACTGCCACATCACATGCGGCGCCAGCACCACCGCGCCGGCGCCGAGCGCGATCCACGGCCCGGCGCCTTGCAGGCGCTTGCGCCAAGGCGGGTTCGCCAGCGCCGTCAGCACCAATCCGAGGACGAGCATCAGCGAAAAATACTTCCCGAGCAATGCCAGCGCCGTGAGCGCCCCGCACGCCGCCGCGTGGCGGCGCAGCCCGCCCTGCATGAAGACGACGAAGTGATACGCCGCCCACGGCCAGAGCGACAACAACACGGCATTCGCGTTGAACTTGATCGCCAGGGCGGTGTACAGTGGCGAGACGCCGAGTGCGACCGCCGCAAGCATTGCCGAGTCGGGGCCGACGAACCTGCGCGCAAGCGCGGCCACGCCGAGCAGTCCAACGCCTGCGTTCAGCGCCGACAACAGGTAGTACGCCGCGTCGGCGCGCGGCATGAGCGTGAACCAGGCGGCAGTGATCCATGCAAACAACGGCGGATGCTTTTGATAGCCGGCCTGCCACTCGATACCCCAGACATAGTTCTCGATCATGTCGCCGGCGGGGTCGAGGTTGCCGCGCGACAACCAGGCGGCCAGTGTCCAGACCACCGCGTGCAACCCAAGCACGGCGGGAAGGGCGAGGCGGCTGGGCAAACGGAACGAGGGGTGCGGCAATGCGCCGGGCGGCTCAGGCGTCGTCGCGCTGCTCATACTGCGTTTCGACCACGTACACCGGCCGGCGCTTGGCCTCGAGGTAGGTGCGGCCGATGTACTCGCCCAGCACGCCCAGCCCGACAAGTTGCAGCCCTCCAAGTAACAGCACGACCGTGATCAGCGACGCGTAGCCGGGCGCGTCGACGCCATGCCACAACACGCGGGCGACGATGAACGCGGCATACAGCAGCGCCAGCGCTGCGATCGCGCTGCCGACGTAGGTCCAGATGCGCAGCGGCGCGGTGCTGAAGCTCGTGATGCCTTCGAGTGCGAGGTTCCACAATCGCCACGGCGTGAAGCGGCTCGCACCCGACTCGCGTTGCGCTCGCGTGTAGTCGACCGTCGCCGTCTTGAACCCGACCCACGCGAAGATGCCCTTCATGAAACGCCGGCTCTCCGGCAGCGTGCGCAGCACCTCTACCACGCGCCGGTCAAGCAGCCGAAAGTCACCCACGTTGTCGGGCAATTGCACGTCGGCGAGGCGGTTGTGCACGCGGTAAAACCAGTTGGCCGAGGCCCGTTTCATCAGCGTGTCGCTGCGCCGGTCGGTGCGCCGCGCAAGCACGACCGGGAATCCCTCACGCCAGCGCGCCACGAGTGCGACGATCAGCTCAGGCGGATCCTGCAAGTCGACGTCCAGCGGAATCACCGCGTCGCCGCGCGCAGCGTCGAGCCCTGCCGACAAAGCCGCCTCTTTGCCGAAATTGCGCGACAGCAACAGTGCACGTACCCTTCGGTCGCGCTGTACCAGCTCGCGCAAGTGTTCACGCGTGGCATCGATGCTGCCATCGTCGACGAACAAGAGTTCGAATCTGCAGTCCGGCAGCTCCGCCATCACCGCAATCACACGCTCGACAAACGGCTGCAGCGCCGCCTGCTCGTTGTACACCGGCACCACGAGAGACAGCAGCGCGTTGGCTGGAGCAACGGTGGAGCCGAGAGCGGGGTTCAAGTCGGCGATTGTGCCGCATGGGGTTCGAAAGGGAAGCCGAAACGTCGCGTTTCGCGACTGTGGGAACCTGTCGGGCTTTGGGTCGGACCCGCGCCGGGGCGAGTTGCGGCGCCAATCCAGACCTCGGCGACGCCGTGCGACGCGCCGCACGAAGAGTCGCCATTCACGAATGTGTCCAAGCCGGCGACTCTGCCACCTGGCCCTGGCCTGCGGCGACCTCGTTGTGAGCCTGCAGCGTCGCATTTGCGACAGAATTCGGGCTCGCCTGACCGCCGCCGTGCCAGACCGTCAGCATCGACACCCCATTCGCACGCCGCATGTCCCTCGAACCCTCTGCATCCACCGACACGCCAGCCGCAGCCCCGCGCCGGGCCGGTTTCGGCTGGATGCGCTGGTGCATCGTCATCGTCATCGTTGCGCTGCTGTCAACGCTCGGCGTTCTCGCCTGGGTGATTGGCAGCGAACGGGGAACGGCGTGGGCGCTGGCACAACAAGACAGGGTCGTGGTCGATCAGCTTCGCGGCAACTTGTTCGACGGATTCAGCGCGCAGCGCATCGTGGTGCACTGGGGGCCGGCGCGCGAGCACCGCGTCGTGATCGATTCGCCGCGCGCCTCCAAGCTGCGCTTCGCCCGCGGCGACACGCGGGCCTGGTTGCGGATTCACGCCGAGAGCGCTGCTGCCGATCGTGTCAGTGTGCAACTCGCGCCGAGCGTCGCCGCGGCGAAGCTGCCAGACCATTTGCGGTTACCGGTCGAGATCGAGGTCGACGCGGCGAGCGTCGGCACGCTGGAGTTGCCGGGCCTTGCGGGCCACCCGTTGCGCAACGCCCAGGCTCATCTGCACCTGGGCGCAGAGCAAGGCCTGGCGCACCGGGTGGACGGCTTGCGTTTCGGCGTCGGCCCATTGCAATGCAGTGGCGACGCGCAGATCGGCACCGAAGGCACGCTGCCGCTGCGGCTGCGACTCGAAGCGACCCAGGCCGCGCACTCAGGGGCGCCGCAACTCGAGCTGCCGCCCTGGGCACGCGCGCTGCGCCTGGATTGGCACGCCCGCCTCGACGCGTCGGGGCCGCTGGCGCGCTTCAACACCACCATGGTCTTGCGCGCCCAAGGCCAGCGCCTGGACGCGCAGGCCGAAGTGGCGCCGCTCCAGGCCTGGCCGCTGCCCCGACTCGACGTGCACGCCGAACAGCTTGATCTGTCGTCGTTGATCGCGCAGGCGCCGGCCACGGCCTTGACGGGCGATGTTCACATCAAGCCCATTTCCGGCGCCGTCGGCCGCGCCGGCGCGCTCACGGCGCAGGCGAAGCTCATCAATGAACGCCCCGGGCGCTGGGACCAGCATGGCCTGCCGCTGCGCGACATCAAGTTCGACTTGCGTGCGCCAACCGGCGCCGCGGGCCGCATCGAAGTCACGCATGCCTTGGCCACCCTCGCCGGTGAGGGCAGCGACGCCGGCAGCGTGCAGGGCAGCGGCGAATGGAATGCAGGAAAGGTCAGGCTGCAAGCCATGTTGACGCAGGTGCGGCCGAACCTGCTCGACCCGCGCCTGGCACCGATGACGCTGAGCGGGCCGCTCACGTTGAGTGCGCAGATCGGGCCGGATTCGAGACCTGCGGGCCAGGTCGGCAGCGCAGCCCCGCGCCAGGGGTCGGCTTCGCCGACGCCAAGACTGGAACTGCAGGCTGAACTCGAAGGCCGATTCGACGACGACGCGACGCGCGCCGTCGAAGTGAAACTCGCGCTCGACGCCTCGGCGCATCGGGTTGCAGTGCGTCAGATGCTGGCCAAAGCCGGCTCCGCGTCGCTCTCGCTGTCGGGCAGCGCGCGCCGCGCCAGCGCCGCCACGCCGTGGCAGCTCGACGCCAAAGCCAGCCTGAGCGACTTCGACCCCGTACTCTGGTTTCCAGGCGCGCCGGGTTCGGCGTGGCGGCGCGGGCCGCACCGTTTCAGCGGTGACGCCGAGATCGCAATCGCCCTGCCACTCGGTGCCCAAGCGCCGGGCGGCGTCAGCAAATGGCAGGAATGGCTCGAGTGGCTGCCCACCATGCAAGGCCAGGCGCGGATCAATCTGCGGCCCAGCCAACTCGCCGGCGTGCCGCTGCGCGGCGAAGCGGCGCTGCAAAACATTTCGCCGACACAAACGGGCTTGACAGCGCACCTCGACGCAGGCGGCAACAGCGTCAGCGCGTCGGGCCAATGGACACGCGGCGAAGCGGGTCGTTCCGACCGCTGGGCGATCGACGTCCAGGCCGAGCACCTTGCGCGTCTCGCGCCCTGGCGCGCCCTGACCACGGTGCCCTCGAACTTCGCCATGCCCGCAGGCACCCTCAATGCAGACGTCAAAGTCGAGGGCCGCTGGCCGCAATTGCGCACACAAGGCAGAGTCGACGCCAAGGCGCTGCGCATGGCGCAGCTGAGCGTCGAGCGCGGCCAGGCGCGCTGGAATTTCGAGCAGACCACAGACGCCCCGTTCGACCTCAAGATCGACCTCACCGATGCGCGCTGGCAAGAGCAGCGTGCGCAAAGCCTGGAAGTGAACCTGCAGGGAACGATGCAGGCTCACAGGCTCGGGTTGCGAGCCGAGTTGCGCGCCGCCTCGCCTGCCTGGGCCGAGTTGCTGTCCGGAACGGCGCCCGGCGAGCAGACGACGCAAAGTTCAACCCTGGTGCAACTCGACGCGCACGGCGGCCTGGGCGTTGAACCCGGCGCGGCAGCGGGACATTGGCAGGGAAGCGTGGAAGGCTTCGAACTGCGCAGCAGCGCGATCAACGCCGCACCGCTGCTGCGCCTGCGCGATGTCGGGCTCGAGTTGCAAGCCGGCGACACTTCGAACCCATCCGGTTTCGAGCTGAAACCAGGCCGCGGCGAGTTGCTGGGCGCGGCACTGCGCTGGGAGCGCATCTTCTGGAAGGCCGCGACGGCAACGGCCCCGGCGCAGATCGACATCAAGGCACAAATCGACCCGCTCGCGGTGGCGCCGTTGCTGGCGCGCGCGCAGCCGCACTTCGGTTGGCGCGGCGACTTGACCGTCGGCGGCGAGGTGAACATCCAGAGTGAGCCGAAGTTCCAGGCCGACGTGGTGCTCGAGCGCGTTCGCGGCGACCTCAGCCTGAGCGGCGAGCAAACCACGACGCAGGATCTTCAACTCACTGACTTGCGTGTTGCGCTGTCGGCGCGCGACGGCGTGTGGAGCTTCACCCAGGCGCTGGCGGGCAAGACAATCGGCGAAGCCGCCGGCGCCGTGACCGCGCGCGTGGCGCCGGACGAGATTGTTCCGAACGCCGCCACGCCAATCGAGGGCGTGTTCGAGGCACGTGTGGCAAACCTCGGCACCTGGGGTGGCTGGGTACCGCCGGGCTGGCGCCTGGCCGGCAACCTGCGTACGAGCGGCGCGATCGAAGGGCGCCTGGGTGCGCCGCAGTACACCGGACAGATCCGCGGCAGCGCGATCGGCGTGCGCAACATCGTGCATGGCGTGAACGTGGTTGACGGCGAGGTCGACATCAGACTGCAGGGCGAAAGCGCGCGCATCGAGCGATTCGAGGCCAAGACCGGCGCAGGCACGATTCGCGTCGAAGGCGACGCCAGCCTGGGCGCGGCGCCGAAGGCACAACTGCTGGTCACGGCTGAGAAGTTCGAACTGCTGGGTCGAGTCGACAGGCGGGTTGTCGCCAGCGGCAGCGCCAAACTGACACTCGACGCGCAGACTCTGAAACTGGACGGGCGCCTCAAGGTCGACGAAGGGCTGATCGACTTCACGCGCCGCGACGCTCCGACGCTGGGCGACGATGTGCGCATCGGGGTGCGTTCAGCGGCGCTGGAACAAATGCCGGAAGCACCCAGCGGCCCCGCCCCCGGCATGGCGCGCAATGTGGTGCTCGACTTGCAGGTCGCCCTGGGTGAGCAACTGCGCCTGCGCGGGCGCGGCCTGGACACGGAGCTGCGCGGCGATCTGCACCTGACGACGCCCGGCGCCAAACTCGCGATCAACGGCAAGGTGGGCACCGCCTCCGGAACCTACGCCGCGTACGGCCAGAAACTCAGCATCGACCGCGGCGAACTGATCTTCACCGGCGCGCCGGAAAACCCGCGCCTGGACATCGTCGCGACCCGGCCCAACCTCGAGCAGGTGGTCGGCGTCCTCGTCACGGGCACCGCGCTGAACCCGCGCGTGCGCCTGTTCAGCGAACCCGAGATGGCGGACATCGACAAGCTCTCATGGCTCGTGCTCGGCCGCGCCTCTGACGGCCTGGGCCGCACCGACACCGCGTTGATGCAACGTGCGGCGATCGGGTTGCTCGCAGGCGAAGGCGGCGGCCCGACGGATGAGCTGATCAATGCCCTCGGCCTGGACGATGTGTCGTTTCGCCAGACCGAAGGTGAGGTGCGCGAGACCATCGTCTCACTCGGCAAACAACTCTCGCGGCGCTGGTACGTCGGTTACGAGCGCAGCCTGAACGCAACCACCGGCAAGTGGCAGATCATTTACCGCATCGCCCAGCGCCTGACGTTGCGTGCGCAGTCCGGCCTGGACAATTCGCTGGACGCGATCTGGACTTGGCGCTGGCAGTGAGGGCGAGCGCGGCCGAAGTCTTGCTGCAACTCGGGCCGCGCCGCAAGACGGCGGGGCCAAGGCGGTGTTGCAAGATGTCGCGTGCTTTGAGCAGACGCGGGAGGCGATGGCCTTGATCATGGTCCTGGCCCGCGCTGCGTTGCGCCGATTGGCTTGATTCCCTTGGCGCTCGGCGCTATGCTGTATGCATGTCCAGTTGTGTCGAAGCGTCGAAGCACAGCCCGCGCGAAAGGTGGGCGGCGCCGGGGAGCACGTGAACAACGCCGCGCCACGTCTCATCGCCCACCTCGACATGGACGCGTTCTACGCATCGGTCGAGTTGTTGCGCTACCCCGATCTGCGCGGCGCTGCGGTCGTGATCGGCGGCGGGCAGCGCTATCAGCCGCTGCAGCGCGCCGACGGCAGCCGCGCGTACGCCAGGCTGCGCGACTACACCGGCCGTGGCGTGATCACGACCAGCACTTACGAAGCGCGCGCGCTCGGCGTGCATTCGGCAATGGGTGTGATGAAGGCAGCGAAACTCGCGCCCGACGCAGTCTTGCTGCCGGTCGACTTCGATCAATACCGCAGGTACTCGAAGCTGTTCAAGACCGCGGTTCGGGCCATCGCGCCACAGGTTGAAGACCGCGGCATCGACGAGATCTACGCCGACTTGAGCGAACTGCCCGGCGTGCACGCCGACGCCGGGCGCAGCGTCGGCCTGGCGCTGAAGCAAGCCGTGCACGCCGCCACAGGCCTCACCTGCTCGGTGGGCATCACGCCCAACAAGTTGCTCTCCAAGCTCTGCTCCGAGTTCGACAAGCCCGACGGCCTGACGCTGCTCAGCGCGGACCAGATCCCGGCGCGCATCTGGCCGCTGCCGGCTCGACGTATCAACGGCATCGGCCCGAAAGCGACCGAAAAACTCGCCGGCCTGGGCCTGCACACGATTGGCGACCTGGCCGGAGCGGCGCCGCAATTCCTGATCGAGAAGTTCGGCAAGAACTATGGCGCCTGGCTGCACGAAGCCGCGCACGGGCGAGATTCCAGGGAAGTCGTCACGCACAGCGAACCGGTATCGATCAGCCGCGAAACCACGTTCGAGCGCGACCTGCACGCGGTGCACGACCGCGCCACGCTCGGTGCCATCTTCACCGAGTTGTGCACCGAACTCGCAGGCGACCTGGCAAGCAAGGGCTACGCCAGCAAGACGATCGGCATCAAGCTTCGATTTCAAGATTTCAAGTCGGTGACGCGCGACCTGACGCTGCCCGCGCACACGCTCGACGCGGCAGCGATCCGCCGCGCCGCCGGGTTGTGCCTGAAACGGGTTGATCTGACGCGCCGCTTGCGGCTGCTCGGCGTGCGCGCCGGGGCGCTTGCGCGCGTGCAAGACCTGCTCGCCGCGCAAGCCACAGCCACGCCCGTGCCGCCGCGCGCGCGGCACGAAGTGCGTGAGCCGCGCTCGGGTTACAGTCTGCCGCTGTTTGAACCCTAGTGTGGTGCGCCATGTCACGGCGCGCCGCGCAGCGCGGGGCAGCACACGAGCCTCGCCGCGACAAGATTGCCCGGAGACAAGAATGAACGTCATCACCAACATCGAAGACCTGCGCGTGCTCGCGCAAAAGCGCGTGCCGCGCATGTTCTACGACTATGCCGATTCGGGTTCGTGGACGGAAAGCACCTACCGCGCCAATGAATCGGACTTGCAGAAGATCAAGTTTCGCCAGCGCGTCGGGGTGAACATGGAGAACCGCAGCCTGCGCGTGCAGATGCTGGGCG
>JAEMQF010000413.1 GCA_022758925.1 Burkholderiales bacterium | reverse complement strand
TGGCGCGGTGCCGGGAATGACGCGCAACACCACTTCGCCGCTTGGCGTGAATTCGACAGCGTTGCGCAACAGGTTGAGCAGCACCTGGCGCAGGCGCACCACATCGCCGCGACGCCCGGCACCGAGCGATGGGTCGAGCACGCCGGCCATCTGCACCTCTCTTGCGCGTGAGGCGACCGATGCTGTGGCGAGCGCGCCCTGCACGCAGTCGAGCAGATCGAAGTCTTCGACTGCGAATTCGAAGGCCCCGGCTTCGATGCGCGACAAGTCGAGCACGTCGTCGATCAGCCCGAGCAGGTTGATGCCGTTGCCACGGATGGCGTCGAGCAGCTGGCGCTGGTCGCCGTTCGCTTCCTCTTGATCGAGCCGTTGCGCCGCGTCGACCATCGCGTTCAGCGCTGTGCGCAGCTCGTGGCTCATGTTCGCGAGGAATCGCGTCTTGGCCCAAGAAGCGGCTTCGGCGCTTTCTTTTCCTTTCTTCAACTGTTGGGTGCGTCCGGTGACGTGACGCTCCAGCGTGCGCATCGAATCAGCCAGCGCCGCGTCGCGCGCCTGCACTTCATCGAGCATGCGGTTGAAGGCAGCTACTGCCAAGCCGATTTCGTCGCCACCCTCACCGCTCAGGCGCTTCGAGTAGTCCTTGTCGGCGGCAATCGCGCCCGCAGTCACGGCGAGCGCCGAAATCGGCTCGGTGATGCGCCGCGCGACGCGGCGCGCGACCTTCAGGGTCAGAAGCAGGCCCGTGGCGCAGCCCAGCACAATGGCAGCCAACTCAAGGGCCAGCGTCTGGTACAGGTCGTTCAGGCGATTGCGCAGCACCACCCGGCCGAGCTGCGTCTTGCCCGCCCACACCGCTTCGCTCACGACCAGCCTGCCACTGTGCAGGCCACCGCCCGCGGCAGGCGCGTCGTCGCTGGCATTGCCGTAAACCGCCACCAGCCGATCGTTCTTGTCGAGCAGCCACGCTGCTTCGACCTGGGCGCGTGTGCTCAGGCCGCCCAGCGTGTCGGCGATCGCCTTGCGGTCTTCAAACACGAGCGGTGCCTGCACCGCATAGGCCATGGTGCGTGCGATTTCCTGCGAGGCACGCAACGCTCGCGACTGCTGGAACCCGACGCCGGCAATGAGCACCGCGACAAAACCACAGAGTGCGGTGGCGCCGGCGCACAACGCGAGCAATTGCGAGAGGCGCCTCCGAAGGGGAAGTTCATGGCTCGTATTGAACGCGCTCTGCACGCCTGGCGGCAGCGCGCGGTCGCCCCTGCCGGCAGGGGTGCCGGCGCTGCGCGATTGACGAGTTGGAGGCCTGCTGGCGATCGAGTCCATTTGTCGTTCGGGGACGCTGCCGTGCTCGACGGCTTACGAAGCGCCAGAGGCTCGATGCCAGGACAGAAGCGGGGCCGCGTTCCTCACCGACTGTAAGGCCGCCGCCAGGCTGCAACGGGTCCGGCAGCGTGCCGCAGCGTGCGTTGAATCACGCCTGAGCGAGCTGTCGGCCAAGTTGCGGCGCGCCCCCGAAACGGGTGCTAACCGCGCGCAACATCTTGATACTCATCGAAATCGCTGGCGGGTTCAGTTCTGCGCTGCGCGCTCGAGCAGCATCGCATCGCCATAGCTGAAGAAGCGGTAGCGCCGCGCGATCGCGTGCGCGTACAGGCCTCGCACTGCATCGAAACCAGCGAAGGCGCTGACCAGCATC
Organism: Burkholderiales bacterium; assembly: GCA_022758925.1. Classification (GTDB taxonomy): domain Bacteria; phylum Pseudomonadota; class Gammaproteobacteria; order Burkholderiales; family Burkholderiaceae_C; genus JAEMQF01. The sequence goes on along the minus strand of JAEMQF010000413.1, from coordinate 9,298 downwards.
AGCAAGGTGCTTTTGGGCAGATGGAAATTCGTGATCAATGCGTCGACCACGCGAAAGCCGAAACCCGGCGTGATGAACAGATCGGTCTCACCCCGCTGCGCCTGCAGCGTGCCGCCCTGTGCCGCCGACTCGAGCGCGCGCAGACTCGTCGTGCCCACCGCCACGACACGACCGCCGCGGCGTCGCGCATCAGCCACGGCTTGGACGACGCTGGCACCGACGTCGAACCATTCGCTGTGCATGCGGTGTTGGGCCAGATCGCTGCAGCGCACCGGCTGGAAGGTGCCGGCGCCGACGTGCAGTGTGACGTGGGCGGCTGCGATTCCGCGCTCGTTCAAGGCAGCGAGCAGCGGCGCATCGAAGTGCAAGGCCGCGGTCGGGGCCGCCACCGCGCCGGGTGTCTTGGCGAAGACCGTCTGATAGCGGCTTTCGTCGTCGGTACCGGCGGCGTGTTGGATGTAGGGCGGCAGAGGTACATGGCCGTGGCGCGCGAGCAGCAGCAGCGGGTCGTCCGGGAAGCGCAGGCAATAGAGCGCCTTGTCAGGCGCGCGCCCGAGCACTTCGACGTCGAACGCGTCTTCGAATCGCAGCCTGCTGCCGGCGCGCGGCGCCTTGCTGGCGCGCAGTTGCGCAATCGCCTCGCGCTGCGGCAGAACGCGCTCGACCAGCGCCTCGACCGCCCCGCCGCTGGCCTTGAACCCGAGCAGTCGCGCCTTGATGACCCGCGTATCGTTGAAGACCAGCAGATCGCCTTCGTGCAACAACGCGGGGAGCTCACGAAACACCCGATCGCTCGGCGTCACACCACGCGCATCGAGCAATTTCGAGGCACTGCGCTCGGCCAGCGGATGCTGGGCGATGAGCTCGGGTGGCAGGACGAAGTCGAAGTCTTCGAGGGTATAGGGCGATGTCATTGAGCGAACCGGCAGAATTCTCCCATGCCCGCCCGTGCCCCCCGCGCCGCCGATGCCACGCTGCACCACAAATCAGCACCCCAGCGCGCCCTCGAAAAACTCGGGCTGCTGCGCGACATCGATCTGGCGCTGCATCTGCCGCTGCGCTACGAAGACGAGACCCGCATCGTGCCGATTGCCGAGTTGCGCGACGCCAGCGTGGCGCAGGTGGAAGGAGTGGTGCGCGACTGCCAGGTCCGGGTGCGCGCGCGGCGCCAACTCATCGTGCGCATCCACGACGGGTCCGGCGACCTGGTGCTGCGCTTCCTGCATTTCTACGCGTCCACCCAAAAAGCGCTCGCGGTCGGCCAGCGGGTGCGGGTGCGCGGCGAGGCGCGCGGAGGAATGTTCGGCCTCGAGATGGTTCATCCGAGCGTGAAACGGATCGACGTCGACACACCCTTGCCGAGCCTGCTGACGCCGGTGTACCCGAGCAGCGCGCAGCTGCCCCAGGCCTACTTGCGCAAAGCGGTGGGTTCGGCGCTGCTGCGCGCCGACCTCCACGAACTTCTGCCGGAGTCGATCCTGCCGCCCGGCCTGATGGGTTTGCGCCAGGCCCTGAACTTCTTGCACCATCCTGATCCGCAGACGAGTCCGGCGATCCTGCAAGACCGCAACCATCCGGCGTGGCAGCGCCTCAAGTTCGAGGAATTGCTGGCCCAGCAGCTGTCGCAACTCCAGGCCAAACGCGAACGCGCGCTGCAGCGCGCGCCGGCCTTCAGGCAAATTTCCGGCGCCAAGGATGCCTCGCTCCAGGCGCGCCTGCTTGGAGCGTTGCCGTTCACGCTGACTGCGGCTCAGCAGCGCGTGCTCGGCGAGATCAGTCAGGACCTGGAACGCGACGTGCCGATGCACCGCCTGCTGCAGGGTGACGTCGGCTCGGGCAAAACGGTCGTCGCCGCATTGGCGGCAGCCAAGGCCATTCAGTCCGGCTGGCAATGCGCCCTGATGGCACCCACCGAAATTCTTGCCGAACAGCATCTGCGCAAGCTGGTGGCGTGGCTCTCGCCCCTGGGCGTGGAGGTCGCCTGGCTCACCGGCAGCCGCAAGGGGCGAGCCCGCAACAGCATGCTGGCACGGGTCGCTTCGGGCGAAGCAGCACTCGTCGTCGGCACGCATGCCGTGATTCAGGAACAGGTTGAATTTGCGCGACTCGGCCTTGCGATCATCGACGAACAACACCGCTTCGGCGTGCAACAGCGTCTCGCGCTGCGCGCCAAACTGGAGGCGCAAGAACTCGAGCCGCACACCTTGATGATGAGCGCCACGCCAATCCCGCGCACCCTGGCGATGACGCTGTTCGCCGACCTGGACTTGAGCACGATCGACGCGCTGCCGCCGGGTCGCCTGCCGGTGCAGACACGGCTCTTCGCTCATACCCGGCGCGACGAAGTGATCGCACGCATTCGAGATCAGGTACTGCTCGGAAGACAAGTCTATTGGGTTTGTCCGTTGGTCGAGGAGTCGGAAAGCCTCGATCTGCAAAACGCCACGGCGACGCATCTCCAGCTGAGCAATGCCTTGCCGGGCCATTCCGTGGGGCTGTTGCATGGGCGCATGGCGGCGTCAGAAAAGGCGGCTGTGATGGCGCGGTTTGCCGGCGCGCAAGCGCCCGGGCGGATTGCCGTGCTGGTGGCGACGACCGTGATCGAGGTCGGGGTTGACGTGCCGAACGCATCGCTGATGGTCGTCGAGCACGCCGAGCGCTTCGGTCTGTCGCAATTGCACCAGCTGCGCGGCCGCATCGGCCGCGGCAGCGTTGCCAGCACCTGCGTTCTGCTTTTCGGCGAGGCGCTGTCCGATGCTGGCAAGGCGCGCCTGAAGGCGATGCTCGACACCCAAGACGGCTTCGAGATCGCGCGCCGCGACCTGGAGATCCGTGGTCCGGGTGAGTTCCTGGGTGCGCGCCAATCGGGGGCGAGCCTGCTCAGGTTTGCCGACATCACGCTCGATGAGGCCGTGCTGCATCAGGCGCGCAGGGCCGCGGACCGTCTGCTCGATCAACACCCCCAAGTGGCACAGCTCCATGTTGCGCGCTGGCTCGGAAGTCGCGAGCACTTTCTCAAAGCTTAAGGCGCCGCGGCTGGCCGCCTGGTGTTGCTGCGCCGCCGCAAACTTCCCTCGGCCGCGCGTCGAAACGTTCACACAGCGCTTTGTGTAACAGGAAACGGCACTGGCTGCCGTGCGATCCTGCACGTCCGAGGCGATAGCGCCCCTCATCCATGGTGTTGCCAGTCTGGGGGCGTCGCAGGCCTACTCTCGGCATGAAAGCAGCCCCGAAAGCGACGCTGATTCGAACCCGCGGCAAGCGCCCCGGCCGACCGGTCTCACGCCGTGCGCTGGGCGTCGGGACCGGACTGGTGGCATTGTTTCTGCCGCTGGCAGCCTTGGTCCCGGTCTACGGCCCGGCATTCGACTGGATGCGCAACGCCGTTGCGGAATCGGCGGCACCTCTCGCAACCAACACCTGGCTTGTCACTTACAGCGAATTCGACTCAAACGCCGTTCCGCCGAGAGCGTCGACGCGCCTGGGCCGAGCGGTGCCCAGCCACGTGATCCTGGCCAGGGACGCCGTCCTCCAGTTGCCGCAGGCGCCTCTTGAACTGCGCAAGCTGATCAATGAAGTGGCGGCCGAGGTGAAGATTCCCCGGGCCCTGCTGCACGCCGTGATCGCCACCGAATCGCGTTACAACAGCGGCGCAGTGTCGCCGCGCGGCGCGATCGGCCTGATGCAACTGATGCCCGAGACGGCGCTGCGCTTCGGTGCGCCTGACCCGTACGACCCGCGCGACAACGTGATCGCCGGCGCCAGGTACCTCAAATTCTTGCTCAAGCTCTTCGGCAACGACGTGGAACTCGTGCTCGCCGCCTACAACGCCGGCCACGGTGCCGTGATGCGCGCGGGAAATCGCATCCCGCAGTACCCCGAAACCATGGCCTACGTGCCGAAGGTCATGGCCTACATGCGTTGCGCCAGCAGCGCCGCGTGCCGGCGCACCTGACGGCGGCCGCGGCCGCGCCGACCCGCTGACACAGACCGAGGGAAGGCCATGAGGCGCGGAGCTCGCGCGGGCCACTATGCTCGCGACTCGATGCGCGAGTCGTCTCGCCCGGGTTCTTAGCGCCTGCGCGACCAAGCCTTGCGTCGTCCGCCCCAGACGCAGTCAAGGAACCTCTGGGCGGCCCGCCGTGTCCTTGAGAGCCCCCGCCATGGAGATTTCCCATGAAGACCGCCAAGACTCAACTCGCTTGCCTGGCTGCCGCCATGCTCACCCTGTCCACGCCGCTGCTCGCCCAGGACAAACCGGTCGAGATGAAATTTGCGAGCTGGGTGCCCGCCCAGCATGCGCTGGCCAAAACGGGGTTCGAACCCTGGGCCAGATCGGTTGAAGCAGCGTCCGCGGGCAGCATCAAAGTCGCAATGTTTCCTGCGCAGCAGCTCGGCAAGGCGAACGACCACTACGACATGGCGCGTGACGGGATTGCCGAGATCACCTATGTGAACCCGGGCTATCAGGCAGGGCGCTTCCCGATCTTCTCGGCCGGCGAGCTGCCATTCCTGATGACCCAGCCCGGCGCCGGCTCGGCCGCCTTCGACGCCTGGTATCGCAAGTATTCGGCGGCCGAAATGAAAGACGTGAAGGTGTGCTTCGCGCACCTGCACATCGGCACCATCCACTCGAAGCAGCCGATCACCGATCCAGCGCAAATCAAGGGCATGAAGATCCGCTCCGCGAATGGCACGGTGGCGCAGATGATGACGCTGCTCGGCGGCACGAACGTCCAGGTCTCGGCTCCGGAAGCGCGCGACGCACTCGAAAAAGGCGTTGCCGATGCGATCACGTTCCCGTGGAATTCGATCATCTCGTTCGGCATCGACAAGGCCGTCTCGTTCCATACCGACATGCGCCTGTACGCCGCCGCGTTTGTCTGGGCGATCAACAAGCCCTGGTATGAAAGCCTCTCCGCGAACCAGAGACGCGTGATCGACAACCACTGCAACAACGAATGGGCGGCGCGGGTCGGCGCCGACTGGGGTGCGGCCGAAGACGCAGGCCAGGAAAAACTCGCGAAGTCCGCGGGCCACACCATCGTCAAGCTCACCCCGGCACAGACCGATGCCTGGCAAAAAGCGGTGGAGCCGGTGGCCGCGCAATGGATCGTGGCGGCTGACAAGGCCGGCATCCCTGGCAGGGCCGCGCTCGATGATCTGAAACGCGAACTCGCGGCGCGCGGCGCCACCAAGTAGCGCGGCGCCGATGAAGCGCATCTTGGCTGCCACTGAAACGGTGGCAGCCGTTTTCCTGTTGCTGATCGCGCTCGTGACGGCGAGCAATGTGCTGCTGCGCGACCTCTTGGCGGTGCAGATTCCCGACTGGTTCGACGGCTCGAAACTGATGATGGGGATTGCCTTGTTCTGGGGCATGGCGGTGGCGACATACCACGCCGGCCACATCTGCGTCGATGTGTTGTGGGAGCGTCTGGGCAGGGCGAATCGGCGCCGTCTCGACTTGTTGGCCAGCACCGTGACGCTGGCTTTCCTGGCACCGCTGGCCTGGATGGTGTGGGCCAAGGTCCTGACCACTGGCACCCAGGCGACGATGGACTTGCGCCTGCCCATGGTCTGGTTCTACGGCGTTGCGGCATGCGGCGCGGTGGCTGCGGCCTTGCTCGCGCTGCACCGACTCTGGGGCGTTTGGCATGACGCGCCCGTGTGCGACGACACGAGATTGAACGAGCCAACGGCATGAGCCGCGACGCCGTAGCGCTTGCCGGCTTTGCGCTGATGTTCGTCCTGATGGCGCTGCGCATTCCCATCGGCGTGGCGATGGGCATCGTCGGCGTCGGCGGTTTTGCAGTGCTGGGGGGCCTGAAGCCGGCGCTGAACCTGCTTGGCAACGTGCCGCTGTCGGTGTTGACCGACTACAACCTGGCGGTGATTCCGATGTTCATCCTGATGGGTGCGTTCGCCTCCCACTCAGGAATGAGCCGCGAACTGTTTGGCGCCGGCCGCGCCTGGTTCGGGCACCGGCGCGGTGGCCTGGCCTATGCGTCGATCGCCGCGTGCGCGGGCTTTGCCGCAATCAACGGTTCGTCGGTCGCGACCGCGGCCACGATGACGCAGGTGGCGCTGCCGGAGATGCGCAAGTCGGGCTATGACCCGGGTTTTTCGGCCGGGCTGATCGCCGCTGGCGGCACGCTCGGAATCATGATTCCGCCCTCCGTGATCTTTGTGCTGTACGGCATCATGACCGAGACCGACATCAGCAAGTTGTTCGCCGCGGGCGTGGTGCCGGGGCTGCTCGCGGTGCTGCTCTATTTCGCCGTCGTGCAATTTCTCGGCTGGCGCTACCCGGCGAGCATGCCGCTCGGCGAGCCGCATTCATGGCCGGAGCGCTGGGCCAGTCTGCGCGCACTGTGGGCGGTGTTGCTGCTGTTTCTGTTCGTGCTCGGCGGAATCTATGGCGGCTGGTTCACGGTGCAGGAGGCGGCGGGCATCGGCGCGGCGGGCACACTCGGCATCGGCATGATGCGCGGGCGACTGCGCTGGCAGCATATCCGCGCGGCGCTGATCGATGCGCTGCGCGTCTCGTCGGCGATCATGCTGATCGTCGTCGGCGCCTACCTGTTCGGTTACTTTCTGACGATCACGCAGTTCACGCAAAAGGCGGTGGCGTTTCTCACCACATTGCCGATCGGTGCCTACGGCGTGCTCGCACTCGTGATGCTGGGCTACCTGATCCTGGGCGCGGTAATGGACGAACTGGCGATGATCCTGCTCACCGTGCCGATCGTGTTCCCGGCAATGATGCAACTCGGGTTTGACCCGGTGTGGTTTGGCGTGATCATCGTCATGGCAGTGACCTTCGGCATGATCTGCCCGCCGGTGGGGATGAACGTGTTCGTCATCAACTCGATCGCGCGCGACATCACACTGGCGCGCATCTATCGCGGCACGCTGCCTTTCATCGCGGTGGATGTTCTGCGCCTGCTGTTGTTGTGCGCGTTCCCGGCGATCTCGCTGTGGTTGCCGGCCTTGATCGTGAAGTAACCCTAGAAACCGCAGTTGGACGCGCCCGAGTCGGCCGTGATGCGGTGCGCTGGCAAGGCGCGACGCTGCTGCGGGCTCGTGCCCGCAAGGAGGAGCAACGCGGCCAGCGTGCCGCAGCGCGGCTCAATCGGGTGCGTAGCGCTCTCACTCAAAAGGTGAGGGTGGTCGTGCAGATGGACCTCACTGGCCATGCGGCGTAGCCCGCGCAGGGAAGCGGTCAACTGCGGTTTCTAGGGTCACGCGGCCGAGCGCGGTGGCGCATGCCCTCGTGCCCTTCTTGCACCTCCCAGCGTGTAGCCCGTGGCGTCGACCAAAGCGAACCGCACGCCGCCTTGAGGTGAATATCTCACCAGACTTCGGGTCAGATCAACCAGTATCAGAACACGCGTCGTCCTACGCTGCGCTTACGTGCCCGAAGCCCGGCACGGCACAGGGGACGCAGCATGGATCCGAGCCCGACCGAACTCGCCGATCTGCACGATCTTGATCGTCGCCGCAGGCAAAGGTCAAAGCCCCCGAGCGGGCGCTTGCAATGGGTTCAAGGCCGGCTCCTCGCCGCGTCGGCCGAGTACGGCCTCGACCACAAATCACCCGCGACCGCGCGTGACTTGCAGCGCATCAACGGCGCGGGCGAGACCGGCGTCGGGAACATGCCGCGGCTCGTGCCGCAGCCTGCAGCGCAAACCCTACTTGCGCGAGTACGTGATCTTCTTCGTGCCGCCGTCGCAACTGCCGACGACCTTGGCGTCGCCGACCTTGTCGTTGTCGACGATCTCCAAGGTGTAGTTGACGACGTTGTTGGCGTCCATCTTCGCGGCGATCTCCGTCTTCAGCTCTTCGCAGGGTTTGACTTGGGCCAGCGAGACGCCGCAAGCACCCGCCATCACGCACATCAGGGCAAGTTTCTTCATGGGGACTCCAGGATCGAAAGAAGGGGACGGCCTGCTGAGTCGCAGGCTTCGCAGGGCGCCATTCTCCACCCGCGTTTCGGCTGCAACGCCCGCGCACTCTGGCCGGAGTGTGACGCTCTGCACGGGCGCCGAGTGCGTCCGGCAACGCGGCGTCACGCACGGCGAGCGCGGCGCACGCAACGTTGCCCGGCAGAAGTGTCTTGTTGCGTCTATCGAAGTGTCGAGTGTGTCGGAGTGTCTTGGCGCAACGCGCGTGAATGCGAAGCCACACAGGCCCGGGCTGCGAGCCGCGCGCGGCGTCCCGCCCGCCTTGCACAAAGGCTCGCAGTCGTGCACGCCGACACCCATGTTACGGCTCACGGGTTTGCCTGGAAGGTGCCAAACGGTACGGTTCGTCGAGTCGCGTTTTCGCGCCCTCGTCTCGCATCAATACGCGCGTCGCTTCGGGCACAGCCACCGGATCTTGAATGAGAGTCAACCTGGCCTATCTGTTTGCCGCGGTCGCTGCTGTGGGCCTCTCAGCGTGCGGCGGCGGCGCGGACAGCCCTCCGACCCCGCCCGCCTCCGGGTCGGCGCCGAGACAGGCGCCGGCACCCGCGCCGGCACCTGCGCCAGGACCCGCGCCTTCGCCCGCACCCGCTGCCGCGCCGCAAAACGGCTTCACCATTGCCGGCATCGAACTCGGCCAGGCCCTGTTGTTCCCAAGCGGTGACGCGGCTCTCGTGCTGGTCTCGAATCGGGCCGTACTCGCCAAGATCAATGTCACGGCGACCAACGCCGGGACGGACAAACCGAGCGGTGTGGTGCGCGTCGAAGACGATGCCGGCCACCTGCTGCGCGAGTTGCCGCTGACTGCGCCCAGCGGCGCCTTGCCGGCCAATGCGCCGCTGCGTCCGAGCTTTGGCGACAGCTACACGGCGGTCATTCCCGCGGCATTGGTCCAGCCCGGCATGCGCCTGATCCCGCAGCTGACACCGGCCGCCGCCAACCAGGCGGCGATTGCACCGCGCGTCGGTGGCGGCACTACTCTGCTACTGGTCGCGATTCCGATACAGATCGGCAACATCGTCGGCCAGGTCGCCGATCGCGCCGACGCCCACTTGCTGGCGCGCCTGCCCGTGGCCAACGTCACGCGCGAGGACCATGCGCCGTTCGTGTCGCGCGCCGTCACGCAGTTGCCGAAGACCGCGGCGCAATGGAATGACGCGTTCCCGCGCATCCTGAACGAGCTCGACGACTTGCGCCTGCTCGAAAACGCCTCGGCGCGCGCCTACTACTACGGGTTCGTCCCGAAGAGCAGCTTCGGCGTGGGGGGCATCGGCTCTCGCCCAGGCAATGCAGCGCTGGGGTTTGACGTCCCGGGCCAGCCTGATGTCGCGAAG
>JAEMQF010000031.1 GCA_022758925.1 Burkholderiales bacterium | reverse complement strand
GCCATGTCGAGGTCGGAGCGGGCAATCCAGAAATCGCGCAGCGCCTCGATCGCGTTGTTGACGCTGGCAATCTGCGCGCGCGCGTCGGCGAGCTGCTCGAACACGCCGAGCAGCATGCCGTTGTAGCGCAGCAGGTTTTCTTCGGCGATTCGCTTTCGCAGCGGCACGATCTCCTCGAAGTGATGGCGCGCGATCTCAAACGCCGAGCGGTAGCCGGTGTTGGCCTCGCGCACCTCGGAGCGTGCGTTGATCGCGGTCTCGGCGGCGCGGTGCAGGCTTTGCATGTACACCGCTTCGGCACGCGCGACGCGGGCGTCGCCCCAGTCGAACAGGGGCAACTCGACGCTGATCTCCCAGCCGCGCTGGCTCGGTTCGAAGTTCGCGCTGTTGCTCACGACCCCGAGTTCCAGCACATTGACGAAGCGCGTGGTCCGCGTCAGCCCCAGGTTCTTCGCCGTCTGCTCGGCGGCGAGCTTGGCCCCCAGCACATCGAGCCGCTGCGCGAGCGCCACGGCTTCGATGCCGGGCTGGTCAAGCGCCTCCTTTGGCAGGTCGGGCAGACGCTCGGGCAAGGCGAACCGGGTCATCGCGCCCCAGGCGCCGAGCAGGCGGATCAGGCGTTCCCGCGTCGCGGATTGCGCCTGCTCGGCGCGGGCCAGGTTCAGCGCTGCATCGGCATAAAAGCTTTGCTCGCGCGCGCGCTGCAGTTTGTTGAAGTTGCCGACCTGTTCCATGCGCCGCGCGAGTTCGGCACTCGCTTCGGCGGCCTGTTGCACCTGCCGCATGTAGCGCACCGTTTCCTCGGCTGCAAGCGCGTTGAAATAGGCCTTGCGCGTGTCGGCGGCGAGCGCCAGCATGCTCATCGTTACCCTGCCCTTGGTCTGCTCGAAGCGACGCGCTTCGACCTCAGCGACAAGCGGCAGCGCCAGCAGGCGCGCCAGGTTGAAGTGGAAGCCGCGTTCCAGTTCGAGCTCGTCGCCGCGCGTCAATCGCGCAAAACTGAACCCCGGATTCGGCAGGCGGCCGGCTTGAACGACCTCGGCCTGCGTGATGCCGAGTTCCTGGAAGGTGGCCTGCAAGCCGCGGTTGTTCAGCAAGGCCACCTGCACCGCATCGTCCACCGTCAGCGGCCGAGCCAGCAGCTCGGAAACACGCTTGTCGATGAGATCCTGGTCAGCGTCGGATCGTGCCCAACGCACTTCTTTGTTCAAGCGCTCCTTGGCGCTCTGCTCCACCGCTGCGAAGCCGGCGTCAGGGCTGAACGATGTGCAGCCAGACAGCAGCAGCACGGGGATGAGCAGCGCAGGCAGCGCCAAGCCCGCGCGCCGAAACCTGCGGTTCATGTTGGCGCCGCTCATGACTGCGCCAAAGCGGTCGGGGCGGGGTTGGGGACGGTGGATACGCCTGCGGTTCATGTTGGCGGCGCTCATGACCGCGCCCCTAGCGCGACTTGTGATCGCCATGACCTTGCGGCATGGTCTTGTCGGTCTCGTCCGGCGGCGGTGGCGGCCGATCGCCGGCTGGGCTGGCCTCCTGCGCTTCGCGGGCATAGGCACGCCAGCCGCCGATGCGGTTGACCGTGTCGTTCGCCTCACGCCAGCCTATCGGCTTTGCGTCGCGGTAGGGCCGGTACCGCGCCAGCGAAGACTGGTAGACAAGCGCGGCGACCTTGGCCTGCGGATCGAGCGGGTCTGCGCGATCGGCGGCGCAAATGACTGGGTAGAAGACGGCGCCTGCGACGAAAACGGTCAAAGCGGCCGGCGCAAGCCAGCGCGAAATTGAAGTGAACATGATGTCCTCGCGTGAGAGTTCGGCATCCCCCGCGCCGCCCATGCGGCACGGGCCAAACGACGCCTGGCGCGCAGCCGCGGGTCAGGACACGCGGCCGGCCGGCAGGCTAGGCGAAGCGGATTCGGGGAGGGCGGTCGGGCCCTTCGGCCGAAAACTTTTCCACCGACGGCGCGACGCAGTCGAACCGCGTGGCGGCGAACTCGGGACAGGCCGGCATCTCGATGACGCTGGCGAGAGCAAGCGCCGAGCAGCACGATGCGCAAGCGCTGCACTTGTGGCTGTCGGCGTGCATCCGATCCGTCGACGCCGAGTGCTCGCCCCCGGGCGAGGCAAGCCCTTCGCCATGCAGCACCGGGTGCTGAACGTGGGAGTGTTCGGCCTTGGTTGCGTCGTGATGATGCCGGCCGTTCGACGTTGAACCCGGTTGCACCACCCTGCCTTGATGACCCGGGCCACAGAAAGCCATGGTCGCTGCGGCCACTGCCTGCGCGGGAACGGCCAGGGCCAGCAGCCAGATCAACAACGTCCTGACGAACGAAAGCATGCATCAACTCTACTGCAATACTCCTGCCGTACGTCTGCCATACGTCTGCCGCACCTTTGCAATGCCTGTGCAATGCGTTTGCCCATGGCGTTGAGCGCAGCGCTGCCGACCCCGGGGCCGGATCGAACCTGAAGTCCCGCGCTTTCGCCCATGCCCTGGCAATGTGCCGCTGCGTGGAGAATCGGGGCACCACCCAACCGAACCCCTGCATGAGCCAACTTTTTTCTCCCTGGGCCCTCGGCGAGTTGCAGCTGCCCAATCGCATCGTCATCGCGCCGATGTGCCAGTACTCGGCACAAGACGGATCCGCCACCGATTGGCACTTGATCCACCTCGGACATCTGGCGCTGTCGGGCGCCGGGCTGCTGATTCTCGAAGCCACAGCCGTCGCGGAGCAGGGGCGTATCACGCCGGGCTGCCTGGGCTTGTATTCGGACGCGAATGAAGCGGCGCTGGCACATGTGCTCGAACTGGTGCGCAAGCATTCGCCGATGGCGTTGGCGATCCAGCTCGCACACGCCGGGCGCAAGGGTTCGAGCCATGTGCCGTGGGACGGCGGCAAGCAGATTCGCCACGGCGAGCCGCTGGCGTGGGTCACCGAATCGGCTTCGGCGCTGCCCCATGCCGAGGGTGAAGACCCGCCGCTCGCGCTCGATCACGATGGGTTGAAGCGCGTGCGCGCAGATTTCGCCGGCGCCGCGCGCCGCGCCGCGCGCCTGGGCCTGCAGGGCATCGAGTTGCACGCCGCGCATGGTTATCTGTTGCACCAGTTCCTGTCGCCGATCTCGAACCGGCGCAGCGACGCTTACGGCGGCAGCCTGCAAAACCGGATGCGCTTTCCGCTCGAAGTGTTCGACGCGGTGCGCGATGCGTTCCCCGCGAACCGGCCGGTGTGGCTACGCGTTTCCGCCACCGATTGGGTGCCGGGTGGCTGGGACATCGAAGCCACGCTGGAGTTCACAGACTCGCTGAAGGCGCATGGCTGCGCAGCGGTCCACGTCAGCTCAGGCGGCGTTGCCGCGGCACAAGGCATCAAGCCGGCTCCAGGTTTTCAGGTGCCGTTCGCGCAGCGGGTGAAGGCCGAGGTCGGATTGCCAACGATCGCGGTCGGCCTGATCACCGATCCCGAGCAGGCCGAGGCGATCATCGCCAAGGGTCAAGCCGATGCCGTGGCGCTGGCGCGCGCGATGCTCTCCGACCCGCGTTGGCCGTGGCACGCTGCGGAAAAACTGGGCGCGAGAGTACAGGCCCCGCCGCAGTACTGGCGCGCAGCACGCGACCCGAAGGCCTTGTTCGAGGGGCTCAGGCATGGCATGCGCTAGGAGGCTGTCGGGCTCTCCCCCTGGGAGCCTGTCGGGCTGTGGGTCGGGCCCGCGCCGGCGCAACGGTCTCGAAGCGTGAAAGCGCGCCTTCGGCGCAAGGCTTGACGAAAAGGCTCAGCGCCGGTTCCTGGCCCTGGGCGGAAAGAACCACCAGGTCGCAAGCACACTCAGCCCGAACAGCGAATACGCCAGCACAAAGACCCAGGGCGGCGCGTCGTAATACAACACACGCTGCAGCCAGTGTTCGATGAAGCTGCCGCCGTAAGTTGTGCCTCCGGCGCGCGCGCGCAGCCACATCTCGAGCGTCGTCAGCGGGCACACGATGCCGAGCCAGGCTTCGGCGACGACGACGCCAATCGCCGCGAGGTGCACGAGCCGAAACCACCAGGCGTTGACCCAGGGCCATCGGCGCCAGTTGCCGACGAGGATCAGCAACAGACCGCCGCCGACGAAGATCACGACCGCGACGTGCAGCGCAAGCACGGCGTCGGCAAGGTCTCGATACGGCAGGTCAAGGCGCATCGGGCGTTGACCGTGGTTCGATCCGGCCTCGGCGAGAGCCTGAAGAACAGGCTTCAGTGACGCGTCAAGCCGGCATCAGGCGCGCGCTGTGCGAGATCCGAGCGCGCTCTGTTTCGCCTTCAGCTTCTCTGCGTCGGCACGCTTGGCTTTGGTGGCGTCGCTCTTGTACGCGCGCTCGGCCTTCTTGCGCAACAGGATCGCTTTTTCCAAAGCGCGCTCGTAGCGCTGGATCGTGTACGTGGTTTCAGTGCCGATGTAGACGCTGCGGCCGCGCGGCTTGCCGCCGAAGTTCGGCAGCGAAACGTTGAAACTGCAATCGCGCGACTTGCCGCCTCGGCGTTGGCGCACGATCGGCCCCGAGATGCCAACCGGCAGGTCACTCGTCTTGTTCCGGTTCGGACGCGTTTGCAGCAGCGACGGCGCCGGCAGCTTGGCGATGCGAACCAGCAATTCGCTCGTCGCCCGTGCCAGCGAGTCGGCTGCGCCGGGCGCGCCGTCGGAGAACATCTTGGTTCCGCCGTAACGCAACTGCCAGCCATGCGTGGCGCGATGGTCGATGCGCTGAATGCACTGCGGCACCGCGAAACGCTTGCCGGTGTAGATGATGATCTTGCGAGTTTTCATTGGAGTGCGCGTGCAATCACGCCGTCGATCAATGACGCTCGGAATTGTAGTTAGGAATTCAAGCTTTTCCGTGCCTGACGAGAAGCACCATGGCCAGCGCTGCGGCGCAGACACCCGCTGCCACATCGACGTCGCGCCGGTAGGTGACGAAACCGAAGCTGCGCAAGGTCTGGCTCAAAGAGGTCTTGCTGCAACGCGGGCGGCGCACCGTGAACTTGCGTGCGCGGCGCTGGCTCGGCCACTCCAGGCCCAGCAGATAGTCCGGCAGTCCGGCCAGCGTGCCACGCACGAAGTGTTGCTGCGGATCGACCTGAGCTGAACAGTGCGGGCCGCTGCCCAGGGGGTCGCGCAGCTACGCTTCGAGACGAGGGGCGGGCACCGCCTTGGCGTTGCTGGCTTGCGCGACCCAGGCAATGCCTTCACGCATCGCGAACGCCGCAGCCGAACGCTGCGTGGTGAATGTAGGGATCAGGCGCAGCACGCGGTCGTGGCGGCTGTTGCCGCTGCCGCTGCGCACCGAAACCGAGGCGCGATAGCGGCCGTCGGCGAGGCGTTTGTTCAACGCAGAGATGGTAAATCTTCCGATTTCCAGAGATTGAGACTTGATGTTCGATGCTTTCTGGCCCTGCCCGGGAGGGCCGGCCGCAATGCAAACGCGCCGATCGGCGCGTTTGCATGCAATACGAGAGAAACGTTAAACGTTCAAACGGGGCGGATGTTGGAAGCCTGCAGACCCTTTTGGCCTTGCGTCACTTCGAACTCCACTTTCTGGTTCTCGGTCAGCGTCTTGAAGCCGCTGCCCTTGATTTCGCTGAAGTGGGCAAACAAGTCCTTGCTGCCGTCGTCCGGAGCGATGAAACCAAAACCCTTGCCCTCGTTGAACCATTTAACTGTACCTGTCGCCATATGAATTCTCCTGAAATGACGATGAAACGCGAGCACATGCCCGCGCAGTGCAAAGACACGCACAAGATCACCGAACAGAGATTCGACCTGTCTTGCCGGGCATGCCGGCAAGCACTGGAGAAGACTACAAAACGACGGTCTGATGGATGGCTAGCGGGGCGCATCATACTCCTGTTCCGAAACACATCACTGTGCGGTCTCGCACAGAGCCTTCGCAGCGAGCCCGATGAATTGCTCCAGCCGCGGCGGATCGAGCCAGCGCACGACGACCACGGCCGCGTGCTGCGGCTCGGTCCAGACACAGTGGCCACCGGCACCGAACATGAAACTGCTGCGCGCCGAGGCGCTCGGGAAACTTCGGCGATCCGGGTTCAGCCAGGTGAGCCAGCCGTAGAACGGCGCGATTGCGCACGGCCGGAGCATGCGCTCAAGCCATGGCCGTGGAATCAACTGTTGCTCGCCGCAGCGCCCGCCGGCCAGCACGAGCTGGCCGATGCGCGCTTGGTCACGCGCCGAGATCGAAACGCCCGCGCCCCAATGCGAGCCGCCAGGAACGCTTTGCACGCGCTGACCGGCCAGGCTGAGCCAGGCGTCGTCGTACCCCGTCCAGCGCCAGTTCGCGCTTGCGCCCAGCGGCTGCATGATGGCCTCATCGAACACCTCGGGCAACGGCTTGCCGAACAGGTGCAGCAAGGCCAGCGCCAACTGGTTGATGCGCACGTCGTTGTATTCCCAGTAGCTCCCTGGCGTTTGCAATCGCCGCGCATCGCCCTTGATCCCGGCTTGCGGGCGCGGGTCGAGCGCGACCTTTCGGTAGCGGTCTACCGTGTCGGGCAAGCCGAAACACTCACCCTCCCACTCGCTCGTCTGCTCGAGCAGATGGGTCCAGCTGATGGCCCGGGTCTGCGCCGATTCGAAACCGATTCCCGACACGCGCTTGGCCACCGGCTCATCCGGGTCGGGCAGCAGGCCCTGGCCGTGCGCCACGCCGGCGAGCAGCGCGAGATAGGTCTTGGCGACG
>JAEMQF010000146.1 GCA_022758925.1 Burkholderiales bacterium | reverse complement strand
TTGCGGCGCCACTCGTCGTTGCCGGCTCCTTGTGTGGCACGCCACACGGCGTCGCCGACGCCTAGATTGGCGCCGCAATTCGCCCCGGCGCGGGCCCGACCCAAAGCCCGACAGGCTCCTAGCGTTAGGATGAACCATGCGCATCGAATCCGTCACGCCTTTCATCCTGCACGTGCCTGTCACCGGCGCGACGATCGCCGACAGCACCCACACCGTGTCGCACTGGGGCGTGGTTGGGGCGCGGGTCGATGTCGAAGGTGGTTTGAGCGGCTATGGTTACACCGGCACGCATGCGCACCTGGCGAGCGACCAGCTGATCGCGCGCTGCATCGCGACCTGCATGGCGCCGCTCCTGATCGGCGAAGATGCGCGCGACATCGCGGCCCTGTGGCCGCGCATCGCGCGCCACCCTGCCCTGCAATGGGTCGGGCGCGCGGGCCTGACGACGCTGGCGCATGCGGCGATCGACGTCGCGCTGTGGGACCTGTCGGCGAAGGCGGCGCAGCAACCGCTGTGGAAGTTGCTCGGCGGGCAGATGCGCGAACGGGTTCGCGCCTACAACACCGACATCGGCTGGCTCAGCCTGAGCGACGAGGCACTGCTTCGCGGCGCGGCCGGCGCCGTGGACCAGGGTTTCACCGGCATCAAGATCAAGGTCGGCTCGAGCCTCGAGCGCGACCTGAAACGCCTGAACGCAGTGCGCAAGGCAATCGGCGGCGAGGTGACGCTGGCCGTCGACGGCAACGGCAAGTGGGATCTGCCGACCTGCAAACGCTTCTGCCACGCCGCGCGAGACCTGGATCTGTACTGGTTCGAGGAACCCCTTTGGTACGACGACGTGAAGGGCCACGCCCAACTTGCGCGCGCCACGAGCATCCCGATCGCATTGGGCGAACAGCTCTACACCACGGACGCGTTTGCCGAATTCTTTGCGCAGCACGCGGTGCACTGGGTTCAACCCGACGTCACGCGCATGGCCGGCATCACCGAGGTGTTGCGCGTGTGTGAAATGGCCCATGCCTTGCACCTGCCCGTGGCGCCACACGCCGGCGACATGAGCCAGGTGCACGTGCAGCTGGCGTACTCGCAAGCGGCGATCGCGGTGCTCGAATACATCCCGTGGATCAAGGACTGCTTCATCGAACCTGCGGACGTGGTGGACGGCTGGTTCAAGCTGCCGCAACAGCCCGGTGCCGGGACCACACCGACCCCGGCGGCGCTGCGCCAGTTCGGCAAGGCGATCGGGTAGTACTGCGCCTTGCAGCACGCGGCTGTCATTGCCGAGACCCAAGCCTGGGTGAAACGCGTCGTGGTCGGCTTGAATCTGTGCCCCTTTGCAAAGGCGGTGCTGGCACGCGGGCAGATCCGCTACGCCGTGAGTGACGCAACCGAGCCGACCTCCTTGCTGGTGGCGCTGCTCGAAGAACTCGAACGGCTGGCGCGATGCGACCCGGCGCTGACCGACACGACGTTGCTGATTCACCCCTACGTGCTGGCTGACTTCGACACCTACAACCAGTTTCTCGACGCTGCCGAGGCCCTGTTGGCGGACGCCGGCTACGAAGGGGTTTTTCAGCTGGCGAGTTTTCACCCCGACTACCGCTTCGCCGGCACCGCAGCCGACGCCGTGGAGAACGCAACCAACCGTTCGCCCTTCCCGATGCTGCACTTGCTTCGCGAAGCGAGCGTGGAGCGGGCGGTCAGCGCGTTTCCCGACGCCGCAGAGATCTTCGAGGCGAACCTGTGCACGCTGCGTGCGTTGGGCAAGGACGCCCTGGCAGCGTTGATGGCACAGTGCCACGCCGATGCGCAGCGCGGCGCCGCCGGTGAGGCTTCGAACGCGGCGTAGCATGGTGCCTGACCCAGCCTGCCGAGACGACATCCATGCTGCAATTTGACGACGTACGCTCCGCCGCGGCGCGCTTGAAAGGCGTGGCGCACCGCACCCCGGTGCTGCGCTCGTCCACACTCGACGCCATGCTCGACGCGCAGGTGTTCATGAAGGCCGAGAACCTGCAACGCATGGGTGCGTTCAAGTTTCGCGGCGGCTTCAATGCCGTGAATCTGCTGTCGGACACGCAGCGCGCGCGCGGCGTCGTCGCGTTCTCCTCGGGCAACCATGCGCAGGCGGTGGCGCTGGCGGCGCGCCTGCACGACTGCAAGGCAACCATCGTCATGCCGCACGACGCGCCGCTGAGCAAGGTGGCGGCTACGCGCGGTTACGGCGCCGAAGTGATCCTGTATGACCGCTACCGTGAAGACCGGGCGCTGATCGCGCAGCGCATCGTGCAAGAGCGCGGCGCCGAATTGATTCCGCCGTTCGACCACTTGCCGGTGATGGCGGGCCAGGGGACGACGGCGCTGGAGCTGATCGAAGACTGCGGCACGCTCGACGCGCTGATCGTCTGCGCCGGCGGCGGCGGCTTGCTTTCGGGCTGCGCCGTGGCCGCGAAGCACATGTTGCCCGAGATTGCGGTTTACGGCGCCGAACCCGAGCGCGGCAACGACATGCAGCAGTCGCTGCGCAGCGGGCGCATCGTCAGCATCGAGGTGCCGCGCACGATTTGCGACGGGCAGCAGACGCAGGCGGTGGGGCGCCTTCCGTTCGAGGTGATCCAGGCCCTGGTGCGCGACATCCTGACGGTTCCCGACCCGGTGGTGGTGGCGGCGATGCGCTTCGGATTCGAGCGCATGAAGGTGGTGCTCGAGCCCTCGGGCGCGTGTGCGCTCGCGGCGCTGATGCACGAACCCGGGCGCTTTCGCGGCCAGCGTGTGGGCGTCACCTTGTCGGGGGGAAACATCGACGCGGCGCGCTTCAACGCGCTGCTGAGTGGCGCCGAGGCGGTCGACTAGGGCTTTGGTGCAGGCAGCATCGATACGGCATTGCATGAGGACACGATGAAGCAGTCTCGCATCTGGGCCGTTTCGCTGGTCTTGCTGGCTGTGCTGCTCTTGGGCTTGTATTGGTGGCAGCTCGAGTCACGCACAGGGCCGCCGAACAAGGCGCCGGCGGTCACCGCGGCACCGCTCGCCGTTGCATCGGCACCGGGCGCTGCAACTTCGGCTCCAGCCCCGATCGAGATTGCCGCACCGGCCTCGCCGGCACCCGTTGCGGAGCCGCCGGGCACACTCGCCGAATCGCTGACGCAAACCTTTGGCCGCAAGGCAGTCCTGCAATGGTTTCATGTCGATGCGTTCGCGCACCGCGTCGTCGTCACGGTCGACAACCTGGCCCGCCCACATGCCCCTTCCAGGTTCTGGCCGGTGCAGCCGACCCCGGGACGCTTCTTGACCCAGCCGGCGGGCAGTGCGAACCTGATCGCCGCCGCCAACGCCAAGCGCTATTCACCCTTCGTTGACTGGGTCGAAACGCTCGACATGAGACAAGTGGCGGCCCTGTACCGGCGCCTGCAGCCGCAGTTCCAGCGTGCCTATGAAGATCTGGGGTATCCGGGTCGCTCGTTCGACGGCAGGCTCATGGCTGTCATCGACCACCTGCTCGAAACGGTGCCGCTTGCCGCGCCGATCGAGGTCAAGCTGGCGCATGTGAAGGGGCCGATCCAGCCGGTGCGGCCCTGGGTGATGGTGGAGTTCGCCGACGAAGAGGTTGAAGACCGATCCTCGGGTCAGAAGCTGATGCTTCGAATCGGCAAAGACAACGCGCGCCGCCTGAAGACCAAGCTCGCCGAGTTGCGGACCGCGCTCAAGCAGCCGCGCTGAGGCTCGGCTCGACGAGCGTGAGGTGCGGTTCAGCGGTCACGCCAGCGGCGAGCGTGGCGCCGCCGCAGTCCTGAACCTGCTCCGCAACAGCGCGCGCCGTCAACGTCATCACGCACTCTTCGTCGACACGCGCGATCTCGCGCATCAAGACGCAGTCAACGCCGCGCAATACACCGCGCTCGCGCAACACAGTTTCGCGATACTCCTGGGCCGCGCGGTTGCGCATGAGCAGGAACGTCTTGTAGAGCCAGGGGTGCTGCTCGTCGAGCAAGCCGACATACAGGCCGACCCGGCCGTAGGCGAGTTCGACTGAGGTCAAACTGAAGGCTTTCATCGTCCCAAGCGCCACCATCCCGAGCCCGCCCACGACAATGGCCAGGCAAATCACTTCGAAGGCCGACAGCATGCCGCGCCCGGCAGCGCCGAGCGACGCCGCTTGCAGCGTCAGGCCCGCGAGGCCGGCGCCGAAGGTGGCCACACCGAGCGGCGTGGCAAAGCGCATCTTGTCGATTCGTCGGTAGCGCGGCGAGAGCGTGAACTCGGTGGCGAATGCAGCAAGTTCGGCGTCGGACAGTCCGGCGATCTGGCGCGCAGCGGCAAGTTCGGTGTGCTGCGTCAGGCGCTGACTCCAGAGCGCCATTTGCGCCTGAGTGTCGGGCTTGGTCGAGCTCGGCCGATAGCCTTCGCGGGAGCACTCGATTGCGCCATTGCTGGTCACGGAACCCTGCACGAGCCGTTCGAAGACTGAGGCTGCTGTCATGTTCGAGGTCTCTTTCTCGGGAGATCGGTGGCGATCCTGGAACGCACTGGCGGTTGCGAATGCGTTGCCCAAGCATCGCAGCGATGCAAGCGAGCGGCCAGACCCCGAAGCGGTGTCGGCCCGCAAATCAGTGGGGAAAAGGGCCTCGGCGTCGCGCCGATACAACTTGCGGTCGAGTCCTTTGCGAACATCGCGCCCGAAATCACGCGTCCGCTGAGCTGGATCGGCCGCCGCCGTGAATTTCTTCCGTGCTGTGTCGTTTCGACACCACGCTCGATTCACGCTGCGCGGAGTTCCCGATCGTCAACGCGCTACGGAGCGGAGCGCTCGGCCTCGGTGAGCGGGCTGCCTTTGTCGATCACGACACGCCATGTGCCAGGTGCCTCCTGCCGCCACACCGAGTTGAACCGCCCCACCGCCTTTCCTGCCGGGTTTCGCACCAGGCCGGACGAGTGCGCGAGGCTGCCGTCGTGCAGCACGTCGATGCGGTCCGGGGACCAGGAAAACGGCGCTTGCGCGGTGTCGAAGAATGCCTTCCAGCCTGCCGCGACAGCGGCCTTGCCTGTCAGTGGCGCCGCGCCGCCGTAGAAGATGGCGTGCTCCGACAACCAGGTGCAGAACGCCGCGTGGTCGCGATCGGCCATGCTTTGAGCGAAGGCGCGCTCCGCAGCATCGACCTGGAGCCGCAGCGCGCCGATGTCGGGCTCGGCACTCACGCGAGGCACCGCGGCAGCAACGAGCGCGGCGAACAGGCCGCCGAGAACGGAATATCGCATTCGAGCCTCCTGCGTTGCATGGCCGGGATTGAAACATGGCGCGTGGCGTCGCATCGATATGATGGCACCCCGCCAATCTTGCCGGAGTCTGTCGGTGAAATCACGTCTTCAGTTGATCGTGCTTCTTGTGGCTGCTGTCAGCGCCGCGATGACACCGACGCAGGCTCAGTCCGACGCCGCGGCGGACGCGGCGAAGGAGCCAGGCGCGGTGGTCACTCCAAGCGGCCTTGTCTACCGCTCTCTCAGAGAAGGTACTGGGGCCAGCCCGAGTGCCACCGACGTCGTCAAGGTTCACTACCGCGGCACGTTCCCCGACGGCAAGGAATTCGACAGTTCGCTGGCGCGGGGCAGTCCTGCCGAGTTTGCGTTGAACGGCGTCATCAAGTGCGAGGAGCCTGTCGGGCTTTGGGTCGGGCCCGCGCCGGGGCGAATTGCGGCGCCAATCTAGGCGTCGGCGACGCCGTGTGGCGTGCCACACAAGGAGCCGGCAACGACGAGTGGCGCCGCAATTC
>JAEMQF010000299.1 GCA_022758925.1 Burkholderiales bacterium | reverse complement strand
GCCGAAGGGCAGGCCGCCAGCGTAACGCTGGATGCCGCGGACCTGCACGCCATTCTCGGCGCGCCCCGGTTCGAGAACGAACTGGCGCTGCGCACGGCGATGCCGGGCGTGGCGACCGGACTGGCGTGGACGCCGGTGGGCGGCGACATCCTGTTCATCGAGGCGACGCGGGTGCCGGGTTCCGGCAAGCTCATCCTCACCGGGCAACTCGGCGACGTGATGAAGGAGTCGGCGCAGGCGGCGTTGACGCTGGCCAAGATGTACATCGGCGAGTCCCTCGACAAGTTCGACTTGCACGTGCACGTGCCCGCGGGCGCGACGCCGAAGGACGGTCCGAGCGCGGGCGTGGCGATGTTCCTGGCGTTGGCCTCGCTGCTCGCCGGCAAGCCGGTACGCGCCGACGTCGCGATGACCGGCGAGATTTCGCTGCGTGGCTTGGTGCTGCCCATCGGCGGCGTGAAGGAAAAGGTGCTCGCCGCGCTGCGCGCCGGCATCAGGACGGTGATGCTGCCGAAGCGCAATGAGAAAGACCTCGAGGACGTGCCTGCGGCCGCGCGCGAGAAGCTCGAATTCGTATGGCTGGAGACGGTCGAGGACGCCGTGCGCTGCGCGATGGGCGTGGAAGTCGGGCAGTTGTTTACGCCGAAGGACAACAAGGCGGCGTAGGCAGGCGCGAGGCTCTAGGCACGAGGCGCGAGGTGCGAGGTGCGAGGTACGAGGTACGAGTGGCGAGGTGCGAGGGGCGAGGTACGAGGTGCGAGGCTTGAGTAAAGCCTTGAAGCACTCAAGGTCTAGGGCCTAGAGCCTCGCACCTCGCCCCTCGTACCTCGTACCTCCCGCCTCGCCCCTCGCACCTCGCACCTCGCACCTGCGCGCCTCCGGCGCGTCGAATCAGTCGATTGCCGATCAAGATGCAGGTACGATAGCGGCACAATTAGAACCACACAGTCATAACGACAAGTACCGTTTCAACGGCCGTGACCCTCCAGCAGAGGCGCCTTGTTGCGCTCGTCGACTACGCACAGCAATCGATGCGCACGCGCAGCCGGGTGGTGTCGAATGTCGCCGATCACGGTAGTTTTCTGCTGTTCGACCACCAGGCCGGCGCCATCGAAGGCGTCCGGCTGAATGACGGCGGCGCGGACGGCGACGACGAAATCTGGCTGTCGGTTCCTCATCCCCCGGGACCGGAAGTTCCCCCGCAAGCCGACAGTGCCTGGCTGGCGCCCTGGCTCAACGTCGGCGCGGCGATGTTGGTCGCGCCCCAGCTCGCCACCGAGATCGAGGGCGCCGCGCTCATCGCCGCCGGTACGCATCGGGACGTTGGCAAGCCGGCTGCGAGCCTGGCCGAGGCGGCCGATCCCACCGTGGATCCGCATGCGCGCGTGCGCCTGGTGGATTACGGGTTTCGCGCGCAAGTCGAGGCCCAGCACGCGCGCTATCTCGAAACCGTCTGGACACGCTGGGCCGAAGCCGAGCGCAAGCGCCGGCGGCTCTCCCATCTCTACGTCAAACTCTTTACGCTGCAGCAGGAACTCGCCGGCGCGCTGATCGAGGGCCAGCTCGAACTGGTGTGGGGCATGGGACTCGGTGTCGCCGGGAAATCGGGTACGGCGTTCGCCTATCCGCTGGTGACGCGACTGGTCGATCTGAGCTTCGATGCCGGGTCGCAGGCGGCCGAAGTGCGCCCGCGCGACCTCGACCCGCGGCTGGAACTCGAACTATTCGCGCAGGCCGAAGGTCCCGCCATGGGGGACGCGGAGAAAGCCGCAGAGGATTTTCTGGCGATCGCGGCTGAGCCGCTGTCGCCGTTCGACCCCTCGACCTACGAACCGCTGCTCGCCATCGCCAGGCGTTGCCTCGGCGTATCCGCGGCCGCGGCCGATGCGCCAAACGCGCCGGAGCCTGCCGCGGCAAGCGTCGATGAGGACCTGAAGATCACCAGCGCCTGGGTATTGTTTGCCCGGCCGCGCAGCACCAACGTGGCGATGCAGGACCTGGAGCGTTTCCGCGAGCTGCTGAACGGGCTCGACGAGGATGCCCAGCTTCCCGGGGCGGTCGCCGCGCTGGTGACCGAATCCGCAACCGAAAACAGTCCGCTTCAGCTGCCCGCGTATCGCGGCCTGAGCGCGACGTATCACGACAGCGCCGTACCCGCATCCGCGGAGAAAAGGGACCTGTTTTTTCCGAAGCCGTTCAACGACGAGCAGGCGCGCATCGTTCAGTTGCTCGAGACTTCCGATGGCGTGGTGGTGCAGGGGCCGCCGGGCACGGGCAAGACCCACACCATCGCCAACATCATCTGTCACTGGCTGGCCAACGGCCGCCGCGTGCTGGTGACTTCGATGCGTGATCCGGCGCTTGCGGTGCTGCGGGACCAGCTGCCCGAAGCGATCCGGCCGCTGGCGATCGCGCTGCTCGCCGCCGAGCAGGACGGCGTGAACCGCTTCGAGCATTCGATCCAGAAAATCGCCACCGAAGTGCAAAGCCTCGATGCGCTTGCGTTCGGCCGCGACATTGCGCGGCTGGAAGAAACCATTGATGCGTTTCATGGCCGCCTGAAGCGCATCGATACCGACCTCGGGCGCTGGGCAAAACTCAATCTGTCACGCATCGCTATGGGAGGCGAGAGCATCGACCCACAGGATGCCGCCGCCGAAGTGGTGCAGAAAACCGGAGAGTTCGAGTGGATTGCGGATGCGCTCGGGGTCGGGCCGCAGTATGCGCCGCGCTTCACCGGCGACGACATCGCGCGCTTGCGTGAGGCGCGCAGGCAGCTCGGGGACGAGATCGCCCATGCCGGCAACGTGCTTCCGGTGCCCGCCGACTTTCCCGACACCTTGCAGTTGGTGAAAGCGCATGACGAGCTGCAGCGTTTCACCCGGCTCATCGCGCAGGCGCGAGCCAGCGAACTGCCCGCGCTCGCGGGCTCCGGCACGCAGGCAATCGCGCAGGCACGGGCGCTGAGCGAACACATCACGCGCGTCAAGGCGCTGCGCGAGGAGATTGCCGGGCTGCGCCTGCCGTGGCCCGATGGCGTCATCGCGCGCATGAAGCGCGGCGAGCCCGAACAACTGTTCGACGTGTTCGACGCGCTGGCAGTCGAAATCGAGCAGGCCGGCACCCAGCGCGTGCAGGCGCTCATGCGGCCGATCCTCGTGCCCGACGCGGCGGAAACCGACGCGCAATTCCTGCAGGCGGTGGCCAATCTGGCCGGTGGCCGGCGCGCCTTCGGCCTGTCGTCCCTGTTCGGCAAATCCGACGCGCAGAAACTCCTCGGCCTGGTTCGCGTCGCCGGCGCGCCGCCCATCATCGCCGCCGACTGGCAGATCGTGCTCGCGCACCTGGCGCGTTTGCGAAAACGGCGCGAGCTCACGGCACGCTGGAACGCGATCGCCCCCGAGTTGGGAATCCACAGCGTTCTCCTCGCCGATGCGAGAGGATGGCTGTCGGCGCAATCGCAGCTTGCCCTGTATGCGAAGGTGAAGCAGCTTGCGCGGGAAGAAGCCGGGCTTTGCGCCAACGCGATGAACCTGTTCCCGGCTTGGCCGCGCGCGGCTCTTGCCGGACTGGATGCGCAAGCGCTTGCCGAAGTGGAGCATGCGCTGTCCCACCATTTGAACAAGTACCAGCTGGCCCAGATCTCCGGTGTGCTGGAGGGCCTGCATCGCGCGCTGGAAGGCAAGCGCGGCAAGATCGTCGACAGCCTGCGCGATTTCCTGGCGCGCACGCTCGGCAACCCGGCACTGGACGAATCCGCGCTGCTCGCGCAATGGAGCGTGCTCATGGCGGAGCTGGCGCGCCTGCACGCACTGGCCGGGCCGCTGGGAATCGTCAACGAGGTCACCGCCAGCATCGCCGAATCCGGTGCGCCTAAACTGGCGCGGAAGCTGAGGCAGGCTGCCGAGGTCGACGAAGACAAGGCGCTTCCCGAGACGCTGCTGCGCGACTGGCGTCTGCGCCGTCTCGCCACCCATCTGCAGGCGATCGATGCGCAGGAGGAGTTCAAGAGGCTCTCCGCCGCGCGAGCCGGCATCGAACACGACCTCGCGCGGGCCTACGACGATCTGGTCGTCAAGCGCACCTGGCTGAAGCTCGCGGAGAATGTCACCCCCAACGTGCGCGCGGCGCTGCAAGCCTATCTCAATGCCATCCAACGCATCGGCAAGGGCACCGGCAAGCGCGCGTTTCGCTACCGGCGCGATGCGCGCTTCGCGGCGGCCGAGGCGCACCGCGCGGTGCCCTGCTGGATCATGCCGCACCATCGCGTCTCCGAATCGCTGCCGGCGCAACTGGGCTGCTTCGACCTGGTGGTCATCGACGAGGCGTCCCAGTCCGATCTTTCCGCGCTGCCGGTGCTGTTGCGCGCGCGCAAGCTCCTGATCGTCGGCGACGATCGGCAGGTGTCGCCGCAGGCGATCGGCCTCGAAGAAGAACGCATCAAGGCGCTGATGCAGCGCTATCTCCCGGAACAGGTGCCGCTCTACCGCGCGCAAATGTCGCCGGATCGTTCGATCTACGACCTGGCGAAGGTGGTGTTCGCGCGCAGCGGCGTGATGCTGAAGGAGCATTTCCGTTGCGTGGCGCCGATCATCGAATACTCGAAGCGGGAGTTCTACGCCCACGAGCTGCGTCCGCTGCGGCTCGCCCGCAGTTCGGAGCGCCTCGATCCCCCGCTGCTGGACTACCTGATCAGCGAGGCCCGGCGTGAGAACGGCGTCAATCGCGCGGAAGTCGAATTCATCGTCGGCGAAATCAAGGCGCTGACCGCTGATCCGAAGATGCATAGCCGCTCGATCGGCGTGGTTTCGCTGTTGGGCGAAGAACAGGCCCTGCGGATTTGGGAAAGGCTCACGCAAGAAGTGGGACCTGATGCGATGCGCCGGCATGCCGTTACCTGTGGGGATGCCCGTCTGTTCCAGGGCCGCGAGCGCGACATCATCTACCTGTCGATGGTCTCCGCGCCGAACGAGGTCGGGGCACCGCTTTCCCGGGATACGTTT
>JAEMQF010000217.1 GCA_022758925.1 Burkholderiales bacterium | reverse complement strand
GAGATTGGGCAGGGCCAGGTCGTCGAAGAAGACCTGCATGAACTCTTCTTTGCTGAGGTGAAAGACGAAATCGTCGTCACCTTCGCCGCTGTCGCTCGCCTTGCCGCCGCCGCCTGAGCCACCGCCGCCCTTGGGCCGCTCGATTCTGTCGCCGCGAACGTAGTCCTTATTTCCGGGATGAACTGTGTCGCGTCGCCCGCCCGGACCGTGGCCGAATACAGGCTCGCTGATGTCGCGCTTGGGGATGTGGATGTCTTCCCCTTGGGCGATGTCACGAATCCCTCGGCCGTCCACCGCGCGTTTAACGGCTTCGCGAATCTGGTCCTTGTGGCGGCGCAAGAACCGCTCGCGATTGCCGATCGATTTGTTCTTGCCGGCCAGACGCCGATCGATGATTTGCTGCAAGAGCTTTCCTCGGCGGAACCTGCGCGTCAGGAACTCTTGCGTACCCGCAAGTACCACTCGCAGAGCAGTCGGACCTGTTTCGGCGTATAGCCCTTGGCCACCATGCGCGTCACGAAGTCCTCGTGCTTCTTGACCTCGTCGGCGCTGGCTTTGGCATTGAAGCTGACCACGGGAAGCAGTTCCTCGGTGTTCGAGAACATCTTCTTCTCGATCACGGTGCGCAGTTTTTCGTAGCTTGTCCAGGCCGGGTTCTGACCGGCATTGCTGGCGCGTGCTCGCAGCACGAAGTTGACGATCTCGTTGCGAAAGTCCTTCGGATTGGAAATTCCCGCAGGCTTTTCAATCTTTTCGAGTTCGGAATTCAGCGACGAGCGATCGAAGACTTCGCCGGTGTCAGTGTCGCGGTACTCGTGGTCCTGGATCCAGTAGTCGGCGTAGGTGACGTAGCGGTCGAAGATGTTCTGGCCGTACTCGCTGTAGCTCTCGAGATACGCGGTCTGAATCTCCTTGCCAATGAACTCGGCATATCGAACCGACAGGTGCTCTTTGATGAATGCCAGGTACTTCTGTTCCGTCTCAGCGGCGAACTGTTCACGTTCGATCTGCTGTTCTAGAACGTACATCAAGTGCACCGGATTCGCGGCAATCTCGGTGCTGTCGAAATTGAAGACCTTGGACAGAATCTTGAAGGCAAAGCGTGTCGAAACACCACTCATGCCTTCATCAACGCCTGCGTAGTCGCGGTACTCTTGAAAACTCTTGGCGCGAGGGTCTGTGTCCTTGAGGTTTTCGCCATCGTAGACCAGCATCTTGGAGTACAGACTCGAATTCTCTGGTTCCTTCAGGCGCGTCAAAACCGCGAACTGCGACATCATCTTCAAGGTGCCAGGCGCGCAGGTGGCTCTGAACAGCGAAGAGCCGCGCAGCAGTTTCTCGTAGATCTTGATTTCTTCGCTGACCCGAAGGCAATACGGTACCTTCACGATGTATATGCGGTCCAGAAACGCTTCGTTGTTCTTGTTGTTGCGAAACGCCTTCCACTCGCTCTCGTTGGAGTGGGCCAGTACGACACCGTCGAAGGGGATTGCGCCGAACCCTTCCGTGCCTTTGAAGTTGCCTTCCTGGGTGGCGGTGAGCAGTGGATGCAGTACTTTGATCGGCGCCTTGAACATCTCGACGAATTCAAGCAAGCCCTGATTCGCCAAGCACAGGCCACCCGAGAAACTGTAGGCGTCCGGGTCGTCTTGGGCGAAGGTTTCAAGCTTGCGGATGTCGACCTTGCCGACCAGAGACGAAATGTCCTGGTTGTTTTCGTCACCCGGTTCGGTTTTCGCGATGCCGATCTGTTTCAGCACCGACGGGTAGCGGCGCACCACCATGAACCTGCGAATGTCACCGCCGAATTCCTCAAGTCGCTTGACGGCCCACGGCGAAAGAATGCGTTGCAGATAGCGGCGTGGGATGCCGTATTCATTCTCTAGGATCTGGCCGTCTTCGATGGGATCGAACAAGCCCAACGGCGACTCGTTCACTGGCGAACCCTTGATCGAGTAGAACGGAACCTCCTGCATCAAGGCCTTGAGCCGTTCGGCGATTGATGACTTGCCGCCGCCGACCGGTCCCAGCAAGTACAGGATTTGCTTTTTCTCTTCCAGCCCCTGGGCAGCATGGCGGAAATAGCTGACGACCTGTTCGATGGCGTCTTCCATGCCATAGAACTCGGCAAAGGCGGGATAGATCTTGATGATCTTGTTCGCAAACAAGCGCGACAGGCGCGGGTCCGAACGGGTATCGACCTGCTGCGGCTCGCCGATCGCCTTGAGCATACGCTCGGCTGCCGTGGCATAGGCAACCGGGTTGCGTTTGCATTCGGCAAGGTACTCCTCAAGCGTCAACTCCTCTTCTCGAGTGCGCTCGAATCTCGCCGCGAAATTGCTGATCACATTCATGCTGATCTCCTAGACATCGGGATCACAACGCCGTGTGAGACGGGATGCGTTGCGAGGGAAGTTCTGATGACGTCCAGCGGGCGCCATCAGAGCTTTCCTTGTCAGGTCAGCAAGGCAACGGTATCAACTCTGGCGGGTTTCAAGATCGCGAATCGACCGAGTTGCGAGACAAATGCCCGACAGTTCATCGACTTGAGGCATACCGCTGCACAAGTTGTCGGTACACAACGTCCGCGACCTAAACTTGGTTGAACCAGCTTTTGAGATGGAGCACACGGTTCCGTGCAAAGTTCCGCGAGGCCAGGTATCGCCGCCGCTAACGCTGCTTGGTCGCAGCGCCGCCGTTAAGTTCGCCGTGGGCGCGCACAGGCTGCAACTGTCGTCTTGCGCAGGGCTCAGGTGCCGGCAAGGCCCAATTTTTCAAGCAAGCCATTGAGCTCGTCCAGCGAGCCGAACTGAATCGCGACTTCGCCTTGTTCGCCACGACGAGTGCGCTTTTTGACGCGCACTTCGACGCTTGCCATCAGCGCATCTGAAAGGGACTGCTCAATGCGCAGCAGATCCAGCGGTTTGGCGCGTTTGATTCGCAATAGTGGAGTTTGCGTGCCCCGGACGCCGGTGCGAGCGACCAACCGTTCTGCTTCGCGGACGTTGAGGCCTCTGGCGATTACTCGTCGGGCGCTCAGAATTTGCTGCGCGTTGTCGAGGGACAACAAGGCCCGCGCATGCCCCATTTCAATTTCGCCGCTGAGCAACATCTGCTGAACCGGCTCGGCCAGATTCAACAAGCGCAGCAAGTTGCTGGCAGCGCTTCGCGAACGTCCGACCGCCTGCGCCGCCTGCTCGTGAGTCAAACCGAATTCGGACGTCAACCGTCTCAAGCCTTGCGCTTCCTCCAGCGGATTGAGGTCTTCACGCTGCATATTCTCGATCAGCGACATTGCAGCCGCTGTCTCGTCGGGAACCTGTTTGACCAGGACCGGCACTTCGTCCAGTGCGGCAAGTTTTGCGGCCCGCGCGCGGCGCTCGCCGGCGATGATTTCGTAGCGATCCTGACCCACCAGGCGCACCAGGATGGGTTGCATGATGCCCTGCGTCCGGATGCTCTGCGCAAGCTCTTGCAAGGACACTTCGTCCATTCGCGTGCGCGGCTGGTACTTCCCGGGCTGCAGCAGGCTCAGTTTCAACATCCGCAGCGTGCCGGATGCGCTGTCGCGCGCCGTCGTGTCGACATTGCCGACACGTGGTCCGAGCAGCGCCTCCAGTCCGAGTCCGAGTCCTTTGGGTTTCTTGGTCACCATGCGGGAATTGTCGGCGATGAACTGGTAGGTCACGGGTCGGCGATTAACTAGGTAGGTCACGGTACCCGACCGTACAGGGCGGTGACGTGTACGCCGCGGCGTGGCCGAGGAAGGATTTGCTCGACAATCGGACCTGGCAGCGATATGCGAAGAGGAATCGCCATGAAGTATCGGGTGTTCGTCGATGGTCAAGAGGGTACGACAGGATTGCGCATCCATGAGTATCTGGCACGGCGCGACGATATCGAGTTGCTTCGAATCGATGCCGACAAGCGCAAAGATCGGGCAACGCGGGCCGAACTTCTCAACGCTGCCGACGTCGCGTTCCTGTGCCTGCCGGACGCAGCGGCGCGCGAGGCCGTGGCCTTGGTGCGCAACCCCAAGACCTGCCTCATCGACGCTAGCACGGCGCACCGCACCGATCCGGACTGGGTGTTTGGTCTGCCTGAATTGGCCCCGGGCCAGCGCGACAAGATTCGAGCCTCCAAACGCATCGCCAATCCGGGTTGCCATGCGTTGAGCTTCATTTTGTTGCTCCGCCCGCTGGTGGACGCTGGACTGGTGAATCCCGACCAGGCGGTCTCGGCGACTTCAATTTCCGGTTATTCCGGTGGTGGCCGGAAAATGATCGCGCAGTACGAAGGCAAGACTGTTCCTCGGCTTGACTCGCCTCGGCCGTATTCGCTCAAGTTCGCGCATAAACACCTGCCGGAAATGGTGGCACACACGGGCCTGCGCCATGCGCCGATCTTCATGCCCATCGTTGCAAACTACTACAAGGGCTTGGCGGTCAGTGTCCCGCTGCACTTGTCGCAGCTCGGCGCAGGGGTTACAGGCAGCCTCGTTCACAAGACCATGGAGCAGCGCTATCGTGGCGAACCGTTGATTCGGGTACAACCCTTGCCCGACGACGCGCACCCGTCACCGGAGTACTTTGATGTTCAGGGGTGCAACGACACGAACCGAGTCGATATCTTTGTCTTTTCGAGCGATACCCAGGCGCTGTTGATTTCTCGGCTGGACAACCTGGGAAAGGGTGCGAGCGGCGCCGCGGTGCAAGCGATGAACGTGCACCTTGGTGTGGAGGAGACGCTGGGGCTGTAGAGCGCGCCGCAGCGTGCCGAATCAGGCCGCCGACGGGTCATGCGCGCGGTAGTGGTAGCTGTAGCCGTCAGTGAAGCCCATGCGCGAATAGACCGATCGCGCAACGACATTGCCGGAGTCCACCTGCAAATAGGCAATCGACGCGCCACGCCTTCGGGCGGTGACCAACAAGTGCTGGCAAAGCCGGCGTGCAAGGCCGCGGCCACGGGCATGCGGCGCGGTAAAGATGTCGTACAGGCCGACCAGGTCGCCCTCTAAAGCGAACTGTCCGCAGGCCAGCACTTCGCCGTTGTCGTGTAGCTCGAAGGCGGTGAAAGGTACCGGTGCATTGGCGAGCCGCTGCGCGTGGGCCTGTCGCTCGGCCAGTGACGAGCCGCGCATCGCACCGACACGTTGAGCGAAGGGCTCTGCGGCGATTTCGCGAACTTCGGGCTGAGCCTCGACCTTCGGCTCTTCCAGGCTGTCAAGTGCGGTCAAGACCATGACCCGGGTATCGTCGAATCTGCGCAGGTTGTGGGTGGCCAACTGCAAGTCGAGTTCGCCGGGCAGTGTGAACGGCGTGATGCGAACAATCAGGGGCAGGCCCGCTGCGTCGAAAAGCTCTGCGCATCGGGCCAGCTTCCATTGCAGCGGGCGGCGGCCAGAAGCGACAGCGTTGACGCAGCGCGCGCGCTTCGCCTTGCCCGGCGAAAAGCGCAGCAGCCAACCATCCAGCCAGCGCTGTTGCGGCGGCGCGCTTGCGTTCAGGCCGGCGTCTTCGATGCGCGCGAGCAGCGCGGGGTCAACGCCCGGGCTCACTCTGGCAAGACTCAAACCGGGAACTTCAGCGAGCGGCAATTCGAGCCACCAATTCATGGGCAAGGTCGATAAACGATAGGGCACCCTTTGAGGAAGGGTCGAAGACCACCCCAGGCAAACCGTAACTTGGGGCTTCCGCAAGTCGGACGTTGCGTGGGATGATGGTGTCGAAAACCTTGGCGCCAAAGTGCTGTTTGAGTTGCTCGCTGACTTGCTGCTGCAACGTGATTCTCGGATCGAACATGACCCGCAGCAGGCCGATGACCTCAAGTTGCGGGTTGAGGTTGGCGTGGACCTGTTTGATCGTGTTCACCAAGTCCGACAAGCCTTCGAGTGCGAAATACTCACACTGCATCGGCACCAGCACGCCATGGGCGCTGCACAGCCCGTTGAGGGTCAGCAGGCTGAGTGACGGCGGGCAGTCGATCAGGATCACGTCGTATTCGCCCACAACCTGCTCCAAGGCTTGCTTCAAGCGTTTGTCGCGTCGGTCGAGCGCGACCAGTTCGACCTCGGCGCCGGCGAGTTCGCGATTCGCTCCCACCACGTCGTAGCCGACTTTGGCGCTGTGTTGCCGCACTTCGGCGATCGAGGCGTTTTCGAGAAGGACGTCGTACACGCTGAGCTGGAGCGCGCGCTTGTCGATGCCCGAACCCATGGTCGCGTTGCCTTGGGGATCGAGGTCGACCACCAGCGTGCGCTGACCGATCTTCGCCAGCCCAGCCGCCAGATTGACCGCCGTTGTCGTCTTGCCGACGCCGCCCTTTTGATTCGTGACGCAGAATATTCGAGCCATGAGAGTCGCCGATTCTTAGGGCATCGCCTCGAGCGGGACGAGCGATTGATTGCTGAGGTGCCAAAGTTGAGCGTGGACTGACCAGCTTGGCAGGAAGCGGGTCGCCGCTATTCGCCGCTATTGTCGCCGCCGCATCCAGACCAGGCAGCGCTGCGCGTCGCCCAGGCCGGGGACCTGCACAGGTTCCACGTGAAACACGGTGGTGTCTGCTGGCACGGCAAGGAGCTCGGTGTCGGGGCGTTTTCCTTTCATCGCGAGCCAGACCCCATTGCTGCGCAGGTGCGGCGCGGTCAACGCCACAAAGTCGGCGAGTGATGCAAACGCGCGCGAAACGATTGCATCGAAGGCGCCTGCATCCAATGCTTCGACGCGCGCGTGTTCCACCTGCAGATTTCCCAGGGCCAGCTCGGCGCCAACTTGACGGACGAAGGCAGCTTTCTTGCCGACCTTGTCCAGGCAAAGCAATGAAGCCTGCGGCGCGACGATCGCGAGCACCACGCCGGGCAGCCCCGCGCCGCTGCCGACGTCGAGAATGCGCGCCTTCAGCGGCTCGCCGAGCACACGACGCAGCGGCGCGATGATAGCCAAGCAGTCGGCCAGATGTTGGTTAAGCATGTCGGAGGGCTTGCGCACTGAAGTGAGGTTATAGGTCGCGTTCCAGCGCACCAACAAGTCAAGATAGCGCAGCAAGGCGTCGAGCTGGTGGCTCGACAGCGCCAAGTCGAGCTCACCGGCAATCTGCGTCAGCCTGGCGCGCAGCGCGGCGCTCATGGATGCAAGTCCAACCCAAAGGCTGACCCAAAGGCGAATCGGACCCCCTTAGGCGGCTGCGGCATCCTGCATCGCTGGCGCGACAAGATCGACAAGGATCGAAGTGCCTGCGCGGTGCTTTTTCAAATGGACCAACAGCAGTGAGATGGCGGCGGGCGTGACGCCGGAGATTCGCGACGCCTGCCCGAGCGTGCGTGGACGCTGGGCGCTCAGTTTCTGGCGCACTTCAATCGACAGCGCGGTCACGCCGCCATAGTCGAAATCGGTGGGCAATTGCAGCTCTTCGAGGCCCGCCGCGCGCGATACTTCTTCCCGCTGCTTGTCGATGTAGCCGGCATACTTGATGCCGATCTGCACCTGTTCGATCACCGCCTGGGCCAAGGTCACGCCAAGTTGCATCCGCAGCAACTCGCGCGAGGGTGCCGCTCCCGGCTGCGTGATCGCGCAAATCGCGTCAATTTCTTCACGGCCGATGTTCGGACGTCGCAGCAACTCGGCCAGGCTGTACTCATGCTCGATCGGTTTGCCGAGCAGGCGCTGCGCGTCTGCCGGCCCGAGCAGGCTCGGGTTCACCCAGGTCGACTTCAAGCGCTGCGTTTCACGTGAAACAGCGTCGCGTTTTCGGCAGAACAAGTCCCAGCGAGCGTCGTCAACCAGGCCCAAGTCACGGCCCATCGCCGTCAGGCGCAGGTCGGCGTTGTCTTCACGGAGTTGCAGCCGAAATTCCGCGCGGCTGGTGAACATTCGATAAGGCTCGGTCACACCCTTCGTGATCAGGTCGTCAACCAGCACACCCAGGTAGGCCTGGTCCCGGCGCGGCAACCATGGATCGCGGCCGCGCGCCTGCAGCGCCGCATTCACGCCGGCGAACAGGCCTTGAGCCGCAGCCTCCTCGTAGCCGGTGGTGCCGTTGATTTGCCCGGCGAAGAACAGACCACGAATGTCGCGCGTCTCGAAGCTTGCCGTGAGCGCACGCGGATCGAAATAGTCGTATTCGATGGCATAACCCGGGCGCAGCAGGTGGGCGTTCTCCAGGCCGAGCATCGAGCGCACCGCGGCGATCTGGACGTCGAACGGCAACGAGGTCGAGATCCCATTCGGGTAGAACTCGTGCGTCGTCAACCCCTCGGGTTCAAGGAAGACCTGGTGCGAATCCTTGTCAGCAAATCGATTTACCTTGTCTTCGATGCTCGGGCAATAGCGCGGCCCCACGCCTTCGATTGCGCCTTGAAACATCGGGCTGCGGTCGAAGCCGCTACGGATAATTTCGTGCGTATTGGCATTGGTGTGCGTGATCCAGCAAGGCAACTGGCGCGGATGCATCGCTGCATCACCCATGAAGCTGAACACTGGCACGCCCGCTGCCGCCGCCGAGCCGTCGGCTGCCGGCACGCCATCGCCGGACTGCTCCTGCAATCGAGTGAAGTCAATGGATCGACCGTCGATGCGAGGCGGGGTGCCGGTTTTCAAGCGCCCTTGTGGCAACTTCAATTCCTTGAGCCGAGCAGACAAGGCGATCGCCGGTGGATCGCCAGCGCGGCCCGCCGCATGGCTTTGCAGCCCGACGTGAATGCGCCCGTCCAGAAACGTTCCGGCAGTGAGCACGACACAGCGGCCGCGAAAGCGCACGCCGCCCTGGGTGGCAGCGCCCACAATTCGCTCGCCATCGAGCAACAAGTCGTCGCAAGCGCCTTGAAACAGCCACAGGTTGATTTGGTTTTCCAGGCGCCGGCGAATTGCCGCCCGGTACAGCACGCGGTCGGCCTGTGCGCGGGTTGCGCGAACGGCAGGACCTTTCGAGCCATTCAGAATTCGGAACTGAATGCCTGCCTCGTCGGTGGCCAGGGCCATCGCTCCGCCCAAGGCGTCTATCTCCTTGACCAGGTGGCCCTTGCCGATGCCGCCGATTGATGGGTTGCAGCTCATCTGCCCCAAGGTCTCGATGTTGTGCGTGAGCAGCAGCGTCGTTGCGCCCATGCGCGCGCTGGCCAACGCCGCCTCGGTACCGGCGTGACCGCCACCGACCACGATGACTTCGAACTGCTGGGGAAACCACATGGCAAAGAACGGTTCTGGATCGAAGCTTGATTGTAGAGAGTGACACGGCTCAGCCGCGACGCAGAGGCAGCACCAGCACGGGGAGTGACCCTATTGGCGTCGAGAGCGTGATGGCCTATGGTGAGCGATACCCCGCGCGGGCCGAGGTCAGACCCACTTCCAGGAGAACGGCATGAACACATCAAGCCTGGTTTCACTAGACACACTGGCGCTTGCGCGCATGTTTTACTGGGAGAAGACGGCGCCCGACAAGATCGTGCTCACGCAGCCGATGGGCGCCGGCGCGCTGCGCGATTTCACCTGGGCGCAACTGATCGCCGAGACGCGTCGCATGGCGGCCCATTTGATAAGCCTGGGTCACCCGCCGGGCAGCCGGATCGCGCTCATCTCGAAGAATTGCGCACACTGGCTGATGGCCGACTTCGCGATCTGGATGGCCGGCCATGTGTCGGTGCCGCTCTATCCAACCTTGGCAGCCTCGACGATCCGCCAGATCCTCGAGCACAGCGAAGCGAAACTGCTGTTCGTCGGCAAGCTCGACGGCTGGGAAAACATGAGATCAGGTGTCCCGGCTAGCCTGCCTTGCATCGGCATGCCGCTGTCGCCACCGAACGACTATCCGCAGTGGGATGCCATCGTCAGAGCGACTACGCCGCTGCACGGCGAACCGGCGCGCGCCGCCGAAGAGTTGGCAACGATCATGTACACCTCCGGAACCACAGGCTCACCGAAGGGTGTGATGCACAGCTTCGGCACTTACGCCTGGTCGATCAACTCGGCGCTCAAGCGCGTGCAATTGACCGGGGATGCACGCATGCTGAGTTATCTGCCGCTGGCCCATGTGGCTGAGCGCACCTTGGTCGAACATGGCCTGCTCGCCGTGGGCATGCATGTCTATTTCGCCGAGAGCCTGGAGACCTTCACCGCCGACCTGCAGCGCGCGCGTCCGACGGTGTTCTTCTCGGTGCCTCGTCTTTGGGTTAAGTTTCAGCAGGGCGTGCACGCGAAGATGCCTGCGGCCAAACTCGCGCGGCTGCTCAAGGTACCGGTCGTTCGCGGCATCGTTCGCAAGAAGATCCTCGCAGCCTTGGGCCTCGATCAATGCAAATTTGCCGCAGGCGGCGCGGCGCCGATGCCGCCTGAGCTACTCGCTTGGTACGCCAATCTCGGCCTGCCGATCATCGAGGTCTACGGCATGACCGAGAACTGCGGCATCTCGCACGCCACGCTTCCCGGGGTTGCCCGTCCCGGCACCGTGGGCCTGCCCTATGAAGGCGTACAGAGTCGCCTCGACCCGATCAACGGTGAAATTCAGATGAAAAGCCCTGGATTGATGTTGGGCTACTACAAAGAGCCGGAACTCACGAGGCAAGCGCTCACTGGCGACAAATGGCTTCATACGGGCGACAAGGGCACGCTCGACCTGGAAGGCAACTTGCGCATCACCGGTCGCGTCAAGGACCTGTTCAAGACGAGCAAGGGCAAATACGTGGCGCCAGCGCCGATCGAAGACAAGCTGGTGATGAACGGCTTGGTCGAAGCCTGTGTCGTAACTGGCGCGAATCTTGGGCAGCCGCTGGGAATCGTGATGCTCAATGCCGAGGCGGCTGCCCGTGCCGCGAACACCATGTATCGTGAACCGATGGAGGCGAGCTTGAGCCAACATCTTGGGGCGATCAACGCACAGCTTGACCCGCACGAGCAGCTCGATTGTCTGGTCATCGTCAGCATGGCCTGGACCGTGGACAACGGGTTCATCACGCCCACGTTCAAAGTCAAGCGAAACCGGATCGACGAGGTTTATGCCCCTTTGTTCGAGCGCTGGACCAGCACCAGGCGCAGCATCATTTGGCACGACGCCTGAGGCTGGCAGGGGCCGCCGCGCCGCGCGCGGCGGGTTCAGCTAACGGCGGATCGGCACTGCCGCACCCATCGTCGAGTCGGCCAGCGCCGGCGCCGCCTTGGACGGGGCCCGCGCGCGACGCGATGAGGCCCCCAGTTCTTGCATCGCCAATTCTGTCTGTGCGACGATTTCGCGCGCGGTCGCGCCGTCGTAGGTGAACATGCCGCGCTGCGCCGAGGTGTTGATGCGGGTCGCGGTGTCGCTGAGTGGCGTAAGCTCGATCTCGACGCTGCGACCGGGCAGGCTTGCGCGAATGATTTCGCCGGTTTCGTTCTTTTCCGACGATTCGAGCTTCATGCCCATCTTACCCATCGCGATCAAGGTTGCCTGTTTCACCTGCCGTTGGTTCGCGGTGAACGTTCGAGAAGCGATGCTGTCGACGGTGTGCGTTAACCCGGTCGACGCCCCGATGCCTGCCGCGGTGATGGCGATCGCTTGGCAGCCGCCGAGCAGCGGCAGGATCGCCCCCGCGACGCCGAGTCTCCTCGCAAAACGGGACGCGATCACTCGGGTGATCAAGCGCATGTAAGCCTCTGTTTCGCAACGTAGGGCTCCAATCTAACCCGGGCAGCGTAGCCCGTCAGTGGCACATCGCACGCCGCAGGCGCCGGTCAAATTCGGTTACTCAAAGAACGCAAATTGTCCGGCGCTGCGGTCGCCTGGGCACCAGCCGCGGGTCGTCGGCTCAGGCAACTCATCGCCAGACGTCGCTGCAGGCCGCACCGCGCCGGAGCCACTGCGTGCGTCAACGCAGGCGCACAGCCGTCAGTGCCGCAGCGGGGCGCAATTGCCCGACATGGATCCCGTTCCAGTTGCGCAAGGCCGGCCGGCTCAGGGCATGCAGCATTTCGGCATCGGCGCCGCTCGGGCTCAAACTTGCCTCGATCAGCGAGGCCATTACGACCTCGGCGGCGCGGGCGTTGTTGCCGTCATCGATCTTGAGTGCGATTCCCAGGCCAAGATTGGGCAGCGAGGCGCAGAACACCCCTTCGGCGCCGACCTTGCAGTACACGCGCTCGCCCAATTGCTGCATCACGCGCGTATCGAAGCGGCCGGTTCCCGCCACCATGAACGGCGCTCTGGCGACAGCGCGGCGCAGGCGCTGCGCCGCACGCGAGTGGGCCTCGCGCAATCCCACACCGCTGCCGACACGCGCAAACGCCAGGGCCAGCCTGCGCAACTCGATGCCGTAAGTGGGAATGGAACAGCCGTCGGTGCCGCGCGGTGCGGTGCTTGAATCGAACCCGGTCACAGCCTCAAGCGCAGCGGTGACCTCGCGCATCACCGGGTGGTCAGCCTGCACGTAACCTCTGACGTATTGCCGCAGATCCACGCTGCCGTGCAAGGCGCATGCCAGGCACAGAAAACCACAGTGCTTGCCCGAACAGTTGTTGTGCAACGGCGTCGGCTCGCGCCCAGCTGCGGCCAGCGCGCGTGACGCCGTCTCGAACGACGGCCAATGGGATCCGCACTCCAATGCAGAGACGGGCAGTCCAGCTTTGGCAAGCAATGCGGTTGCGGCGGCAACATGCGGCTCTTCACCGTTGTGCGAAGCGCAGGCCAGGGCCAATTCTTCATCGCTCAAGCCAAGCCGGTCGGCGGCGCCGCTTTCCACCAGCGGCAGGGCCTGCAAAAGCTTGACGGCAGAGCGCGGAAAGATGGGTCGGTCGATGTCGCCCAGTCTGGCCAGCACGGCTCCATCCGCGTCGAGAACGGCAAGCGAGCCGCGATGGCTCGATTCCAGCGTGTCACCACGCAGGACCTCGACCAGGACGGGGTTCACTGTCGAACCCGGCCCGGCTTGCACCGGCGGGCACCGCAAACCATGCGTGTGGGCCAACGATACCGGGCGCGATTCATCGTCACTCTTCCACCTTCACGCCCTTCCAGAACGCGACGCGCCCTTTGATCTGCGCGGCGGCCTCAAGAGGCTCCGGGTAGTACCAAACGGCCTCCGGATTCATTTCACCGTTCACGATCAGGCTGTAGTAGTGTGCCTGCCCCTTCCAGTGACAGCTGCTGCGATGGTTGCTGAAACTGATGTATTCAGGCTTCAGACTGTCCCGCGCAAAGTAGTGGTTGCCTTCCACCACGACGGTGTCATCACTTTGGGCGACGATCACACCATTCCAGATCGCTTTCATTTGCACCGACTCCTCGGGTTTGGCGTGCCGCACGGCGCGCCCCGCCAAGTCATTTTCGACGATACAGAGCCGCCGCGCGAGCCAAACGTTCGCCAATGGCCGTGACCAGTGTCTTGTCGCCGACCACGGTAACCGATTCTCCGTGGCGCAGGATGTCCATCGTCAATTCGGTCGGGTCATCGTAAGGGACCTGAAGTTCGTAGCCCCCCGTCGGGCCGCCAGCGCGACTTCTGCTGTGCGTGCCACTCTTCGCTGGCCACCCACAACGCTGCATCGGCATTGAAGTGCAACGTGGCCCAACGCAACTTTGTGCCGCTGCCGCCGTAGATGCCATGGCCGGCGTCGAGCTGGGCTTCGAGTTCGCGCAGACCCAACAGCCGCGCTTTGTCGTCGAGCAGCCGCGCCCCGCGCACCGCATCGAGGGCAAAACGGCGCAGGCCATCGCTCACGTGACACCAGGCGTCGAGAGACCACGTGTTGCGGTAGTTGACCAGTCGCTGCGGTGAGACTTCGCGTTCGCTCAGGGTCCGGTCGCTGCGCTTGAAGTAGTGCAGCCGGACGCGGCGCTTGTGCACCAAGGCGCTGCCCAGGAGTTCGAAAGAGCGACTCGGTGCGCGCCGCCGCGCCGTGCCAATCACCTTCACCCGGCGCAACAGCGTACGCGACTCTTGCGCGTGCGCGCCGGGCATGCCTTGCAGCCTTTCGGTCAAGGGATGCAGGTGGCGTGCCAACACGCCGTCATCGTCCAGGCCCGCCAACAACTGCTGCATCGTCAACAGCGCGTGGATCTCGTTTTCGCTGAATCACAGACCCGGCAACTCATGCACGGCGCCCGCGCCGGCCGCGATGCCGTCGAAGCGGTAGCCATTGGCAAGAGCGTCGTAAACGATGGGCGCGCCAAGCCGGTCGCGCAGGTACTGCAAATCCCGCTTGAGCGTGGCCGGGGACACCTCGAATTCGCCGCCCAAAGCGACAAAACCGACGCAGCTGCGTAGCAGCAGCTCGATCTTGTCAAAATCTGCGTCCGGTCCGTGGGCTGCCTCTGCGTATTGAAAAGCCCGGCGTGGGGCTCGTGCCGGCGCTGCCGAGCATACGCCGCGGCACGGGCTGAATCGTGCGCAGGTGGCTCACGCCATGAGCGACTTGGCTGCAACACTGCTCCGACCCGCGGCTTCCAAGCGGTTCATTCGATAGTGTTCCGCATCATGAGTTTGTTTGCCCTGCACCCTCAGTTGGACATGGCAAGCGCCGACCCACCCGCCACCGCGCACGAAACGCTCGGCTTCGAACTGGGTTGGGACCACGCACGTTACGGCGTCGTGCCCTCGCTGGCGCGGGCCTTCGAAGCCTCTCGTCTGCGCTGCGCAGCGGCTGGGCCGCGGGTCATGTCCCAAAATTCTCGCGGCGACGCGTTCGGTCGAGCTCTGGCTGCACCTGCGATTGCAGGCGTGGGTGCTCGGCCGGAGGGTCGAGCCGGTGCAAGTCACGCCGCGCTATCTGGAGCAACTCGAAGTCCGCCACTGTCCGATTACACGCATGCCCCTGGATGCGAGCAGTCTGCTCAACCACGAAGCGGTGTTCGCCCGGGTGCGCCGCGACGGCGCCTATGCCGCAGGCAACATCGCTGTTCCGAGCGCCAGGGCTGAGCGTGTGAGGCAGGGCATCGGCCGAGCCCGGGCTGCGGAGCTGGCGAAGCGTTTCGGTTGCGGACCGTCGAGCGGCGTAGATGGGCTCACCGCACCGCAGTGGGAGCGTGTGGCCGCGCTAGGGAGCTTCGTGGAACCGCCGACGCACGCGCAGGCCTGCGAGCGGCCGTTGCTCGTTTTGCCGCCG
Source organism: Burkholderiales bacterium (assembly GCA_022758925.1). Classification (GTDB taxonomy): domain Bacteria; phylum Pseudomonadota; class Gammaproteobacteria; order Burkholderiales; family Burkholderiaceae_C; genus JAEMQF01. The sequence goes on along the minus strand of JAEMQF010000217.1, from coordinate 14,966 downwards.
AATCGCATGCGCCTGCTGAACGCAGCGCAAGCGTTGCAGGCGTTTGCCAGCCGGCAACTCCTCGCCCCTGGCTGGAGCCTGCGCGTAAGCCGTATCGAGGCCCTGTTGCCCGCCAAAGCGGCGCAACGTTCATTCCAGACTTCTTTCATGCCCTGTTGCCACGGGTTCTGGAGGCGGGCCGAAACCTCGCCCCTCACGAGCTGCGCTGGGCGATCGAAGACGCCTGGCGATCGCCCCTGGTACAGCAACGCTGGCAGGCCTTCGCTCACACCCTCAGTGCCAAGCAATGTGAATCGCTGGTCGTGCGTGCCCACGCCAAACGCTTGGGCCAGGGGGCGCTGCTTGCCCTGAACGAGCGCGCCGCTGTCGACGGCTGGGGCCTCGAACGCCGGGGACTACTCTTGGGTGACGATTTGATGCGGCGTGTACCGGCGCGCCGAAGTGAGCCCTGTTCTCTTGCGCAAGGATGGACGCCGAGGCGCCCCGCACAACAAGGTCTGTTGCCCAGGGCAACCGCTTGAAACAAGCTTGTGCCGGCGCTGGAGTGGAAATGGGCAGAATGCACCCCACGGGTTTGCGGCCCGGCTTCACTTGCGGAGAAGCACCCATGTTTGCAACCCAAGATCTCTTGCGCCCGAGCATGCTCGGCGCGCTGGCACTCACCCTGGCTGCTTGCAGCGGGGGCGATTCCACGGTGCAGGTCGGCATGAACCGGGTCAACCCGGCGGTCTCATCGCTCTTGACGTCTGTCGACGCGATTGGCGTGGGTGGCGCCGACCTGACTTCGAGCAACCCGACGCGGGCTGACCTGGCGCTGCAGTCCAATCTGAAAGGCGCAAGCGTGCAGTTGCGCTTCTCGTGCCCGGCTTGCAGCATCACGGTTGAGGCCGCAGGAAGCAGCGTCGGCGCCAATCAATACATCACGATTCCATTTCCGACGCTCGACGCCGCATCCAACGTCAGCGTTCTTGTCACCGACCGGGTCAGCGGCGCAACGGCGCAATACACGTTGCACGCCCGACCGCTGGACTATGTGCGCTACGGCTTCGGTGCGAATGCGCCACAGGCCGGTGATCTGTACCTCACGCCGTTCGACCCGCAAGGCTTCGGCGCCCCCTACGCGTACATCGTCGAGGTCGACGGCAGCCTGAAGTACTACTACCGCAACCCGCGCGGCGGCAACATGCACGACTTCAAGAAAACCGTGCTGCCCGGCGGAGCCGTGCGCTACAGCTTCTACGATTCAGCGCAGAGCGCGATTCGCGTCATGGATGCTTCGTTCAATCTGATCGAGAACGTGAGCGCACTGGGCTTTCCCGACGGCAACACCTACGCCGCGAATCTGCACGATCACGTCATCGTCAACGACGGTCACTACATCCTTGGCGTCTACGCCGCGAAGACGGTCAACAACATTCCTACCTTGCCCGGGCAGACCTTGTTCGTCGGCGGCAGTGGCTTGCAAGAAATCCAGAACGGCGTGGCCGTTTTCAACTGGCTTTCCACCGATCACGCCGAGCTCTACGCCTGTTCGACCGAGGGCAACGGCTTCGCGCAGAACAACGGTGCCGACTATGCGCACTGGGACTCAGTGCAGGTCGACCCGGCTGACGGCCACTGGATCGCATCGTTTCGGCACCTCGACGCCGTGCTCAAGATCGACCGAGGCACAGGAGCAATCCGATGGATTCTGGGCGGACCGTGCGACCAGTTCGGCTTGTCACCTGCTCAAAAGTTCGCGCATCAACACGACGCACAGCGCGCCCCGGATGGACGCCTGACCTTGTTCGACAACGGCAATGGCGGCGCCGCGTCGCGAGTCCTGGCGTTCAACCTGGATGAACCCGCCAAGGCCCTGGTGGCGGGGAACCCGGCGTTGCCCGGCTTCGCCGAGTTCAGCGCCGACATGCACCAGAGCTTCAACCTGGGAAGCGCGCAGATGTTTGTCGGCGGCAAAGTCCTGGTCGGCTGGGGCGAGTTCGCGGGCCTGCTCAATGACGTGTCGGAATTTGACCTGGCCGGCGGCGCGCAGTCGATGCAGCTTTCGCTGCTGCCCAGCGACTATGCGAACGGCTATTTCTCCTACCGGGCACGCAAGTTCCCCTGATACCCCAAGCGCCAGGAAAACCGTCAGCGCAAGGCAGCGCCACGCAGGCGATGCGCCACAAACCACAGCGACACGGCTGCCAGTAGCAGGCATACCGCCAATGGGATGAGCCACTGCGGCGCGCGCAAGGCCCCGCCTCTGAGCACATGCGTCATCAACGTGTTTTGCCCCAACGCCGGCAACCACAGATGCCACCACGCCTCACTACCCAGGTTGAACACGCTGACAAGGGGCAATAGCGAGACAAGCAGCACCAAGAGGCTGGCATTGACCTGTGCTTCCTTGACACTCTTGCAGCGGATCGCCACCGCCATCAACAGCGCCGACAGCGCCGCGGCAAAGGGCAGCAACACGACCACGAACAGCAGCGCTTCGCGCATGCCGAACTGGAACAGGGCCTGCAAGGTGTCGCTGCGCAGCCACCACTGCGCGGGCAGGAAGCTGAAGCAGCTCAGCACCGCGATCAGCATTGCGACGCTTGCCACGGCACCCCATTTGCCCAGCACCAGCGCCAGCGGCGCGGCCGGGTTCATCAGCAACGGCTCGAGCGAGCCACGCTCGCGCTCGCCTGCGGTCGTGTCCAGGGCCGCGCTCAACGCGCCGTACAGCACCGCCATGAGCACAAAAAAGGGCAGCATAGCGGTGAACTGGGTTGCGCGTGTCTGGGTGCTGGCCAGATCGCGCTCCTGAATCTCCATGGGTTCGAGCAACTCGCCCGAGACGCCCCGCATTGCCAGGCTCAGCGCCACGCGCTCGCGGCCGTAGGCCGCCAACAGGCGCTGCACCCGTCCAGCACCCGACTCGGCCTGTTTGTTCGCACTGTCGCTGAGCAATTCGAGCACGGGCACGTCGCCGCGCAACATTGCAGCCTCGAAATCGGGAGGCACGACGACCACTGGATCAGCCAGGCTTGCGTCGCGCAGCCGTGTTTCATAGTCTGACGGTGCGTCGCGCACGACGGCGGACTGGCGCTCCAGAAAATTTCGCAGCCCCGGCGCGTGCTCGATGCCGACGACAAACACCTCTCGCTTTTCGGCGCGCGCCTCCAGGCTCGCGACAAGGCCGGACAGCGCTATCAGCACCAGCGGCCCCAGCAACACGCTGGACAGGAGCACGACCAGCAGCGTGCGGCGATCACGCAGTGCGTCGACAATTTCCTTCGCATAGACGGCTCTTGCGGTGCCGAAGAAGTTCATGGCTGCACCGGACGCACTTCGTGCGGTCCCTGCGCGAGGGAATTCGCAAGCGGCAAGGCCTGAGGGCTTGCAGCAGCGTCGTCCGCATAGGCCAATCGCACGAACGCGGCCTCGAAATCGCGCTCGCCCGCGCGCTCCAGCAACTCGGCGACCGAGCCTGTGGCGACACTGCGGCCCTGCGCCACGACGACGACGCTGTCGCACAAGCGCTCCACCTCTTGCATGATGTGCGTCGAAAAAACGATTGTTTTCGAACCGCCCTCAGGCGAACGCAGCCAGCGCAGCGTCTCGCGCAAGGCGCGCGTCGCAAGCACGTCCAGCCCGTTGGTCGGCTCGTCGAGCACGACATTGGCCGGGTCGTGCACCAGGGCCCGCGCCAACGCCGTCTTCAAGCGTTCGCCTTGACTGAAGCCTTCGGTGCGCCGATCGAGCAGCGAGGTCATGCCCAGAGCGCGCGCCAGTTCCGCGCTGCGTTGCTCGGCAGCGCTACGCTCCATGCCGCGAAGCACGCCGTAGTAAACGATGTTTTCGCGTGCGCTCAAGCGTGGGTACAGGCCGCGCGCGTCGCACAACACGCCCATGCGTGCAAGTGCGCCATGAGGGTCTTGAAGCACGTCGATGCCGTCGACTTCGATGCTGCCGGCATCGGGCCTGATCAGGCCGGCGAGCATGCGCAGCGTGGTTGTCTTGCCCGCGCCATTCGGCCCGAGCAGCCCGGTGATGGTGCCCGCAGGCGCCTGCACGCTGACATCGCGCACCGCGTGCACGGCCTGCGCCGCCGAGCGCGCCGGGGGGAAGCTCTTGGCGAGATGCTGGATCGCGATCATCCGGGTCGAACCGCAAGCATTGGCGATGTGGGTTGGAAGAGCGTGGGGCGTGGAATTGAAACCACGCAGTTCGCATCCACGGCCAGCGCGTCAGCGTCGGTTTCCGCAGCGATGAAGCGGTACAGCACATCGCGCATGCAGCCGATGCCGAACACACCGTGCCCGGCGTGAGGCACGATGATGTGAAGTGCATTCGCGCCAAGCGCCGCAGCAACACGCTCGGCGTGGCGCGGTGGCGTGGCCGGATCGAGGCCGCCGCTGGCCAGCAGCACCGGTACCCGGCTCGGATGGGTGTTGTAGAACGCCGCCGCAAGCTCGCCGCGAGGCCAATCCGCGCAAATGCGTTTCACGCTGCGCAGCGCGCCGTCGCCGAAATCGCGGGCCACAGCCTGCGGCGCGCTCAGCCGCGGAAAGTCTTCCGCGCAAAGCACGGAAAAGTGCATGCCTTCGGCGATGCGCGTCGACCGGCGCGCACCGTGAATCGAGTTCAGTCCAAGCAGCGCCGTGAAACGGCCCTGCGCCGCTTGCGCAATCGCCACCGGCAACGCCGCCGCCAGTGCCGGGCTGTACAGCGGCGCGCGCACTGCGGCCAGCAACATGTCGCGCGTCACCGTCAGTGCTTCGATCTCTCCGGTCAAGGGGTGCGGTACCTGCACCCGCCGTGGCAGGCCGGCGAGCAGGGCGTCCCAGTCCTGGCGCAGGCGCGGGTGCGCGACCGCACACGCGGGCTCTTGCACGCAGTGCGCGAACAGCGCATCCAGCGCAGCCTGCGCATCCAAGCCACTGCTGGCGGGCAGCGCCATGTCGGCCGGCGCAACGCCGTCAAGTGCCATGCGCCGCACCCGCTTCGGAAACTGACGTTGGTAGTCCAGCGCGGCGCGCGTTCCGTACGAAGCCGCGACTAAATTGATTCGTTCGGCGCCCAGTTCTTGGCGCACCGCGTCCAGATCCTGCATTGCCAGAGGCGTCGTGAACAAGCGCAGGTCACCATAGGTCAGGGACTGAAGCTGGCGTTGGCAGACTTGCAGGCGCTGCACCTGGCGCTCGGGATCGGTCTGTTCGGCCAGTGGTGCGCGCCGCGCTTCATCGCAATAAAGCGGTGCCGACAATCCAGTACCGCGCTGGTCGACGAACACCAGGTCACGCCGATTGCCCAGGCGTTGCAACAAGCCCAGCGACGCTCCTGCGAGCGAGATCGCACTTTGGCCCGGTCCGCCGGCGAGCAGGAATATCGGGTCAGGCAGGCGGCGTCGGGCCAGCGCCGGAACAACCACGTAGTGCACGGAGATGCGCGGGCCGTCGGGGCGTGCCGGGTCAAGGGCGCGTTCTATGGCGCCGCAGCGCACGCTGTTCTTGATACCCGCGACGCGGCAGTCGCGCAGCGTTTCGGCAGCGGGTATTGGCCCCGACGCGACGGCCGACGCCAGGCCCAGCGGCAGCAGCTGCAGCAGTCGCCACCGAAACAGGCGAGCCAGCGACATAACGGCGCTAGCCTGGAAACCGGGGCGACGGGCTGCGCGCGTCACGTGCCTAGCATGCGACGCAGTTCGCCGCTGTCGATCAAGGTACGAATGTCATCCGCGCCACCCACCAAGGTGCCGCGCACGAACACCATCGGGAACGTCGGCCAGCCGCTCCATATCTTCAGCGCATTGCGTTTACGCCACAGGCTGAAGTAGCTTCCGTACTCGAGATAGTGGTGTGCCACGCCAGCGTCGGCAAGGGCGCGGCGCGCACGTTTGCACATTGGGTTCTGTCTCATGCCGACCACCAATACCGGATGCGATGCTGCGGCCGACTGTACGTTGTGCACGATGTCGGCATGCAGGTTCGCGACCTTCTGGCGGATCGCGGGATGTAGGCGCTCTTCTTCGAGAATGGGGCGGGGCATGGTGAGTCTCCGGCTGGGAACAAAGGCGAAGCGTAGCCGACCCGCAAAGGCGCAACGTCTTGAGCCGAGGCCATCGAGCGGCCGCGCGGGTACTGGACCTCAGAAGCGGCGACGCGGCCGGACCTCAGAAGCGGCGACGCCGCCGGACCTGTCAGGCCCTGGACTTGAGGCGCGACATTCCCCGGCGCGAGGACCAGGACGCTTCAACTGTCCACGACCCCAGTTCGATGAACATCCAGCCCGGCGCAGCACAGTAGGCGTGCAGATGCGCCCAATGGCGTGTCCCGTAGACACCGCGGCTGTGCTTCACGCAAAGCTTGCCGGCGGGCCAGACCAGACGTCCCACCGCTTCAGCGAGGGTGACCAGGATCGACAGGCCAATGCGGGCGAACAGGTGCAACATGATCAAACTTGCCGAGGGCGAGAGCGGAGTCGGATTGACTGCGGCTGCAACGTTAGTCGCCCGGTTCCCGATACACCACCCCACACTCGGGGGTAGTGCCCGATCCATCGCTCAGTTCAGACCAAGCCGGTCGGGTGCCAGGTATTGGCGCCGATACAGCTCGAACGGCAAGCTGTCGGCGGCCTCGGTGGCGGCTTGCTCGGCGAGTGAATTGAGCGTCAACTCGGCGAAGCGCTCGCGCAATTGTGCTGAGTACGGCAAGGCCAGCAGCCATTGGTGGGTCTGGGTTGACTCGGCACAGACGAACCGCAGGTAGGAGCCGTCGAAGTCTTTCAGCAGCGTTGCCAACACGCGGGCCGAGGGCAAGCCTTGCGGCTCGCGCAGCGCGGCCTGGGCCACAGCGATGCTGTCTCGGTACAGGCTACCGCCATGCACGGCGTCGAGTGCCGCGGCAATGGGCTCGCACTGTTGCAGGATCTGCCCACCCCAGTCGGGGAGGGCGATGAGGTCGCCCTTCCGCTCGAGCAGCAGACCGGGCTCGCGGCCGCGAGCGGCGGCGCGATGCTGGTTGCGTGCCAGTTCGGAAATCTCCTCGCGGCTGTCCGGCGGGCTCTCGGTCAGCAGACAGTGCAGCAGGAACACATCGAGAAAGCGCAGCGTCGGCGCGGCGATGCCGATGCGCACGAACGGGTCGAGGTCCATGCACCGCACCTCAACGTACTCGACGCCGCGCTCGCGCAAGGCATGCAACGGACGTTCGCCCCGAAATATCACGCGCTTCGGGCGAATCGTCCCGTAGAACTCGTTTTCGATCTGCAGCAGACTTGTCGAAAGCTGTCGGTACTGCCCGCCAGCGTCGTGAATCCCCACCGCCTCATACGCCGGGTAGGGCCGGGTCAGCGCACCCTGCAGCGAGGCACCGTAGCTTGCCAGGCTGTTATAGCTGACCGCCAGCTCCGACTGCGCATCGCTTTGGTAGCCGAGTCGACCCATGCGCAGCGACGTCGCGTGCGGCAGGTGCATGGTCTGACCTCCCAACGCCTGCAATTCATGTGCGCGCCCGGCGACGAAACTCGAAGTGACGGCTGGCGACGCACCGAACAGATAGAGCAGCAGGAAGGAGTGGCGTCGGAAGTTGCGGATCAGCGCGAAGTATTCGTCGCTCGACACATCGGCCATTGACCAGTTGTAGTGAATCCCCGAAATGGTTTGCATGCGCCGGCCGTAGCGATGCCCGAGGCCGGTGCGATAGACGCTCTTCGCCAACCCGACATTTGAGCTGCCGTAGCGGCCGATCGGAATGTCGTCGTCGGCCGGTAGCGCGCCGGGCATGCTCGCCACCCACATCATTTCATCACCGGCTTCGCGCAGGGCATGCGCGACAAACTGGTGGATCTGGGTCAGCTCCGCCAAACAATCCTCGACACCCGTATGAACCCCGGTGATGAGCTCGAGCTGCGATTCGCTGAAATCGGTGGTGATGTTCGGGTGCGTCAGCGCCGAGCCCAGTGCTCTCGGGTGCGACGTGAGCGCGAGTTCTCCGTTCGGCTGCACGCGCAGGCTTTCTTTTTCGATGCCGCGGCGGATCGCCGTCAGGCGCGCCGGCGCCAGCTCGCGCAGTCGTTCTTGCAAAGAGTTCATGGCGCAGTTCCGCTTCGAGTCTGTCAGGTCGCGAGCACGCCGCGCTGATAGTCGGCCAGCGCCTGCTCGAGCTCGCGCTGGTTGTTCATGACGAAGGGCCCGTATTGCGCGATCGGCTCGTTCAACGGCCGTCCGGCGACGAGCAAGACGCGGCTCAAGCCACTTTGGCTTGCGGGCGCACTCAAACGCACGCCATCGGCGCCGGCATCGTTCGCCAGAATCGCCATGCGATCGCTTTCGACGGCGGACCCGGCAACATCGCCGACGTGGACCGTACCGCCGCCATGGCAGTAGATGAACGCATTGTGGCCAACGGGGATCTGCGCATCGAACCCAGTTCCCGGGGGCAGACTGATGTCCAGGCACAGCGGTTCGGTGCTGGGGCGGCTTACCGCACCCGCCACGCCCTGGCTGGCGCCGGCGATGACGCGCACCCGCACCCCGTTGTCCAGCACAAACGCCGGGACGTCGCCTGGCGCGACGTCGCGGTACGCTGGTGCCTGCATCTTGTCCTTCGCGGCCAGATTGACCCAAAGCTGAAAGCCGGCCATGCGGCCCTGCTCCTGCTCCGGCATTTCGGAGTGGATGATGCCGCGCCCGGCCGTCATCCACTGCACGCTGCCGGGCTCGAGCAGGCCGACATTGCCCACGCTGTCGCGGTGCTTCATGCGCCCGGCGAGCATGATCGTGACGGTCTCGAAGCCGCGGTGCGGGTGGTCAGGAAAGCCGCCGATGTAGTCGGCTGCGGCATCGCTGCCGAAGGCGTCGAGCATCAAGAACGGGTCGAGGCGCTTTTGCAGCGGCTGGGTCAGCACGCGGGTGAGTTTGACGCCGGCGCCGTCGGACGTTGGCTGGCCTTGCACGATGCGCTCGACACCGCGTGAGCGAACGCGCTGATTGGGGGTGTTGAGATGCATGAGTGGGTCCGCAAGAAGGGCAGCGCAAGGAGAAGGGAAAGGACAGGGACAACGAAAAGGCCAAGAAAGTCGACCACCAAAGCTTGCCGATGGTGCCACGAACGGCAAACCCTGGTGGCGCGGCACGGAATGCCGTTTGGCGCTCTAATCCAGCCTGCCCAAACTCCCACCGAAGGATCCCATGAAGCTCTACTACAGTACCGGCGCGTGCTCCCTGTCGCCGCACATCGTATTGCGCGAATCCGGCCTGCCGTTCGAGGCGGTTCTGGCCAGCACCAAGACGCACAAGCTGCCCGACGGAACCGATTACTACACGATCAACCCGAAAGGCTATGTGCCGCTGCTCGAACTCGACAACGGCGAGCGTTTGGCCGAGGGCCCGGCGATCGTGCAATACATTGCCGACCAGGTTCCCGCGAAGAACCTCGCGCCGCCGAATGGCACCATGGCTCGTTCGCGGGTGCAGGAGTGGCTGACGTTCATCGGCACCGAACTGCACAAGACCTTCAGCCCGCTGTTCAATCCAGCCATGCCCGAAGAGGCGAAGGCAATCTTCCGCACCAAGCTGCTCGACCGCCTGCGCTGGGTCGACACCCAGCTCGAAGGCCGCGAATACCTGACAGGCGCCGAGTTCTGCGTCGCTGACGCCTACCTTTACACCGTGACGCGCTGGACCAAGCCGTTGAACATCGACATCTCTGCCCTGCGCCATCTCGCTGAGTTCATGAAACGCATGGAAGCGCGCCCCGCCGTGCAAGCGGCGCTGAAGGCCGAAGGCCTGATCCAGTAGGGCAGGCTTGATCGAAGCGCTGTTGCGACGCATGCGTGTGCAGATTCGCCGGCGCGGTGGCTGGCGCAATCGCTGGCGCAGCGTCTGCGCGGCAAGCTTTCTCGCTTGTGCCTTGGCGGCGGCGGCCGGGCCGCCCGCTGCGGGCCGCTACCTGGCGCAAATGTGCGTTGCGGTGCCGAATGTCGAGCCGACCTGTGGCCGTGCCGAGATCGAATGGCGCACTGCCGACCGCGCCGTGCTACGCATCAGCGATGTCGCCTATGGGCTGCGGCTGCGCACCAGCCAGCTCGATGTGGTGCTCAAGCAAGGTGCGATGCAGATCGACGGATTCACGGCGATCTACGAATGGGACGGCCCGACGCTGCGGTTCTTCGATGCCGACAAGAATGTGCGCTACGAAGTTCGTTCCGAAGCGCCAATGATGGCGCGCCCGAAAGGGCCAGCCGCAACCCCGCCCACGCCGGTGCGCTGAGAGCAGAATCGAGCCATGGTCGCCCGCGCCGTCACGCTGCGTTTGGCCGGAGCGCACGACGCACCGGTGATGGCCCTGATGTCGCGCGATCTGATTGAAGCCGGTCTGGCGTGGCGTTATTCGCCCAGGCGTGTTGCCGCGCTCATCGCCGAGGATGAGACGGCCGCCCTCGTCGCGTGCGACGGCGCCGAGGTGCTTGGTTTCGCCGTGATGCAATTTGGCGACGAGCGCGCCCACCTCAGCCTGCTGTGCGTGCTGCCGGCGCATCAACGGCGCGGTATCGGCCGGCGTGTGCTGGAGTGGTTGTTCGAATCGGCACGGGTCGCCGGCATCGCCTCGATTCACCTTGAACTGCGCGCCGACAACGAGCCGGGGCGGCTGTTCTACCGGGCGCTGGGCTTCAACGAGACGAACCTCGTGCCGGGCTACTACGAAGGTCGTTTCGCGGCGCGGCGCATGGTGCGTACTCTTCGGCCGACCGAACCCGATCCTCAGAGCCACCGAACGAGTTGACCAGCATCAAGCGCGACGGCCTGCCGCCACGCTAGGCTGCAACCCAAACCTCAAAGAGGCACTGACGATGAAGATCTTGCTGCCCCTGGACGGCTCCGAACACGCCCTCGAAGCCGTGCGCTACGCCTTGCGTCTGGTGCGCGAAGGGCTGCGCGCCCGGTTCGTGCTCGCCAATGTGCAGGAGCCGACCTATCTGTATGAAATGGTGCTGGCCCCCGACGCCGAAGTGCTGGAACGCGTCAGCGGCGCCGCCGGCTCGCATGCGCTCGAAGCCGGGGAAGCGTTGCTGAAAGCGGCAGGGATCGAGTACGAGCGGGAAATCGCCTCGGGCGACCCTGCGCATACGCTGGTAGACATCGTCGAGCGTTATGGTTGCGACGCCGTGATCATGGGCGCACGCGGCATGGGCAGGCTGCGCCGCGCGCTGCACGGCTCCGTGTCGCACGAGATGCTGCACGCCGCGCCGGTGCCGGTGACGATTGTCAGGCTGCCGGCCGAAGCCCCCGCCGCCGAGTCCGAGTCCGAGTCGTCGAGCTGAAGGCGAAGCAGCGCGTCACGCGCGCGCACCGAATCACAGCGTGCTTTCAAGTCAAACCACGGGCAGGCAAGACCCGCAGTCACGCACAGCTACCATCGGCGCTGCGATGACGAACATATCCCCGACGACCTTGCGCAGCGCACGCTGGTTCGCGCCCGATGACCTTCGTTCCTCCGGCCACCGCTCGCGCTTCATGCAGATGGGTTATGCCGCGTCCGATTGGGCCGGCAAGCCGGTGATCGCGATTGTCAACACCTGGTCCGACGTCAATCAGTGCCACGCCCATTTCAAGCAGCGCGTCGAAGACGTGAAGCGCGGCGTGTTGCAAGCGGGCGGGTTTGCGCTCGAACTGCCGGCGATCTCGTTGTCCGAACCCATCGTCAAGCCGACGACGATGCTGTACCGCAACTTCCTTGCGATGGAGACTGAAGAACTGTTGCGAAGCCATCCGATCGACGGCGCGGTGTTGATGGGCGGCTGCGACAAAACCACGCCGGGCCTGCTGATGGGCGCGTTCAGTGCCGGCCTGCCGTGCATCTTCCTGCCCGCTGGGCCGATGCTGCGCGGCAACTGGAAGGGCAAGGTGCTGGGCTCGGGCTCGGACGCGTGGAAATACTGGGACGAGCGCCGCGCCGGACGCATCAGCGAAGCGCAATGGGCCGAGGTCGAAGCCGGCATCGCGCGCAGCCACGGGACCTGCATGACGATGGGCACGGCAGCGACGATGATGGGAATCGCCGAGGCGATCGGCATGACGCTGCCCGGCGCCTCGGCAATCCCCGCTGCCGACGCGAACCACATCCGCATGAGCGCGTCGTGCGGGCAGCGCATCGTGCAGATGGTCTGGGACCACCTGACGCCGGCCGCGCTCCTGAGCCGCGCGAACTTCGAAAACGGCATCGCCGTGGCGATGGCGATGGGCTGCTCGACGAACGCCATCATCCATCTGGTCGCCATGTCGCGCCGCGCTGGCTGCGCCATCGGCCTCGATGATTTCGATGCGGCGAGCCGCAAGGTGCCGGTGCTGGCCAACATCCGGCCGAGCGGCGACAAATACTTGATGGAGGACTTCTACTACGCGGGTGGCCTGCCGGGCCTGATGAGCCGCCTGGGCGATCACCTCGATCTGCAGGCACGTTGCGTCAACGGCTGCACGCTGGGTGAGAACCTGGCCGGCGCCGAGGTCTACAACGACGACGTGATCCGGCCATTGAACAACCCAATCTACGCCGAAGGCGCGCTCGCGGTGCTGCGCGGCAACCTTGCACCCGACGGCTGTGTCATCAAACCCAGCGCCTGCGCACCGCATCTGTTGCGGCACACGGGCCCAGCCCTGGTCTTCGACGACTACCCAGAGATGAAAAAGGCGGTCGACGACCCCGACCTGAACGTCACGGCTGAGCACGTCCTGGTGCTGCGCAACGCCGGCCCGCAAGGCGGCCCAGGCATGCCCGAATGGGGCATGCTGCCGATTCCGGTGAAGCTGGTAAGGGCAGGCGTCAACGACATGCTGCGCCTGTCGGATGCCCGCATGAGCGGCACGAGCTACGGCGCGTGCATGCTGCATTGCGCGCCTGAAGCGTATGTCGGCGGGCCACTCGCGCTCGTGAAGACCGGCGACCGCATCAGCGTCGACGTGCCCGCCCGGCGCATCCACCTCGAGGTGAGTGACGCCGAACTCGCGGCGCGCCGCGTGGCGTGGACGGCACCACCCAAACGCTACGAGCGCGGCTACGGCTGGATGTTCTCGCGCCATATCCTGCAGGCCGACCAGGGCTGCGATTTCGATTTCCTGGAAACCGGTTTCGGTGCGGCCGTGGCCGAGCCCGATATCTTCTAGCGTCATTGCGAGCCGCGCCGACCCCATGAATCCAGCCACTCGACAACTCCTCATGGGCGTGAGTACTGCCACGCTGTGCACCGCGCTGTTCAAGCGCGGCTTTCGCAACCAGTTCATCCAGGACGTGCGCCCGCTGAACCCGAATCTGCCGAACATGGTGGGCCCGGCGTTCACGTTGCGCTACATCCCGGCGCGCGAAGACCTGAACCTGATCGACGTCTTTCAGAATCGCGAACACCCGCAGCGCAAAGCCATCGAGGAATGCCCCGCCGGCGCGGTATTCGTGATCGACAGCCGAAAGGACGCGCGCGCCGCCTCAGCCGGCTCGATTCTCGTGACGCGCCTGATGAAGCGCGGCGTGGCAGGCGCTGTGACCGACGGCGGCTTTCGCGACAGCCCGGAGATCGCGCGCATGCCATTTCCCGCCTACCACAAGCGCCCGGCGGCGCCGACAAACCTGACGCTGCACCAGGCACTCGACATCAATGTGCCGATCGGCTGCGGCGACGCACCGGTCTGGCCGGGCGATGTAATCGTCGGCGACGCCGAAGGCGTGGTCGTCATCCCCGCGCACCTGGCCGATGAACTGGCGGCGCAGGCCGTGGAGATGACGGCGTTCGAAGACTTTGTCGCCGAGAAGGTGCTCGAAGGGCGTTCCATCCTCGGCCTGTACCCTCCAACCGAAGAGCGCAGCCACATCGAGTTCAGCGCCTGGCGACTCGGCAAGGGACGCTGAAAACAACGACGCGAGGGCGCCTCGCGGCTTCAATCGTCGAGCAGATCGCCCTTGAAAAAGCACCAGGCGGTGCCGTCGTGCAAATAGAAGTGACCGTCGGCGCAAAAATCCTTGCCGGGGAAAAACTCGCGGTAGGCCTTGGGCACGAGGCGCACCAATTGCGCGTCAGACAATTCTTCCAGTTCTTCGGGAGTGATCGGCATCCCGACACGCAATTTCCTCATTTGTGCTCCTGACCAGATGTTCACCGAACAACAACATGCCGATTTTGTCTGCTCATTGCAAGTCGGGGGCATTGCGCCCTGCGCAAGATGCACCGTGCGCCTGGTGCTGCAGGCCGTCGTCGGCAGACGGACCTGTCGATGCTCGGCGAGCTTGTTGCGGGCGCCCAAGACTTTCGCAGCGCTGGTGGTGTTGGGCCCACCGGCGCCGCAAGCCAACAGCAACACAGGGAAGCACCCAGCTCGGCAAGCGCGGGCTACGATCGGCGACCGCCCCTTCACCTTCATGAACCTGCTGCATGAGCACCACCCACCTGATCCCCCTGGCCAATCTCAACGCCGCGATCCGCCATGTCGTGCGCGGCTTCGGCAGTGCGCCCGATGAGGTGGAAGCCGTCGCTGCGAACCTGATCGACGCCAATCTCACCGGCCACGACTCGCACGGCATCGGCATGCTGCCGCGTTATGCCGGCGCGTTCCTCGAAGGCGGTTTGAAGCCGAATGCACATGTGCGCACCGTGCTCGACGCCGGCGCCATGTTGCGCCTGGACGGCGACGCCGGCTTCGGCCAGGTGATCGGGCGTGAGGCGATTGCGCTCGGCATCGAGCGTGCGCAGGCCACGGGAACCTGCATCCTTGCCTTGGGCAACTCGCACCACCTCGGGCGCATCGGCGCCTGGGCTGAACAGGCGGCGCAGGCGGGCTTGGTGTCACTGCACTTTGTCAACGTGATTTCACGCGCCATCGTCGCGCCGCATGGCGGCGCCGACGCACGCTTTGGCACGAACCCGTTTTGTGCAGGCGTACCGATCAGCGGCCGCCCGCCGGTGATCCTCGACTTCGCGACGAGCATGATCGCGCAGGGCAAGACACG
>JAEMQF010000393.1 GCA_022758925.1 Burkholderiales bacterium | reverse complement strand
GCGGTGGCGACGTATGCGCCGTCGCTGCCGGAATTCCTGCTGGGGCTCGGCGGCGTTGCCGCGGCCTTTGTCCTCACGCTCAGCGGCGCGCGCGTATTCGACTTCATGCCGAACGACGCGCGCGTGAAGACCCGACCATGAACCGCCTGCTGATCTCGGCCGCGCACAAGTCTTCGGGCAAGACCACGGTCACGCTCGGCCTGTGCGCTGCGTTCACGGCACAGGGCCACATCGTGCAGCCGTTCAAGAAGGGCCCGGACTACATCGACCCGACGTGGCTTGCGCAGGCCGCCGGCCGGCCCTGCTTCAACCTCGACGCGCACCTGATGGACGCAGCAGCTCTCGAACACTGCTTCAGCGCGGGAATGAACGGCGCCGACCTGGCGCTGGTGGAGGGCAACAAGGGACTGTACGACGGCCTGGCGCTGGACGGCAGCAACAGCAACGCCGCGCTCGCGCATCAGCTCGGCCTGCCGGTGCTGCTGGTGATCGACGCGCGCGGCATGACGCGCGGCATCGCGCCGCTGATCCTCGGTTATCAGGCGTTCGATCGTCGCATCCGCATCGGCGGCGTGATTCTGAACCGCGTCGGCGGCTCGCGCCACGAAGCCAAATTGCGCGCCGTGATCGAGCATTACACCGATGTTCCCGTGCTCGGCGCGGTGGCCGAAGATGCGCGCTTGGGCGTTGCGGAGCGGCACCTCGGTCTCGTGCCCTGCGGCGAGCTCGGCAATCCGCAGCAGCGCAGCGACGTCATCGGCAGCATCATCGGCTCGCAGGTGGATCTGGCACGAGTGCTCGGCCTTGCGGCGTCTGCCGGGCCCGCGCCACCAGCGCTTGCCGCGGGCCCCAGACCTGCCGTGCGTTCGCACGCCCCAGGCTCGCGCGCGGCACGCGTTCGCATCGCCATCGCGCGCGACCGCGCCTTCGGCTTCTACTACCCCGACGACCTGGCCGCGCTGCAGGCCGCCGGCGCCGAACTGGTGAGCATCGACACGCTGCACGATACGCAGTTGCCGGCGGTCGACGGCCTGTTCATCGGTGGCGGTTTTCCTGAAGTGTGCATGACCGAGCTCGAAGCGAACCTGCCGATGCGCGAGGCGCTGCGCGAAGCCATCGAAGCCGGCTTGCCGACCTATGCCGAATGCGGCGGGCTGATGTACTTGTCACGCAGCATCAGCTGGCAGGGCAGAACCGCGCGCATGGTCGGCGCGATCCCGGGCGACGCCGTGATGCACCCGCGGCCGGTGGGGCGCGGCTACGTGCAATTGCAGGAGACTGCGGCGATGCCCTGGGGCGGCGCCGGGACTGGCGTCACGAGCGGCATGACGAGCGGTACCACGAGTGACGCCGCGAGAGGCTCCGCGAGCGGCACGACGAGCGGCACCACGAGCGGCACCACAAGCGGCACCACAAGCGGCACCACGAGCGGCACCACGAGCAGCACGACGAGCAGCACCGCGACGGGCGTCAAGGCGAACACGCTGCGCGGCCACGAGTTTCACCTTTCGAGCCTCGAGAACCTCGACCCGACCCTGCCCTTTGCCTACCGCGTTGAACGCGGCCATGGCATCGACGGCACGCACGATGGCGTGCTGGTCCACAACCTGCTCGCATCGTATGCGCACCTGCGCAGCGGCGCCGGTTCGTCGTGGGCGCCCCGCTTCGTCGCCTTCGTGCGCGCGCAGACGCATGCGAACACCCCGCACCGCGCCGCAGCGCAACCCGCTGCAGCACTGAGCACTTGAAATCACGACCTGCCTGGAGAAGAGAACCATGTTGAGCCTGACCCCCGCCGCAGCCCAGGAAATCCTCGCTGCAGCCGCGCGCAGCGACGCTGCCGGCCTGGCGCTGCGCGTCGCCGCACGCCAGATCGCCGACGGCTCGATCGAATACGGCATGGGCTTCGACGAGCAGCGCGACGACGACGAGCCCGCCGAGTTCGGGGGCCTGAAGGTAGTGGTCGGCTCGCCGAGCCGGCCGCTGCTGGAAGACACCGTGCTCGATTTCGTCGAGGTCGAACCGGGACGCCACGACTTCATCTTCATTCCCCCGCCCGAACCGGTGAGTGCCGGCTGCGCCACGGCGCCACCGAAGGCGGGCGGAGGTTGCGGCAGCGGCGGCAATGGCGGCAATGGCGGCTGTGGCAGCGGCGGCTGCGGCAGCCGAAATTGAGACGGAGGTCATCATGAATTCCTTTGTTGACCTGACCGCGATGCTCGCCGCCGGCCGCGCCGCTTGTGGCCGGGTCAGCCTGGTCGGTGCCGGCCCGGGCGACCCCGACCTGCTGACGCTGCGCGCGGCGCGCCTGCTGCAACAGGCCGACGTGGTGGTCTACGACCACTTGATCGGGGCCGGAGTGCTGGCCCTCATCGGCGAGCAAGCACAGCGTTTCTATGTGGGCAAGGAGCGCTGCCGGCACAGCATGGCGCAGGCGGACATCAACCAGTTGCTGGTGCGGCTGGCGCGCGAAGGCCGCAACGTCGTGCGGCTGAAGGGCGGCGACCCGTTCATCTTCGGCCGCGGCGGCGAGGAGCTTCAAGTGCTGGCGAATGAGGGCGTGCCGTTCGACGTGGTGCCGGGCGTCACGGCCGCTTGCGGTGTCGCCGCCTACGCCGGGATTCCACTCACACACCGCGACCACGCGCAGCAGTGCACCTTCGTCACCGGCCACCTCAAGGACGGCAGTTGCGAGCTCGACTGGCCGGCACTCGCGCGGCCGCGCCAGACGGTCGTGATCTACATGGGCCTGACGAGCCTGGCCATCATCTGCAAGCAGCTGATCGCGCACGACCTGAGCGCCGATTGGCCGGCCGCCGTGGTCGCGAACGGCACGCTCGCGGCGCAGCGCGTCGTCTGCGCGACGCTGGCCACGCTGCCCGACGCCGTGGCCCGCGAAGGCCTGGTGTCGCCGTGCCTGACGATCGTCGGCGAAGTCGTTCGGTTGCGCGATCAGCTCGCCTGGTTCACCGGCACGGGCGCTGCCGATGCTGCGATTCCCGGCCCCCGGCAACTGCAAACGCTGG
The DNA here is from genome assembly GCA_022758925.1 of Burkholderiales bacterium. Taxonomy (GTDB): domain Bacteria; phylum Pseudomonadota; class Gammaproteobacteria; order Burkholderiales; family Burkholderiaceae_C; genus JAEMQF01. Next base: position 1,814 of record JAEMQF010000393.1, on the reverse strand, counting down.
AGAATTGAGCAGCGCGCTCGAGTTGTATAGCGACCGGTGCTTCGTGGGCGCTACAGTTTCTGCATGAAAGTGATTGACCAATTCATTCAGCCCAAAGGCCGCGGCACCAGCAAGCGTGCTGGCGCCACTCGCGGCCGGCAGTTCAGCGTGCAAGTGGGCACGCCTGGGCCCGAGGCCGAGGCGGCAGTACGCGCCATGGTCGAATTGGGCAAGCGCCAGAAAGTCGGAAAGCGGCTTGGCGCCGCAGCGGTGATCAAGACCGAGCGCCGCTGATGGCCACAGCTGCCGCTGTCGTCTTCGACGCCAGCGCCGAGCTCGAAGTTCTTCTGCCCGACACCGCCGCGCGCTTTGCGCTCGCTGTTGATCTTCTCGAACAGATCGGGAGCAACAAGCTGCTTGCACATGTGCCGCTGATTTTCTTCAACGAAGTCGCAGCGGGCTGCGCACGGGAGGTGCGCGGCGGCCGAACGACGCAAGCGGACGCAAAGGCGTTTCTCGGCAGACTCGGCGCCCTACCGCTGAGCCTGAGCGTCGAGATTCATCCAGCCGCCGATTGGTTCGACCGCGCGATCAAGATGAGTTGCCAGGTGGCCCACAGCGCTTACCTGACCCTGGCGCTCGATCTGCGCGTGCCAATCGCCACCTTCGACGGCGGCCTGGCAACAGCCGCGAAGTCCAACAAGGCCAGACTCTATTGGCCGATCTGAACACTGCATGCCGCCGGCATCGGCGCCGGCTATTGCAGCTTTCGGCACAGAACTTCGATCGGAATGATTCGCCCTTCGTGAATGCCGCGCGCGGTGTTCGCGATGGCTCGCGCCGCGAGGTCGGCGTGGATCAGCATCACCGCGCGATGCGGCGGCTTCTCGCCGCGCTCCACCATCGCGCGCGAGCGCGCGCCGTACGCGCGTGCCTCGTCCAGCGTGCTGTGCAAGCGAATCACGTCGAATCCCGCGCTTTGCAAGCCGCGCTGCGTTTCCTGCGGCGTGGTCAAGAAGCTCGTGCGTGCGCTGCTCGCCCAGGGCGTGGGGTAGTCCAGTTCCCCGCCCTCGCCCTTCGCGACTTCCGAAAGCACGAGCCACGCACCCGGCCTGAGCACGCGGTGAATCTCGCGGTAGAACGCACCCTTGTCGGCGATGTTCATCGACACGTTCATCGAGTAGGCGCCGTCGAAACCGGCGTCGGCGAACGGCATCGCAGCCGCGTCGCCGACCGTGAACGAGACCTTGTCCGCAAGGCCGAGCAAGTGCGTCAGATGGCGCGCGACATCGCAGAACTCTGGTGTCAGATCGATCCCGGTGACATGGCAGCCAAAGCGCTGCGCAAACCAACGCGCGGGCCCGCCGATGCCGCTGCCGATGTCCAGAACATGGTCGGCCGGGCCGGCTTGCACCAGAGCGGCAACTTCGAGCGTCGCCTCCAGCCCGCGACCGTGGAACTGGTCGTAAGGCGCGAGCGCCTCGATGCTCGGCCGATCGGGATCGACGCCATCGTCCAACAACGCCGCGTTCAGGCGCGACAGCAGATCGCCACGGCTGTAGTGCGCGGAGACTTCGCCCTCGGTGTGCATTGGATGGGCCTCGGATTTACTGGCGATCAAGGCCGCGCGTAGCTCACTGTCAGCAGATCCTGGTGATGGCAGTCGGGCTCGTTCCGGTACGGGACCCTGCCACATGGCGCGTGTCGACCTTCATGGCGACCGGGCCGTGTCTGTAGGCCTCCTGGACCCTGCTATTGATCATTGGCACGCCTGAAGGGGCAGGTCAGTCTGGGCGTCGTTTCAGATGGCGTCGAGGGCGAATTCAGTGGCGGAT
>JAEMQF010000104.1 GCA_022758925.1 Burkholderiales bacterium | reverse complement strand
CCTTCGGGGATCACGATCTCGATCGGCTCGACCATGCCTTCGTTGTGCGGGATGTCTGGGTTCCCCATCTGCAACAGCGTCAGGATCGTCGCCGACGCGCTCGACGTGAAGGTGCCGTTGACGAAGCCGTTGGTCTGCGGGTCGGTGCGCGAATAGTCGAACTTGATGCGCTTGTCCTGGACCTCGATGTCGACCCGGATCGTGAACTTCGAACCCTCGTGCCGGCCGTCGTAGTAGACACGGCCTTCGCCGCTGTAGCGGCCGTTCGGGATCTTCGCGATCTCGGCCTCCATCATGCGCCGCGTCGCGTCGAACAGGGCCTGCTTGTGCGCCTCGTAGCTGGCCACGCCGTACTTGCGCAGCAGTTCCACCATGCGCCGCTCGCCGACCGTGCAGGCACCCATTTCTGCCTTCATGTCGTGCTCCACGATCTCGAAGCGCACGTTGGCGAAGATCAGGTTCCAGACGTCGCGGCGCAGCTTGCCGCGCTCGACGACCTTCACCGCCGGGATGCGCAGCGCTTCCTGCCAGACCTCGACCGCGTTCGGGTTGTAGCCCCCGGCCACCGCGCCGCCGATGTCGGCCTGGTGCCCCTTGACTGCTGTCCAGCCCACGAGCGCGTCGTCGACAAACACCGGCTTGAAGACCGCGACGTCGTTGTTCTGGTTGCCCAGCGTGAACACGTCGTTGTGGAAGAACACGTCGCCGGGGTAGATCTCGCCGTCGAAGGTCTTGACGATGTGCTTGCACACCGGCGCGAGCGAGAACGCGAGGATCGGCAGGTTCTCGGTCTGCTCGAGCATGCGCCCCTGCGCGTCGTACAGGCCGGTGACGTAGTCCTTCGCCTCGCACAGGATCGGCGAGCGCGTCGTCATCGCCATCGAGATGCTCATCTCGTCGGTGATGGCCTTGAAGGTGCGCGCATAGACCGACAACAGGATCGGATCGACCGTGTTCATTCGAGGGCCTCCTCGGGCTGCAGGGCGGGCTGGCGCCGCGCACCTTCATGCAGCAGTTCCTCGCGCCCCTTGGCGTAGAGCACGAAGGAGCCGAGCGCGTCGACCACGCAGTCGAACGCATCGCTGACGAAGATCGCCGTCGTCTGCTGCTCGACCAACGCCGGGCCCGTGAGGCGATGGCCGCAGCGCAGGCGGTGGCCGTCGTAGACCGGGACCGTGGCGAATGCGTCGCGCTCGGGGATGTAGACGCTGCGCCGGCCCTTCAGCGCGGCGCTGGGGTCGGCGTCGCCGGCGGCTTCGCTGCGGTAGGCGGGGCGATCGGTGGCACCGATCGCCTGCAGCCGCACGTTGATGATCTCGACCGGCGAACCCTCGGCCTCGAGCGCGTAACCGTAGAGCCGCTGGTGCTCAGCGTGGAAGGCGCGAGCGATTGCGCCGGCGTCGCGCCGCTCGATCAGCGCCAGCGGCACCGGCACCGAAATCTCGTGGTACTGCTTGATGTAGCGGCAATCGAGGCGCAGTTCGATCCGGCGCCGCGCCGGCGTGATGCCTTCTTCGCCCAACAGCTTCGTGCCCTCGCTCGCCATCGCTTCCACCAGCAGCGCAAGGCGCGCCCAGTCGAGCCGCTCCAGCCGCGCGACAAACGTGCGGACGAAGTCGTGGCGCAGTTCGCACATCAGCATGCCGAACGCGCACAGCACCGACGCCTCGCGCGGCACGATCTGCAGCGGAATCGCGAGCTCGTTGCAGATCAGGCAGGCATGGATCGGCCCGGCGCCGCCACCGGGAATGAGCGGGAACTCGCGCGGATCGAAGCCGCGCTTGATCGTCACTTCGCGCACGCCCTGCGCCATGTTGTTGCACGCGACGCGGTACATGCCCGCTGCGGCCTGCTCGATGCTCAGGCCCATCGGCTCGGCGATGTGCTGGCCGATCGCGCGCCGCGCCGCCTGCATGTCCAGCGCCATACGGCCGCCGGCGAAGAACGCCGGGTCGAGATAGCCCAGCACCAGATTCGCGTCGGTCGTGGTCGGCAGCCGGCCGCCGCGGCCGTAGCACGCCGGTCCGGGGTCGGCGCCTGCGCTTTGCGGGCCCATGCGCAGCAGCCCGCCTTCGTCGAGCCAGCCGATCGAGCCGCCACCCGCGCCGATGGTGTGGATGTCGAGCATCGGCAGCGCGATCTTGTGGCGCGCGATTTCGCCGTCGTTCTTCACCAGCGGCGCGCCGAACGCGACCGAGGCCTCGAAGCTGGTGCCGCCCATGTCGGTCGTGATGCAGCAGTCGCGGCCATGCGCGCCGGCGTAGAACAGGCCGGCACCGGGGCCGCCTGCGGGCCCGGACAGGAGGGTGAGCGCCGCCTTGTCGCGCGCCGCCTGCGGCGAGATCACGCCGCCGTTGGACTGCATGATGAGCAGCAAGCCATTGAAGCCTGCGCCGGCCAGACGCTCGACGAGCTGGTCGAGGTAATGCCCGAGCTTGGGGCCGACGTAGGCGTTGAGCACGGTGGTGCTGATGCGTTCGTAGAAGCGGATCGACGGCAGCACTTCGGTGGACACCGACAGATAGGCCCGCGGCATTTCGCGCCGCACGATCTCGGCGGCGGCGCGCTCGTGCGCGGGGTTCGCGAACGAGTTCATGAAGCAGATCGCGACTGCCTGCACGCCGTCGGCGCACCACTGCGACAGCGCGGCGCGCACCGCGTCGGCGTCGAGCGCCTCGATTTCCTGGCCGTCCCGGCCGATGCGGCCGCGGATTCCCGCGCGGCGCGCGCGCGGCACGAGCGGCCGCACGTTGGCATAGCGATTGTTGTACTGCTCTTCGCGCACGCCGCGGCGCATCTCGAGCGCGTCGCGCACGCCCTCGGTCGTGAGCAGCGCGCAGACCGCGCCGGTGCCCGTGAGCGTCGCGTTCGTCGTCACCGTCGTGCCGTGCACGATGCTGGTGATCGAGCGTGCGAAGTCCTGCAGCGTCAACGGCGGCTGCATCGCCGCGGCGATCTGCGCCAGCCCCTCGACCACGGCGATCGACGGGTCGGCCGGCGTCGACAGCGTCTTGTGGATGAAGGGCGGCTCGCCTTCGCGCGCGACGACGAAGTCGGTGAAGGTGCCGCCGACATCGATGCCGATCTTCAGCGAGCCCCCAATCCTGCCGCTTCGCCTCGGGCCGCCCGCGGCGGTCAACGGCATCTGGGCGCGGCCCGGTGTTTCCCTGGACGTCATGCGATTCGCTCCTCGGCACTGGCGGGTGTTGCGACCCGACGCGATGCAAACAGTTCGCGCAGCGCTTCCCTGCGCACCTTGCCCAGCGCAGTGCGCGGCAACGCGTCGACGACGAGAACATCTTTGGGCTGCTTGAAGCGCGCGAGCCGGCCGTCGACAAACGCGAGCACGCGCTCGCGGGTCAGCGTCACGCCGGGCCTCGGCACTATCACCGCGACCACGGCCTCGCCCCAGCGCGGATCGGGCCGACCGATGACTGCGGCCTCGGCGATGTCGGCGCAGGCCAGCAACACGGCTTCGACTTCGGCCGGGCTCACGTTCTCACCGCCCGAGATGATCATGTCGGTGAGGCGGCCGTCGATGCTCAGGAAACCATCGGCGTCGAGGTGCCCGCTGTCGCCCGAGTGGAACCAACCACCGGCCAATGCCTTTTCACTCGCCGCGGCGTTGCGCCAATAGCCGCTCATCACGTTGCGCCCGCGCACCAGGACCTCCCCACTCGCGCCGGGCACGACGTCGCGCCCGGCAGCGTCGACGATGCGCAATTCGCACCCCGCCGCGGCGCGCCCGGTCGAGCCGGCCTTGGCCCAGGCCTCGTGCGCGTGCAGGCAGGCGGCGATCGGTGCGGTTTCGGTCGCACCCCAGACCTGGATCAGCGGCACGCCACGCGCGTGCACGGCCTCGATCAGGCGCTGCGGCACCAGTGTCGAACCGGTGCTGATCGAACGCAGGCTCGAGAGGTCGGCGCTCGCCCAGCTCGGGTGCGCAAGCATCGCTTCGAGCTGCGCCGGCACGAGCACCGTCAACGTGATGCGCTCGCGCTCGATGGCCTGCAACGTGGCAGCCGCGTCGAACCTGGCGTGCAGCGTGACCGTGCAGCCCGCGCGCAGAGCAGGCGTCGTCAGGATATTCAGGCCGCCGACGTGGAACAGCGGCAACGTGGTGAGCACGCGGTCTTCGGCGCCGAGCGCGTGCATGTCGACGCTGGCGTCGGCGTTCGCGGCGAGCGCGTACTGGCTCAGCAGCACGCCCTTCGGGCGGCCGGTCGAACCCGATGTCCAGCACAGCAACAGCGGCGCATCGACACCGAGCGCCTCACAGGCCGGTGGCAATGGCGGCGCGGGCCTCGCGACCGGCGCATCGGCGCGCGTTATGAATTCATCCCAGCCGATCCAGCCCGTGGGCGCCGCGCCGAGCGCGATGCAGCGGGTTGCGGCCGGGGCGATTGCATGTTCCGCGCTGGCCGCGGCAAAGCAGGCGTCGACGCACAGCAGCGCCGGCGGGCAATCGAGCAGCATCGCGCGCTGCTCGGTGGGCGTGAGGCGCCAGTTCAGCGGCATGAACAGCGCGCCCAGCCGCGCACAGGCAAACAGCGTCGCGAGCAACGCCGGGTGGTTCAGGCCGAGCCAGGCGACACAGTCGCCGCGCTCCACGCCCGCTGCGGTGAGCGCGGCGCCGACCCGATCGATGCGGTGCGCGAGGGCCGCATAGCCGATGTCCTGCCCTTCGAAGCGCAGCGCCGCCTTGTCGGGCGTGCGCCCGGCAACGGCTTCGATCCAGTTGGCGAGTGCCATGGCTGCGCCTTCAACTCAACATTCGGGTCGGAGCACCGGGCTCAAGCGTCGCCGACCTCGAGCACCACCGCCATCGCGGTGTCGCCGGCGGCGCAGCCGCTGAACAGACCGAATCCGCCGCCGCGCAACGCCAGTTCCTCGATCAGCTCGATGATCGCGCGTGTCCCCATCGGCGCTTGCGGGTGCCCCCAGACCAGCGAACAACCATAGTTGTTCATGCTGCGCCAGTCGATGCCGTTGGCGCGCGCGAAGAACAGGTCATTCACGGCGAACGGGTTGTGCGTCTTCACGGCAGCCATCTGGCTGATGCCGCGCCCGGCGTGCGAGAGCGCAAGCTGGGCCGCGGGGAAGGTCGCCTCGGGCATGAACGCGAGCTCGGCTCGAGCCGTGCCGAAGCCCCGCAGCCGGACCGCGATGTTGCGATCGGTTGACCATTCGCGCGCCAGCTCACCCGTGGTCACGATGAGCGCAGCGTTGCCGTCGGCCGGATGCGTCTGGCCACCGTAGGTGACGCTGCCCCCCGGCGTCACGGGCTTGAGCGCCGCCAGGCGCTCGGGCGTCGAATGCGAAACACCCTCATCGGCTTCGAGCAAGGCGAGAGTTTTCTTGTATCCCGGTGCGGGCACTTCGAACGGCAGCGTCATGAAGCGCTTCAGGAAGGCGGCGCCGTCGGCGAGCGCCTTCGCGTATTGCGCTTCCCGGTGCAGCACGACCTCATGCTGTTCACTCGTCGAGAAGCCATGACGCGCGGCGACGTTCTCGGCGGTGGCGAGCATCGAATGCGGGCCCAGCGGATCGCAGCTGAAGTTGTCCATGACCCAGTCTTCGGCGACACCGGTGCCGCCCGGGCTGCGCGGGTTCGGGGAGTACAGGTGCGGGCCGTTCGACGTGCGGTCGCAGTTGATCACCAGCGCCTGCGTCGCCAGCCCGACTTCGATTTCCTGCGCCGCCGCGAGCAGCGTGCGCACGCCCGTGGCGCAGGCCTGCATCAGCGTCGGCCCGCTGCACTGCGCGGCTCCGATCAAACCCATGAGCCAGGGCAGACCGTAGAACGAATGATGCTGCGGCACCGAGAATCCGAGCACGCCATGGTCGAACCGAGCGGGGTCGATCTTGCGCCGCGCCAACTCCTGGCGCGCCACATGCGCCGCGAACTCGATGCTGTGCAGATGCGCGAAGCTGCCTTGCCAGCGCGCGAACGGCGTGCTCCAGTAGGCGCCGTAGGGGATTTGGGCCTTGTAGTTCATGACGACCTCATGCTGTATTCGTGCTGAGTTGCGCGCTGCCATTGCGGCCACCGGCGCGGCGCTGGTGCACGGGCTTGTTCGCGACGCGGGGCCTGTCATCCAGGCCGGTCGCCTCGATGAAGGCACAGCGCGCCTGCATCAGGTGCTCGTGCATGGCCGCGGCAGCCGCGTCGCCGTCGCCCGCGGCCAGTGCAGCGGTGATGCGTTCCAGCCCCCGCAGCACGATCGTGCGCACGCGCGGATCGCCGAGCGTGAGCGCGCGGATGTGCTGCAGGTGATCGGCGTACAACTCGACGACGCGCACCAGCCGGGCGTTGGGCACGAGCGCCAGCCACGCCGCCCGGTAGCGCACGTTGGCGCTGCGGAAAGCGCCTGCGTCGCCGGCACGGTACGCAGCCTGCGCACCGGCCAGAGCAGCTTCGATCGGCGCGCGATGTGCCGCATCGGCAAGCAGCGCTGCGATGCCGCGCAACGCCTCGGGTTCGACGAGGCAGCGCAATTCGTAGATGTCGTCGACGTCCTGCAGCGTCAGCGCCGGGACGGTGAAGCTGCGCCCGTGATTCGCCAGCAGCCCTTCGCTCGCCAGGCGCGCCATCGCCACGCGCACCGGCGTGCGCGAGACGCCGAATTGTTCGGCGAGCTGCACTTCCTGCAACGCCTGACCGGCGCCGATGGCACCGCTGCGCAACCGGGCGCGCAGCAGGTTGTAGACCTGATCGCCCAGCGCCGGGGAGCGTTCGACAAGCTTGATCGGTCGGTTCGGCAATTCGCATCCCCACAGCCGGCGCATTGTTCGGCCTCACGTGGATACTGCATACATTCGACCGCTTTGGGCAGGGGGACGGACCGGGCGGCGTGGGCGTTGGTTGCGCCAGATCAACTCCGCTGCAACGTCAATGGGTGATGCGTTGCGTTGCGCGGCTGGTTGGTTTGCTGCCCGGCCGAGCGGTGGGGAGTGTTCATCGGCGGGGCGAGGACCCCGACGACATTGGTACCGTCATCCGGCCGCATTCAACAGCGTTCGGAACATCGCCTTGAAGGGAGATCGGAAGGGGCAGTACAGCATAAGGATCAACGACCAATGGCGGATTTGCTTTGCGTGGCCGGGCAAGTCTCCGGGGCCGACCAACGTTGAGATCGTCGACTACCACTGAGAGGTGAGACATGGGACGTAGTGCGATTCACCCCGGCGAGCATCTCGCCGAGCAACTTGAACAACTGGGCATGAGTGCCGCCGAACTGGGCCGGCAACTCGGGGTCCCCACGAACCGGATCACAGCCATCCTGCATGGCCGGCGGGCCATCACGGGCGACACGGCGCTTCGGCTGGGCCACTTCTTCGGCAACAGCCCGCAGTTCTGGCTGAACCTTCAAGCGCTGTATGACCTGCGAATCGCAGAGAAGAAAGCTGGGGGTGCAATCAGTTCTCTGCCAACGCTCGGTGCGGCACAGTGACCCGCGAAGAAACCAACCGGTGTGCACGACGCTGCAGAGTCCAACCTGGAACAACTGCCACGTGATAGCGCGCGATGTCGCGGCCGAGGTCACCCGGCTCAAGCAGGGCTCGGGCGGCGCTGTGCTCGTGGCGGGTAGCGTACGCTTGTGCCCACCCCGGCGGCCAGCGCACCAGGCTCGCAGCAGGCGGGCTCTCAGGGCAACGCACCCGCGCCGCTGCACTCCAGCAGCGCAGCCTCGAACCATGGATTGGCGAGCCAGCGCGCAACGTAGTCACGCTCGCTGCGCCCGCCCTTGGCGCGGATCAGGTCGACCAGCGCGCTGCGCTCGTGATCCCGCAAGCCGCCCAAATCGAGCCGCGTGAGGATGGTCGCGAAACGGCGCCACGCCTCGCGCTGGTCGGGCGAGAATCCGCGCAGCGTCGTCAGGCCGCAGTGGCGCAACAGCTCGGCGCTGGTCTCCGCCACGCCGCGCTCCCGGTCCGGGCCTGCCCGCGCAGACAGCGCGGCACCGGCGCGCAGGCCCAACTCGGCCAGCGGCAGCGGCTGGTGCGGTTGCGTCGGATCGAGGTCGAAGAACAGATACTGCTGCGCGAGCCGGCGCAGCAGGCTGGTACCGCTGCGATGCCGAGGGTCTCGCTGCATGCGCGAGCGCTCGCCCTGCGCGAGCTTGCGCGTGGCGGCGTCGCGCGGCTCGAAACCGAGCTTGGCGTAGAACCACCAGGCACCCGACTCAAGCGCTTCGTCGTTGTTCTTGCCGAGCTGGTATGGCTCGAAGCTGAACGACGTGGACCCGAACACATGCCGCAGCGCAGCCAGCCAGCGCCCGAAAGTGAACGCCGCTTCGGTGCCGCGAAAGGTCTCGAAGGTGTTGAACGACAGCGCTGCGCAGCGGCCAACGATGTCGGACTGCGCGTAGCCGATCGGCACGCCGTTGCGCAGCGTCAGGCCGCCGTAGAACGAAGCCACGACGTGGCGCCGCTGCGGCAAGACGCCGATCAGCGCAAAGGCCAGGCCGTCGCCATCGTCGACGAACCATGCGTCACGCGCATCGGCGAACGAGAACGCCTCGAGCGAGCGCGCGCGCGTGACCATCGCGCCGCGCGCGAGGTCGATCACGGCCTCGCCGTCGCGCACCGACATGCGGCGCACCGAGCGCGGCGCACGTGCCATTTCAGCGCGCAGGTCGGGGCGTGCGCGCGGCGGCGCCTCGTTTCGAAACACGACCGGCGCCCGAGCAAAATGAGCCGCGCTGCGCGACGGCGTACCGGCCCCGGCCCCGGGCGCGAGCACGAAGCTCGCATCGATGTTGTCGGAATAGAACTCGCGCGTAAATCCATTGCCCGGCATCGCGGCGATGCGCCGCAGCAGGAACACCGCATCGCTTTCGTTGCTGCCGCGCAGCCGATCGATCGCCGCATAGCCCGGCAACTTCAACTCGGACAACGCCTGCGCTTCGGCCGGTGTCAGCAACGGCGGCAGGGCGCGCGCGATGCGCGCCTGCGCGTCGCTGTCGCTGCGGTCCAGCCGCAGGCTGTTCGGCCAACGCATGGCGAGCCATGACGCCTGACCGGCGAAGAAGCGGTAGTGGATCGGCGTGCCGGCCATGCCGCTGTCGGCCAGCGCCAAGCGGTGGGCGCGCAGGTCGGCGCGCCGGGCAAAGCCGGCGAGCATGGCTTGCGCCTGCGCCAGCAGCTTTGGATTGTCGGGGTAGGCGCGGATGAAGCACAGCGCCTCGTGCAGGCGCATCACGCTGCGCGCGCTGCCGAGCCGCGTGCGTGCGAGCTGCTTCAGCAGCGCGAGCTTTGAGTCAGCGGCTCCGGGCCCAAACTCGAGGCGGGAGCGTTCCAGCGCAGCAAGCGGACTCGATGACATAACGGCGCGATGGCTCAGTGCTTCCAGGAGTTCGTGATTCTGTAGCAACTGCCAGAAGCCTGCGTGACGCTGTGCACCAGTACGAACGCGTCCACCTGCCAGTCGATAGGCGCCAACGCCGGCAACGCCCGCGGCGCGCGGGCATCGCGCAGCAGCGTCACGTGAGGCACCTCGGCCCTCGCATCGAAGGCGATGTTCGCTGCGGCGAGCGCGCGGTGCAATTGCGCGACCAGTGCTTGAAACTCGCTCGGCACGACACTGGCGCCCGCCCACGCGATGCGGTTGCGCTTCCAATAACCCGGGCGGTCCAGCACGAGTGAAAAAGCTCGAGGCGCAACTTCGCCGGCGGCCTGCTGAACCTGCGCCACGCGCGCTTCGTCGACATCGCCGAGAAACGCGAGCGTGAGGTGCAGGTTCTCCGGGCGCACCAGCCGCCCGCCGCACAGCGCGTGAAGCTCGCGAGCCCAATGCGCGAGCTGCGCACGCACGCGCTGGTCCGGCCAGAGCGCGAAGAACAATCTCACGCGGCTGCGGCGCGCGACACCAGGTCCCGGCCCAGGCGCGCGGCTGCGGGGCAGCGCAGCGGTCACGAACCGGTGTCAAGCGTGCCCGCGCACGAGCAGCACGGGCAGCGTGGCCGCGCGCAGCAGGCTCTCCGCGACGCTGCCCAAGACCGCGCGGCCGATCCCGCTTCGGCCATGCGT
>JAEMQF010000394.1 GCA_022758925.1 Burkholderiales bacterium | reverse complement strand
TTGATGGGGCATGAGTCGCTGATCATGCAGCGCAGCGACATCGGCGCGATTGCCGACAGCATGAAAGACTGCCTGCGCTGCGGCAAGTGCAAGCCGGTGTGCGCGACCCACGTGCCGCGCGCGAACCTGCTCTACAGCCCGCGCAACAAGATCCTCGCGACCTCGTTGCTGGTCGAAGCCTTCCTCTACGAAGAACAGACGCGCCGCGGCATCAGCGTCAAACACTGGCATGAGTTCGAAGACGTTGCCGACCACTGCACCGTGTGCCACAAATGCCTCAGCCCATGCCCGGTGAAGATCGACTTCGGCGACGTCTCGATGAACATGCGCAACCTCTTGCGCAAGATGGGGCAAAAGAGTTTTCGCCCCGGCAACGCGGCGGCCATGCTGTTCTTGAACGCGACCAATCCGCGGACGATCCATTTCATGCGTCGGGCGATGGTCGACGTCGGCTTCAAGCTGCAGCGCCTCGCGAACGATTTGCTGCGCGGCCTGGCGAACCAACAGACTGCGGCGCCGCCCGCGACGAACGGCCCGGCGCCGATGAAGGAGCAGGCGATCCATTTCATCAACAAGAAGATGCCCGGCGGCTTGCCGAAACGCACCGCGCGCGCGCTGCTCGACATTGAAGACAAGGACTACGTTCCGATCATCCGCGATCCGCAGACGACGAGTGCCGAGACCGAGGCCGTGTTCTATTTCCCGGGCTGCGGTTCGGAGCGCCTGTTCTCGCAAGTGGGGCTGGCGACGCAGGCGATGCTGTGGCACGCCGGCGTGCAGACGGTGCTGCCGCCGGGCTATCTGTGCTGCGGTTATCCGCAGCGCGGCAGCGGCCAGTTCGACAAGGCCGAGAAGATCATCACCGACAACCGCGTGCTGTTCCACCGCGTCGCGAACACGCTCAACTACCTCGACATCAAGACCGTCGTCGTGAGCTGCGGCACCTGCTACGACCAGCTGCAGGGCTACCAATTCGAAGACATCTTTCCCGGCAGCCGCATCATCGACATCCACGAGTTCCTGCTGGAGAAGGGCATCAGGCTCGAAGGCGAAGGCGGTTACCTCTATCACGACCCCTGCCACAGCCCGATGAAGCTGCGCGAGCCGATGCAGACCGTGAAGGCCCTGCTCGGCGACACCGTGATCGAGAGCAAACGCTGCTGTGGCGAGAGCGGCACGCTGGGCGTGACCCGGCCTGACATAGCGACCCAGGTGCGATTTCGCAAGGAAGAAGAGTTGCGCGAAGACGAAACGGCGCTGCGTGAAGCGATGGCGGGCACGATCCCGGCCAAGGGCAACCTGAAAATCCTCACCTCCTGCCCGAGCTGCCTGCAGGGCCTGAGCCGCTACAAGGGCGATCTGAACAGCGGGCTGCTCGAGGCCGACTACATCGTGGTCGAAATGGCGCGACGGATCCTCGGCGCGCAGTGGATGCCCGAATACATCGCACGCGCCAACGACGGCGGCATCGAGCGCGTGCTGGTGTAGCGAAAGCCCGACATGGGGCTGGCCCTGATATCGCTGCGGGTTCGTCACCACAACAATGCTGGGCATGAACACGGCGCGCAGCTCCAACCCGGTGAAAGGCGCGGACCCGGGATGCGCGCTGTGCGCCGGGCAGGGCGGGGTTCTGGCCTGGAGTGACGCGCACTGGCGCGCGGTGCGCGTCGAAGACCCACACTTTCCGGCGTATTACCGGGTGATCGCGAAGCGCCACACGCCTGAGTTCACCGACCTCTCCGCGATGCAGCGCCAGCGTTGCATGAACCTCGTGTGCAGCGTCGAGCGCGTGTTGCGGGACCTCTTGGCACCGAGCAAGGTCAACCTTGCCGCGCTCGGCAACCGGGTTCCGCACCTGCACTGGCATGTGATCGCGCGTTTCGATTGGGACAGCCATTTCCCCGAGTCGATCTGGGGTTTGCGTCAACGCGAGCCGGCGCCCGATGCAGCGAGCCGGCTCGCCGTGCCGCTGGCGTTTCTCGATCAAGCAGTGGCGAAGGCGATGGCGACGGTGTCTTGACGGGTTTGGCGGTTAACCCACCCACCCCCGCTTCGCTACACTGCCCTCTCTCCCCCCATTCTGTGATCCCGGCGTCCCCGGGGATGATGAATTGAGCGATACCCACTTCGGGTTCGAGCAGGTCGACGAAGCGCAGAAGGCGCGCCGGGTGCGTGGCGTGTTCGACTCCGTTGCCGGCAAGTACGACCTCATGAACGACCTGATGTCGCTCGGCCTGCACCGCGTCTGGAAGGCCTATGCCGTGGCGGCAGCGAACTTGCGTGCGGGTGACCAGGTGCTCGACATCGCAGCCGGTACCGGTGACCTGGCGCGTGCGTTCGCACGCAAGGTGGGTGCGAAGGGCCTGGTGGTGCACACCGACATCAATGAAGCGATGCTCAGGCGCGGCCGCGATCGGCTCATCGACGAAGGCTTGTCGCTGCCCACGGTACTGTGCGACGCCGAATCCCTGCCCTTCGCCGGCGGCCGCTTCGACGTGCTCAGCGTCGCCTTCGGCCTGCGCAACATGACGCACAAAGACAAGGCATTGGCGGAAATGAACCGCGTGCTGAAACAAGGCGGGCGCCTGCTCGTGCTCGAATTTTCCAGGATTGCTGCGCCGTTGAGCAAGGCCTACGACTGGTATTCATTCAATGTCTTGCCGCGCATCGGCGAGTGGGTCGCGGGCGACGGCGAAAGCTACCGCTACCTCGCCGAGTCGATCCGTGTGCACCCGGACCAGGCCGAACTCAAAACCATGATGAAGGCTGCCGGTTTTGGGCATGTCGATGTGCACAACATGAGCGCCGGGGTGGCAGCGCTGCATGTGGGGATCAAGTGTTGAAGCCGCACCTCGTCGCGGCGCGCGCCGAGATCACGTGTGGTGCGGGTCAAGCCGTTGCGGATCAGCTGTTTCTGTGCGCGATGTGCCGGCAGTGGGCCTGCGGCGGGGCAGGCAATCGATCGGGCCGGGTCTGATACGGATTCGCTTTCAATCATTGGAAAGCCGGTCGGCAGTCGGCGAATTGCGGAGGTTCGCAGCGGGCCAGGCGCAAACGTGGAGCAGGAGCAGGTGGCCCGGGGTACGTTCTCCGGCCCACGCTCGCGGGGCACCGGATTCGGGTCGCAGGCGTCGCGCCATCAACACCGTCTGTTCGTGCGCTGGTCGCGGCCACCGCGAATGGTGCCTGCGCCCGTACCCCGAGCCACCTGCCCGGGCACCCGGGTGGCGTGCGAAGGCGTGGTATGCCACCGCCGCCGCCCTGCCGCCACGACGGCGGCAGGCTGAGCGTGCGCGGCCCGACGGATTTGGGTCGACGGGCGCCGCTCGCTGCACAAAGTTCGCCTCCAGAAGGCCGACCCGAAGTTGAGCTTCGGGCGAGCCGCCTGTTACGACAGGCAGAGCCCGGCCACTTCCGGTCAGCCACGCTGGCAGAAGATTGCAGCGCGAATGACCCGTCTCAAAGTACAGCAGACGTGCGCGGACGGCCGCTTGCGAAAGCGAAATCTCCATGGCGGTCGATCAAGGACTTGTCGTGCCGGCCGGCAGCAAAAGCCTGTCGACCTTCTGTAGTTCGAGGGCGCGAACTGGCGCTCCCGACCCAATACCGACCTAGATCCAGTGGATCTGGCGGCCGCAAACCCGCCGCTCGATGACAGTCGAATGAACTGCCGCATTGACATCGCTGAGGGACTTGCGCTGGTTCTGCGCGCGATGCCGCCGCGTCCACAGGGTCATCATTCCAGGTTTGGAAAGACACACTTGGTTCCGGCGCGGATTCTGTTTCGCGTTGCACTGCGGCACAGTGACGACACCGCAGCAGCCGTTGCGCTGCACCCCCCGGAGCCCGTCATGTCCCATGCATTCGCCGCCATCGCTTTCACGCCGTCCGTCAAGGCCGCGCAGCAGCGCGATGGCAGCCGTGCGGGCTATGCCCGCAACTTCGAGACCGGCACCGAGGTCTTCAATGACCGCCTGGGCGACGCCGAGGTCGACTTCATCGCGGCGCAACGCAGCTTCACCATGGCCACCGTGTCCGAGACCGCCTGGCCCTACCTGCAGCACCGTGGCGGGCCGCGCGGCTTTCTCAAGGTGCTGGACGACAGGACACTGGCCTTTGCCGACTTTGCCGGCAACCGCCAGTTGGTCAGCGTGGGCAACGCGGCCGGCAACGACCGCGTCGCGCTGATCCTGGTCGACTATGCGAACCGGGTGCGCCTGAAGGTGCTGGGCCGGCTGGGCATCACCGACTGGGCGCCGCACGACCCGCTGGCGACCAAGCTGCTCGAGCCCGGCTACCGAGCGCGCCCGCAACGGATCCTGACGATCAAGGTCAAGGGCTTCGACTGGAACTGCCCGCAACACATCCCCGTTCGCATCGACGCCGAGGACGTGCAGCGCGCGCTCGACGAGCGCGATGCCCGCATCGCGGCGCTCGAAGCCCAACTCGCGGAGCGTTCCCGGCCTGCGCCGGCCTGAGCCGCTGCTGAACATGTCGCCCGGTTTGGGCGGCGCGCCGCACTGAGTTTGCTGACCTCCCCGATCGTTCGCAGGGAGAGGCCGGTTTCACGCTGCCCGCGAACCACAACCCCTCCACAGGAAGACCTCATGACCACGACCCTCAAACTGCATCGCCACCCGCTGTCGGGACACTCGCACCGCGTCCAGCTCGCCCTCTCGCTGATGGGCCTGCCGTTCGAGATGACCGACGTCGACCTGATGAAAGCGGCGCACAAGTCGCCCGAGTTCATCAAGCTCAACCCCTTCGGCCAGGTGCCGGTGCTGGAAGACGGCGACACCGTGGTGTTCGACTCCAACGCCATCCTCGTCTACCTGGCCGCGAAGTTCGACCCCGCGGGCCGCTGGCTGCCGCGTGACGCCAAAGGCCAGGCCGACGTACAGGCGTGGTTCTCGGTGGCCGCCGGCCAGATCGCCTTCGGTCCAGCCACCGCGAGGCTCGTCACCGTGTTCGGCGCCCAGCGTGACGCCCAGGACGCGATTGCGCGCGCCCACGCCCTGCTCAAGGTGATGGATGCCCGTCTGGGCATCAGCGCCTTCCTGACGGGCGCGGCGGCCAACCTGGCCGACGTCGCTGCCTACAGCTACATCTCGGCGGCACCTGAGGGCAACGTCGACCTCGGCGCCTACGCCAACGTGCGCAGCTGGCTGGCGCGCATCGAGGCCATGCCGGGCTTCGTGCCGTTCCACAAGACGGCCGTCGGCCTGGCCGCCTGACGTTCGCTCCATCCATCTGCCGGCAGACTCACCCCATGGAAAGCACCGAACCGAGAAACGACGATCCCTTCCATGCGGGTGAGTTGGCCGTGCACGACAGGCTGGGCATCCGCCAGCGCATGAAGGACATCGGCCAGCGCGTGATCCGCCCCTTCATGCCCGAGCAGCACCAGCATTTCTTTGCCCAGCTGCCGATGGTGCTGGTGGGCTCGGTGGACGCAGCCGGGCGGCCGTGGGCGTCGGTGCTGGTCGGCCGACCGGGCTTCATGCACGCGCCCGACGCGGCGCACCTGGACTTGCATGCGCTGCCGATCCCCGGCGACCCGCTGGCCGCCGGCATCGCGCCCGGTGCCGCGCTGGGGTTCCTTGGCATCGAACTGCACAGCCGGCGCCGCAACCGCATGAACGGGCATGTGGTCTCCAGCACCGCGCAGGGCCTGCGCGTGCGGGTCGACCAGACGGTGGGCAACTGCCCGCAATACATCCAGGGCCGCGATGTGCACCGGAAACGCGACGCCACCGATCTGACGCCGCGTGCCGTGGAGGCGCTGGACCGGCTGGACGACGAGGCGCGCGATCTCATCGCACAGGCCGACACCTTGTTCGTCGCCACCCACGCGCCGGCGGCCGAGGGGCAAGCCGCGCGCGGCGCCGATGTCTCGCACCGTGGCGGCCGCGCCGGCTTCGTGCGCGTCGAGAGCGACCGCAGCTTCCTGGTGCCTGACTTCACCGGCAACTTCTTCTTCATGACCTTGGGCAACCTGCAGCTCAACCCACGCGCCGGCGTGCTGTTCATCGACTTCAACAGCGGTGACCTGTTGCTGCTGACCGGCACCGCCGAGGTGATCTGGCAGGGCGACGAGCTGAAGGCCTTCGAAGGCGCCGAGCGCGCCTGGCGCTTCCACGTCGAGTCAGGCGTGCGCCTGCGCGACGCCCTGCCGCTGCGCTTCGACTTCCGCGACTGGTCACCCAACTCGCTGATCACCGGCACCTGGGACGAGGCCGCAGCGCGATTGCAGGCCCAGCGCCTGGCACAGACCTGGCGCCCCTACCGCGTGACGCGCATCGTCGACGAGAGCAGCGTCATCCGCTCGTTCCACCTGCAGCCAGACGACGGCCACGGCACGCCGGCCTTCGAGGCCGGGCAGCACTTGCCGATCCGCCTGCGGCCGCCAGGCGTGGCGGCGCTGCAGCGCACGTACACCATCTCCCACGCACCGGGCGACGACGGGCTGCGCCTGAGCGTCAAGCGCGAAGGCGCGGCATCGCGCTACCTGCATGACCAGGTGCAGGTGGGCGACCGCATCGAAGCACTGGGGCCGCGCGGCCAGTTCACCATCGATGCCAAGGCGCGCCGGCCGGCGGTGTTGATCGGCGCGGGCGTCGGCATCACGCCGATGGTGGCGTTCGCGCGGCACCTGGTGGCAGAAGGATTTCGCCACCGGCGAATGCGCCCGCTGCACCTGATCCAGGTGGCACGTGACGCGTCGCTGCGCGCCTTCGGCGATGAACTGCAGACGCTGGTCGAGCGCACCAAGGGCGCGATGCGGCTGCATGTGGTGCTGGGTGCGGGTGCTGCGCCGGAAATGACCGGGCCGCTGACGATCGACATGCTCAAGCGCCTGCTGCCGTTCGACGACCACGAGTTCTTTCTCTGCGGCCCGCCGGGTTTCATGCAAGCGATCTACGACGGCCTGCGCGACCTGGGCGTGCGTGATGCGCGCATCCAGGCCGAAGCCTTCGGCCCGTCGTCGTTGAAGCGCCGACCCGACGATTCGACAAGGGCACCACCACCGCCTGCGCCTGCAGCTCAACAATCCACCGTGGTGTTCACACAGACCGGCGACACCGCCGAGTGGACGCCGGAGCGTGGCACGCTGCTGGAGTTCGCCGAAGGCAAGGGCCTGGCGCCACCCTTCTCGTGCCGCGCCGGGCATTGCGGCTCATGCGTTACCCGCATGACGGCCGGTCGTGTCACCTACGCCGAACCCACCGCCTGGCGGCCGGGCGAGGGTGAGGCGCTGCTGTGCTGCGCTGTGCCGGCCCAGGAGGGCGGCGACCGGATCGAACTCGATCTCTGATCGCCGGCTGTGCGCGACCTGGCGTCAGTTCAAGGCCGAGTCCGCTCGCAGGGCCTCCACCGCCAGGTCGATGAAGCTGCGCACCTTCTGCGTCGCACGCCGACCCTCATGGTGCACCACGTGCACCGGGAGCGGCGCGGCCTCGAAGTCCTCGAGCACGATCTGCAATGCGCCGGTCTTCAGGTGCGCGGCAACCTGGTAGCTCAGCAGCCGGGTGATGCCCAGGCCAGCCACCGCGGCGGCGATGGCCGAGTCGTTGCTGGTGGTGCGCATGCGCGCATGCAGCCGCTGCAGCAGCGGTTTGCCGGCATCGGTGAATCGCCATTCAGGCACCGGTGTGACGGCCGACACCGAAATGATCGTGTGATCGGCCAGGGCCTGCGGCCGCTGCGGCGCGCCATGCGCCTGCAGGTAGGCCGGTGCGGCCACCAGCACCCGGCGCACGCGGCCGACGCGCGTGGCCTGCAGCGACGAGTCGGGCAACTCGCCGATGCGCACCGCCACGTCGATGCCTTCTTCGACGACGTTTACCACGCGGTCGAGGAACAGGCACTGCGCATCGACCTCAGGGAAGCGCTGCAGGTAGTCGACCAGGATCGGCGTCACGTAGAGGTGGCCAAACAGCACCGGCGCGGTCAGCGTCAGCGTGCCGCGCGGGGCAGCGTTTGTGCCGGTGGCCGCCGTCTCGGCTTCTTCGATGTCACCCAGGATGCGGCGGCAGTCGTCGGCAAAGCGGGCCCCGGCATCGGTGACCCGCACCACGCGCGTCGTGCGCGTCAACAGCCGCAGGCCCAGCCGCTCTTCCAGTTCGGCCACCGCCCGTGTGACCACCGGAGGCGACAGGCTGAGCTTGCGCGCTGCGCTGGCAAAGCCGCCACTGTCGACAACGGCGACGAAGGTCGTCATGGCTTGCAAGCGGTCCATATTGTTTCGTCCCTGGGAATGCTGAATTGGCCTGGCCGCTGATTCTCGGTGGGTGAGCGATGAGCGACAGTCCGGGCTCCACTTTGGCGCAGACCGCTCAGGAGCCCCAGCCATGTCGACGACCCCGGAATCACGCCCGCCGCTGCCCCCCTTCACCGCCGAGACGGCGCGGCAGAAGGTGCGCCTGGCCGAAGACGCCTGGAATTCGCGCGACGCCCAGCGCGTGTCGCTGGCCTACACGGTGGACACGGTGTGGCGCAACCGCGCCGAGTTTCCCGTCGGCCGCGCGCAAGCGCAGGCCTTTCTGGAACGCAAGTGGGCGCGCGAACTCGACTACCGGCTGATCAAGGAACTGTGGGTTCACGACAGCCACCGGATTGCGGTGCGCTTTGCCTATGAATGGCGCGACGATGCCGGCAACTGGTACCGCAGCTACGGCAACGAGAACTGGGAATTCAACGACCAGGGCCTGATGCACCGACGCTTTGCCAGCATCAACGACAAGCCCATCGCCGCTGGCGACCGCAAGTTCCATTGGCCGCAAGGTCGGCGCCCCGACGAACATCCCGGCCTGAGCGACCTGGGCTTGTGAGCCCGGCGACAGAGGCGACTCAAGCCCACCGAAGAGCGGCCGGCCCGATGCCTAGGTGCAAGCGCCTGCGATGCGACTCGGCGCTCTATTGCCGTTGGCGTGCGCGCCAGGCCGCCGGCGGCAGCCCCACCAGTTTCTTGAAGGCGCGGTTGAACGCCGCATGGCTTTCATAGCCCACGTCGGCAGCGATCTGGTCGATGGCAAGGCCCGAAGTGGCGAGCTTGCGGCAGGCGACGTTCATCCTCCAGCTGGCAACGTAGGCCATGGGGCTGGCGCCCAGCGACTCGGAAAACCGCGCCGCGAAACGCGATGGCGACATCGACACTTCGCGCGCGAGTCGCTGCACGGACCAGTCTTCTCCCGGGCCGGCGTGGATGGCGGCAATGGCTCGCCCCACCACCGGATCCTTGATGCCGCGAAACCATCCGACCGCCCCACTCGGCGCAGCTTCGATGTGCGCGCGAATGGCTTCGGCGCAGAGCACTTCGACGAGACGCTCGATGACGTAGCCGCTGCCATGGGAGGCCCGCTCCATTTCGTCCGATAGCAGGCGCGCCACACCCGACAGGTTGTGCAACGCGCCGGTCCGAGCGAGCGTCGAGTGCACGACGCTCGGCAAGGCGGCCAACAGCGGGTTGAGTTCAGTGTGGCGCAGCAGGAAGACACCGCACAGCAAGGACGTGGTCGGAGCGTGGTCCGTTCCGTCCGGTCGCTGCGTGTTGGTGCCGCCCGACAGCAAGCCTGCAATCGCCTGCGTCTGGGGCCGCTTGCCTGCAGAGATGCGATGCGCCGCGTCGCCAAAACAAACCGCCATGTCGCCCGCTTTGAGCAGCACGCTGTCGGCGCGGTCGTAAGCAATTTCGCAATGCCCGAACTCGACCAGATGGAACGCGACCGCACGAACACCGGCGGGTAAACCCAGCAGTTGACGCAAGCCCTTGCTGTCGGGAATCGCCACCGCCCACGGCGCTGCATAACTCTCTCGGAGCAACAGGCTGCCGGTGATTCGAAGCGACCTCAGGGCATCGTCGACAACGCCAAGCCCGCTCGCTTCTTCAGTAGTTGTGGTCAACATTGCGATTGTTTTGAGCATAGCAACTATCGGATCACGCGGATAAGCTGCATCTCACCAAGTCTTATCGAAGGAGCGCGTCAATGTTCAGTCCCTCAGCCCCATGGACCATGATTGGTCTCGACCTACTGATGATCGTCTACACGCTCTGGGCCGTCTCCGTGGCAAGGCCGCTGGGCAAGTTGGGGTCGGTCATCGCCCTGTCGATGCTCGGCTGGCTCGCTGCCCTGCACTGGGGGCTCACGAACGAGAGCCTTTTTCCCAAGGACATCTCGGGCGTCGCGTTCCTGATCGTCATCTTCGCTGCAGTAGGCGTCGTCGGGGCCGTGCTGCTGCTCGTGGCACCCGTTCGTCGGCTGCTGTTCGGGCTGGACCAACAACAACTGATGTTGCTTCAGGGCATCCGCGAGTTCTTCGGTGGCACGTTCCTGATGCACGCCAGCCTGGGGGTACTGCCGCAGTCCTTCGGCATCATTGACGGGTTCACCCACATCGGCGCAGGATTCTTCGGCCTCATCGCGGCGTTCTCGCTCGCCGCGGGTGTCAATGGCGCACGCCGCGCCTGGTTCGCCAACCTCTTTGGCCTGGCCGACATCCTGATCGTGGCCAGTTCACTGGCGCTCGTGCTGCTGCCCGAGATCGGCCCGCATCACCCGATGATGTACGCCGTGTTCCTGCCGGCCCCGCTGTGGTTGTGGTTCCACATCATTTCGATCGCCAAGCTCGTGAGCCCCGACGCCGCGGCGTTTCGGACGACGCGCGGCGAGAGACCGAACGTCTCGCCGACAGCGAGCTCAATGGCGGTGTCGT
>JAEMQF010000243.1 GCA_022758925.1 Burkholderiales bacterium | reverse complement strand
GGCAGGTGGCCGATACCGCCCAGCACCACCATGGCGACGATCATCACCGACTCGTTCAGCGCAAACGCCTCGGGCGTGATGAACGACTGGTAGGTCGAGAACATGACGCCGGCAACACCACCGAAGGTGGCGCCCATGCCGAAGGCGAGCAACTTCAAGTCGCGCGTATTGATGCCCATCGCCTTGGCCGCGACTTCATCTTCGCGGATCGCCATCCAGGCCCGGCCGATGCGGCTCGTCTCCAGGCGGTAGCAGATGAGCACGCTGAGCAGCACCAGCGCCAGGAACAGGTAGTAGTAGTTGATCACGTTCGGAATTTCCATGCCGAACAACTCGTGCTTGATCCCCATGTCATAACCGAACAGGCGCATCGAATCGATCGGGCCGATGCCCTTCGGCCCGTTCGTGATGTTGACGGGGTGGTCCAGGTTGTTCAGGAACACGCGGATGATTTCGCCGAAGCCGAGCGTGACGATCGCCAGATAGTCGCCCCGCAGGCGCAACGTCGGTGCGCCAAGCAGCACGCCCGCCAGGCCGGCGACGCCGGCGCCCAGCGGTATCGCCACCCACACCGGCGTATGCAGACCGTGAGGGAACATCGCAGCGATGGCCGGAAAATTCTCCGTCAGGTGCCCGCTTGCAAGCAGCCCGAACATGTACGCGCCCACCGCGTAGAACGCGACATAGCCCAGGTCCAGCAAGCCGGCATAACCGACCACGATGTTGAGCCCGAGGGCGAGCAAAACATAGAGCAGGGCGACGTCGATGATGCGCACCCAGGCGGTGCCGAATTGCTGCGCGATGATCGGCAGGATCAGCAGGCCCAGCGCGATCAGGCCGTAGCGGAGGGTCTTGTGGTTCATGCTGCGCCCCTGTTGCCGTTCACGCCCGGTCGGCAACACGTTCACCGAGCAGACCTGCGGGTCGCAACGTCAGCACCAGGATCAACACGACAAACGCGAAGATGTCCTGGTAGTGGCTGCCGAGCACGCCGCCGGTGAGGGCACCGATGTAGCCGGCGCCCAAAGCCTCGATCAAGCCGAGCAGCACGCCACCGACCATCGCCCCAGCCAGGTTGCCGATGCCGCCGAACACTGCCGCGGTGAACGCCTTCAGCCCCGGCAGGAAACCCATCGTGTGCGACGCCGTGCCGTAGTTCGCCGCCCACATCACGCCGGCCAGCGCGGCGAGCGCGGCGCCGATGACAAAAGTGGCCGAGATCACCATGTCGGGACGCACTCCCATCAGGCCGGCGACCCGCGGGTTCTCGGCCGTGGCGCGCATCGCGCGCCCGAGCTTGGTGTGGTTCACGAGATACATCAGGCCGGCGAGCGTGAGTGCCGTGGCCAGCAGGATCAGCACCTGCACCGTGTTGATGACCGCGCCGAAGATCAGAAACGGCTCTTGCGGCAACAGGATCGGGTAGGACTTGATGGTCGGCTTCCAGACGATCATCGCCAGCGTTTGCAGCAACAGGCTCATGCCCATCGCCGTGATCAGCGGCGCCAGCCGCGGCGCGCTGCGCAGCGGCCGGTAGGCGATTTTTTCGACCGCGAAATTGAGCGACGTACAGACCAAGATCGCGCCGATCAGCGAAATCAGGAGCAGCAGCCAACCCGGCAGACCGCTGTCGGCGAGTGCGCTCACGATGGTCCAGCTGACCAGGGCCCCGACCATCAGCACTTCGCCATGCGCGAAGTTGATCAGGTTGATGATGCCGTAGACCATGGTGTAGCCCAAGGCCACCAGGGCGTACATGCTGCCCAGCACCAGGCCGTTGATGATCTGCTGGATGAAGGTGTCCATCGGCTTTCTCCTGGCGGCCCGCACGCTCCACCTTCTTGCCGGGCATTTGCCTGGCTTGCGTCGAACCGCAGCCGATTCTAGGGTAGCGCTCGCGCCGTCAAGCCGGGGGCTTTCCATGGGTTCGCGGGCCAGACCCGGGCTCGGATCCGCTGCGCCGGGCCTCGCGACGCCGAGTCGGACTCAACCAGGCTTCTTCGCGGCCTGATTCTTGCGCCGCAGCTCTGTGAGCTTTTCGCCGATCCGGATTTCCAGGCCGCGCGCGACCGGCTCGTAGAAGCGCAGCGGACCGACGGCGTCGGGCCAGTACGACTCGCCCGCGGCAAAGGCATCGGGCTCGTCATGGGCGTAGCGGTAGTCGCGGCCGTAGCCCAGGCCCTTCATCAGCGCGGTGGGCGCGTTGCGCAAATGCAGCGGCACGTTGCGCGTGCCGTCTTGGCGAACGAACGCGCGTGCCGCGTTGTAGGCCTTGTAGATCGCGTTGCTCTTGGGCGCAACCGCGAGATAGACCACGGCCTGGGCCAGGGTCAGTTCGCCTTCGGGTGAGCCCAGGCGCTCGTAGGTATGGGCCGCGTCGAGCGCGATCTGCAGCGCGCGCGGGTCGGCCAGGCCGATGTCTTCACTCGCCATGCGCACGATGCGGCGCGCCGCATAACGCGGGTCGACGCCGCCGTCCAGCATGCGCACCAGCCAGTACAGTGCGGCGTCGGGGTCGCTGCCGCGCACCGCCTTGTGCAGCGCCGAGATCGTGTCGTAGAACTGCTCGCCACCGTTGTCGTAGCGGCGCAGTTGTTCGCCCAGCGACTGCTCCAGCAGCGGTTCGTCGATCTCCGCAACGCCGCCCGCCGTGCCCACCACCGCGACCAGGTTTTCATAGGCGTTGAGGAACCGCCGCGCATCGCCGTCGGCATAGCCGATCAGGCGTTTTTCGGCGCCACTGGTCAGCGGCGGCCCGGCCAACAAAGTGCGGGCGCGATGCAGCAGCTCGCGCAGGTCGGCTTCGTCCAGGCTTTGCAGCACATGCACCGTCGCGCGCGACAGCAATGCCGAATTGACCTCGAACGACGGGTTCTCGGTCGTGGCGCCGATGAACGTGAACAGACCCGATTCGACATGCGGCAAGAATGCGTCTTGCTGCGCCTTGTTGAAACGGTGCACCTCGTCGACGAACACCAGCGTGCCACGACCGCTCGGGCGCAGCGCCTGGGCGCGTTCGACGGCTTCGCGAATGTCTTTCACCCCGCCCAGCACCGCCGAGATCGGAATGAACTGGGCGTTGAACCCTTGCGCCATGAGGCGCGCCAGGGTGGTCTTGCCCACACCCGGCGGGCCCCACAGGATCATCGAATGCAGCCGGCCCAACTCGAACGCGGCGCGCAGCGGCTTGCCAGGCCCGAGCAAGTGGCGCTGGCCGATCACCTCGTTCAAGGTCTTGGGGCGCAGCCGCTCGGCAAGCGGCGCGTCGGGCTGCTTCACTGCTCGATCACATCGGCACCGGGCGGCGCCTTGAAGACAAAGGCATCGGCCTTCAGCACGGGGTTCGCCTCGAACTGCGAAAACTGCAGGGACGAGCGCTGGCCGAAGCTGTCGACGATTTCGACCGCCGCCAGGACTTTGCCGCGAAAGCCCACCCGCACCGACTGGAATGCCGACTCCGTGGGCAGCGCACGGCCGTCTGAAGCTTGCTCGACCCCGGGGGCCACCACGGGGCCCTTGTGTGGCCCTTGAGGCAGGCGCTGCGCAGCGCCGGCCTGGGCGGGCTCGGTGCCTCGCGCGGTGGCCAACACCCACGAAAGACCATCTTTGTCGGGCTGCGGCGCGAGCACGAAGTCTTTCGTCAGCGAGCCCCCCGCGAGCAGCGCCGCGGGCGTCCCGCCGAGCGCGCTGGACAGCCTGCGCGAACTCACCTGGTTCAGGTCGGCATCAAAAATCCAGACCTTGCTGCCATCGGCGACGATCGCCTGCTCGAACGGTTTGGTGTAGGCAAAACGGAACCGGTTCGGCCGCGAGAATTCGAAGCGCCCGCTGGAGGTTTTGGTGCGCGCGCCGTCAGGGGAAGTGACGGTCTGGGTGAACGCCGCCTGACCCGTCTTCACATCGCGCACGAATTCTTCGAGCTGCTCCACCGCGCCGGCGTGGGCGGGGTGGGCGAAGGCGCCCAACGCGACGAGCCAGAGCAGCGCTTTCATTCGGCGTGCGCCGGCACCAGGATGTCGCGGTTGCCGTTGCTCGACATCGCCGACACCAGACCCGCTTTTTCCATTTGTTCGAGCAGCCGCGCAGCCCGGTTGTAGCCGATGCGCAAATGGCGCTGCACCAATGAGATCGACGCGCGCCGATGCTGCAGCACCACGGCCACGGCCTGGTCGTACAGGGCGTCGGATGCGCTACCGCCGGCCGCGTCGCCGAGTGCGATATCGCCGCCTTCGCCGTCCAGCGTCCCGCCTTCCAGGATGCCTTCGATGTAGTTCGGCTCGCCTTTGCTCTTCAGATAGGCGACGACGCGGTGCACTTCCTCGTCGCTGACGAACGCGCCGTGGACGCGGATCGGCGGGCCGGTTCCGGAAGCCATGTAAAGCATGTCGCCCATGCCGAGCAGCGCTTCGGCCCCCATCTGGTCCAGGATCGTACGGCTGTCGATCTTGCTGCTGACCTGGTAGCTCAGGCGGGTCGGGATGTTCGCCTTGATGAGGCCGGTGATCACGTCCACGCTGGGCCGTTGCGTCGCGAGTATCAGGTGAATGCCGCAGGCGCGCGCCTTTTGCGCCAGGCGCGCGATCAGTTCTTCGATCTTCTTGCCCACCGACATCATCAAGTCGGCGAGTTCGTCGATCACGATCACGACGAAGGGCATGCGTTCCAGCGGCTCGGGGGCCTGCGGCGTGAGGCTGAACGGGTTCGTCAAGGGTTTGCCGTGCTCGATCGCTTCGGTGATCTTCTTGTTGTAGCCGCCCAGGTTGCGCACGCCCAGCTTGCTCATCAGTTTGTAGCGCCGCTCCATTTCGGCCACGCCCCAGATCAGCGCATTGGCGGCCTGCTTCATGTCGGTGACGACTGGGCACAGCAGGTGCGGAATGCCCTCGTAGACGCTCATCTCGAGCATCTTCGGGTCGATCAGGATCATGCGCACGTCGCGCGCTTCGGCCTTGTAGAGCAGGCTCAGGATCATCGCGTTGATCCCGACCGACTTGCCCGAACCGGTGGTGCCCGCGACCAGACAATGCGGCATCTTGGCGAGGTCCGCCACCACTGGCGCGCCGACGATGTCCTTGCCCAGGCCCAGCGTCAGCAGCGACTGCGCAGCGTTGTAGACCTGCGAGCCGAGAATTTCCGACAGGCGGATCGTCTGCCGCCTGGCGTTGGGCAACTCCAACGCCATCGTCGTCTTGCCCGGGATGATTTCGACCACGCGAATGCTCACCAGGCTCAGCGAGCGCGCCAGGTCCTTCGCCAGGCTCACGACCTGGGCGCCTTTCACGCCCGTCGCAGGTTCGATCTCGTAGCGCGTGATCACCGGCCCGGGCGAGGCTGCGACAACGCGCACCTCGACGCCGAAGTCGCGCAGCTTCTTTTCGATCAGACGCGACGTCATCTCCAGCGAGTCGCTCGGAATCGTCTCCATGCGGCTCGTCGATGCATCGAGCAGATCGACCTGCGGCAATTTGGTGTCGGTGAGTTCGACGAACAGCCGCTGCTGGCGCTCTTTTTCAACCCGCGCCGACTTGGCGACGTCGAGCACCGGCGGCTGGATCAGGATCGGCGCATGGTCTTCGAGCAATGCATGTTCGAATTCGACGACATGTTCGCGCTCACGCAAGGCCTGCACGCCCAGACGCTGGTCTTCGAGGCGCTCGATGCGGTGGGCACGGCGCTCGCGCAGGCCTTCAATCCAGGCGCCGATTCGCTCCGCCAGGCGCAGCCAGGAGAAGCCGAACGCCAACGCGACGCCGGCCACGCCTGCGGCGATCCAAAAGACGCCCGAGCCGGCAAAACCGAGCAGGGTGCTGCTGCTCGTTCCCAGCGTATGGCCCAGCGCACCTCCGGCGCTGCCACCCGCGACCAGGTTCTCCCACTGGTAAAGACGGGTCCACTCGAGCGCCGTACTGGCACACATCAGAAGCGCCAGGCCTGGCCATGTGGCCCAGCGCGCGGGTCGCAGCTCAGGGTCGGCCGCAGCCGGGCCGCCACGCAACTGCCGGGCCAGCGCACCCAGCCAGACCCGAGCCGCAACCGCGATGGCCCACCACGCCGAGTAGCCGAAGCAAAAGTAGGCGAGGTCGGAAAACCACGCACCGAGCACGCCCACGAGGTTGCGCACCGCGCCGCCATGGCCTGAAGTGGTGAACGCGGCGTCAGCCGCGTTGTGGCTGGCAAGGGCCAGCACGGCAAGCCACCAGAGCACGGCACTGAGCGCGATCCACGCGCCGGTGACGAACCACATCTTGCTGCGCCAGGGGCGCTGACTCGCCGACGCCGGGCCGGCAGCGGTGCGGCCCGAGGTGGCATGCGGCACCGGGCCTTCAGTGCGCAACGAACCCAATGGGAAAGTCATGCGCGGATTGTCGGCGATCGGGGACCGCGCACCCGCCCGCCAGGCGCGGACGGCGAGCCCGGGTCAATCAGCGGTTCGCCAGTTCCTTGATGACAACGAAGCCGTTTTCCTGGGTCTGCACCATGCCGCGCTCTTCCAGGTCTTTCATGACGCGGCTGACCATTTCGCGCGACGCGCCGACGATCTTTGCCAAGTCCTGGCGCGACACCTTGTTGCGGATGACTTTCTGGTCACCATCGACCTCGGCCATCTCGAGCAGGGTGCGCGCCACGCGGCCGTACACGTCGAGCAGCGCCAGCGATTCGATTTGCCGGTCCGCACTGCGCAAACGGTGCACCAGGCCGCGCATGATGGCGTACGACAGGCTCGAGTTCTCGGGCAGGCAGCGCGCAAACTCGGCGCGCCCCAGGATCAACATATCGGTCTGGACCTCGGCGCGCACGGTCGCCGAGTGCGGCTCGTTGTCGATCAGGCTCATTTCGCCGACGTAATCGCCAGGCTGGAGCACGGCGAGAATCACTTCGCGGCCGCGCGAATCGGCTGTCAGCACCCGCGCTCGCCCGGTGAGCAGGATGTACAGCGCATTCGACTTCTTGCCGAACTCGACGATGATTTCGCTGCGCCGATAGCGCCGCTTCACGACGGCATCGGCGATTCCTTGCGCCTGGTCGTTGGTGAGCAGGGAGAACAGTGGGACACGCCGGATCAGGTCGAGATTGGAGAGCATCGCCATACGGAATCGCCTTTCGTTATTGGGGTACAGATCTCACTCAACAGACTGCGGCCACCGCGATTGTTTAACATTCAAGCCAAAATCGAGCCGCATTACGCGGGCGAGGCCCTGGCCCTTGCCGGCCGGGTTGCGGCCAGGGTGGGCAATCTTACGGCGCCTTGGCGCACTCACCAAGAACTTCCGCAGTCGATGTTGACGCGCTGCCACTGCACCCGAACCACAATGACTTTATGAGCAATCCACCGCAGCACGCCAAAGTCCTGATCCT
Organism: Burkholderiales bacterium; assembly: GCA_022758925.1. Classification (GTDB taxonomy): domain Bacteria; phylum Pseudomonadota; class Gammaproteobacteria; order Burkholderiales; family Burkholderiaceae_C; genus JAEMQF01. The sequence continues at coordinate 12,722 of JAEMQF010000243.1, read as the reverse complement.
CGGCTCGGGCCCCGCCGGCTACAGCGCCGCCGTCTACGCCGCGCGCGCCAACCTCGCGCCGCTGCTGATCACCGGAGTTGCGCAGGGTGGGCAACTGATGACGACCACCGACGTCGACAACTGGCCGGCCGACGCCGACGGCGTGCAAGGCCCGGAGCTGATGGCACGCTTTCAGCGCCACGCCGAGCGTTTCAAGACGAAGATCGTCTTCGACCAGATCAACAGTGTGAATCTGCTGGCCCGGCCCTTTGCCTTGAGCGGCGACTCGGGCAGCTACACCTGCGACGCCTTGATCGTCGCCACCGGCGCCTCGGCGAAGTACCTCGGCCTGCCCTCGGAGCAGGCTTTCATGGGGCGCGGCGTGAGCGGCTGCGCCACCTGCGACGGATTCTTCTACCGCGACCAGGATGTCTGCGTCGTCGGTGGCGGCAATACCGCGGTCGAAGAGGCGCTGTACCTGTCGAACATCGCGCGCAAGGTGCACCTGATCCACCGCCGCGACAAGTTTCGCGCCGAGGCGATCCTGGTCGACAAGCTGATGGAGAAGGTGGCGGGCGGCAAGATGCAGCTTCACCTGTGGCATGCGCTCGCCGAGGTATTGGGCGACAAGAGCGGTGTGACCGGGGTACGCCTGGCGAGCACGCGTGGCGCCCAGGCCACCGAGCTCGCGGTGCAGGGTTGTTTCATCGCGATCGGGCATCAACCCAACACCGACATCTTCAAAGGGCAACTGGAGATGAAAGACGGCTACATCGTGACCCGCAGCGGGCTGGCCGGCATGGCAACGATGACCAGCATTCCCGGCGTCTTCGCCGCCGGCGATGTGCAGGACCATGTGTACCGGCAGGCGGTCACGAGCGCCGGCACCGGCTGCATGGCGGCCCTGGACGCGCAGCGCTACCTCGAGCAAACCGGTCCCTGACCGGCCGCGCCGGCGCGGCCCAAAGCCGGATATACTGCGCGGCTTCGCTGGCCAGGCTCGGCCACGCCCATCTGCACTCGATCACCACGGAACATCGTCATGGCACGCGTCTGTCAAGTCACCGGCAAAAGCCCAATGGTGGGAAACAACGTGTCCCACGCCAACAACCGCACCAAACGGCGCTTCCTGCCGAATCTGCGTTACCACCGGATTTGGCTCGACACCGAGAACCGCTGGGTGCGCCTGCGCATCACGAATGCGGCGCTGCGCCTGATCGACAAGGTCGGGATCGAGCAAGTCGTGGCCGACCTGCGCGCGCGCGGCGAGATCTAAGCGTTTCGATCCGAAGGAGAAGCTCAGATGGCCAAAGGTGGACGCGAAAAGATCAAGCTGCAGTCGTCGGCGGGGACCGGTCACTTCTACACGACGGACAAGAACAAGAAGACAACGCCTGAAAAGTTGGAGATCATGAAGTTCGATCCGAAGGCGCGCAAGCACGTGATGTACAAGGAAGCAAAGATCAAGTAAGCCTGGCCACAGACTTACCTGCCAAACAAAAGGGTCGCCGCGGCGACCCTTTTTTGTTGTGCGCGGCGGCTTCGCCGGTCGCGCTCAGGCGTGCGCGGCGCGCAGCTTGAGCGCGAACTCCTGCAGCGCGGCGATGCCGCTCTCTTCGGCGCGTCTGCACCATGCCTGCAAGTCGGCAACCAGCTGCTCGACCGACACATTGGTGCGCGTCCAGAGTTGGCGCAACTCTTCGCGCATCATGACCAGCTTGGCCAGGCGCGGGCTGTTCGCAACGGCCTGGGCCAGCTGCGGCTTCACGCTCTTGGGGATCTTGTCTTCATCGCGGTGCAGCCAACGCCTGGCAAGTTCCATGCACGCCAACTTCGCCTGGCCCGCCGCACCTTCGGCCTTGAGCCTGTCCACTTCAGCGTGGCACGCACGGCGCAGGTTGCCGGCGTACCTGGCCATCACCTCGTAGCGGTTGGAAATGACGGCTTCGAGGGTCTTGGAGTCAGCCACCGCCTTGATGGGACCGAGCTTGAGCAGCGGCGGGGTCCTGCGAACCGTGGCCAGCCCGAGGATTTCGAGGACGCGGATGTAGAGCCAGCCGATATCGAACTCATACGGTTTCACCGACAACTTGGCCGACGTCGGGTAGGTGTGGTGGTTGTTGTGCAACTCCTCGCCGCCGATGATGATGCCCCACGGTGAAATGTTGGTCGAAGCGTCTGGCGCTTCGAAATTGCGATAGCCCCACCAGTGGCCCAGGCCATTGATGATGCCCGCGGCAGTGACCGGGATCCACACCATCTGCACTGCCCAGACCGTGGCGCCAATGGCGCCGAACAGCATCAGGTCGATCGCGAGCATCACGCCCACACCCTGCCAGCTGTAGGGGATGTACAGGTTGCGCTCCAGCCAGTCGTCAGGCGTACCGCGGCCGTACTTTTCCTGAGTCTCGATGTTTTTTGCCTCGACCCGGTAAAGCTCGGCGCCGCGCAGCAGCACGGTCTTGATGCCCCGCGTCTGCGGGCTGTGCGGGTCTTCTTCGGTTTCGCACTTCGCATGGTGTTTGCGGTGCACCGCGACCCACTCCTTGGTTTCCTGGCCGGTCCCGAGCCACAGCCAGAAGCGGAAGAAATGCGCGGGAATGGGATGCAGGTCCAGCGCCCGATGCGCCTGCGCCCGGTGCAGGAAGATCGTGACGCCGCTGATCGTGATGTGGGTCGTGATCAGCGTGAACGCAACGATTTGCCAGCCACTGGCATCAAGCAGGCCCTGGGCCAACCAGGCCACCAGGGCGTCACCAAGGGATGCAAGCAGATTCATGTGAATGTCCTAGAACCTAGACGGCCATTTCAATAACGGCCATTGTAGGTTCGGTTCGGTGCGGCGAATTCGCAGAGGAATGTGGGTCATTGCTCGCCCAAGCCCGAAAAGTTGTACCGAATCGCGTCAGTTCAAGTGCGCTCCCAGGCGGCGGCAAAGAATCCGTCGGTGCCGTGGCGGTGCGGCCATAGTCTGAGGAACTTGCCGTCGACCAGGGATTCAGCGTTTTCCACTCGGGCGCTCGCCAAAGCCTCGAGCACCGGCAGTGGTTTGAATTCACCCGAATGGGCCGCGCTGAATTGATCCGCAACAAGCTGGTTCTCCTCGTCCAGCAGGCTGCAGGTCGCATACACCAGGCGCCCGCCGGGCTTGAGCAGGTGTGACGCGCCCTCCAGGATCAACCTCTGCTGGGCGCGCAAGGCGTGCACGGTCTGCGGCGACTGGCGCCATTTCAGGTCGGGATTGCGGCGCAAGGTACCCAGGCCGGAACAGGGCGCATCGACCAACACGCGGTCGATCTTTCCGGCCAGGCGCTTGATGCGCTCGTCGCGCTCATGCGCAATCTGCACCGGATGCACATTCGACAGGCCACTGCGTGCCAGGCGCGGTTTCAGCGCCGCAAGCCGGTGGCCGGAGACGTCAAATGCATAGAGCCGCCCTGTATTGCGCATCGCCGCGCCGAGCGCCAGGGTCTTGCCGCCCGCGCCGGCGCAAAAGTCGACAACCATTTCGCCACGGCGCGCGTCAAGCAGCAGTGCGAGCAGCTGGCTGCCTTCGTCTTGCACCTCGACCTCGCCGCTGCGGAAGATTTCCAGCTTCTGCAGCGCCGGTTTGCCGACGATGCGCAGGCCGAGCGGCGAATAAGGTGTCGGCGTGGCCTCGATGCCATGCTCGAGCAATTGCACGGCGGCGGCCTCGCGTTTGATCTTCAGGGCGTTGACGCGCAAGTCGAGTGGTGCGCCGCGATCGATGGCCTGCACCAGAGGCCAAAACTGGTCGCCGAGTTGCGCCTGCAAAGTATCGGCCAGCCATGCCGGCAGGTTGTGGCGCAGGTTCGCCGGCAAGATGGAAGGGTCGGCCGCAGCCATCTGCTCCTGCCATTGCTGCTCGGCGGGCGTCAGCGCTGCTCGCAACGCAGCCACGCCACCCTGCCAACCGATCACCGCGAGGCGCCGCTCGAGCGCGCCGCTGCCCGACTGCGCCAGGTGCCGGTAGCTCGGCAGACGGCGAACCACGTCGTACGTGGTCTCCGCCAGCGCGTGGCGCTCGCGTGGCCCGAGCGAGCGGTGCTGGCGGAAAAAACCCGACACCAGCACATCGGCCGGCTGCTGAAACTTGAGCACTTCGCGCAGCAGTTCGGTGGCGAGTTCCAGCAGGTTCTTCGAGCGCATGCTCAGCGCAGGTTCATAGCAGCCACTGCGCCTCGCCGGTGGCGACGCGCACGCTGCCGTTCTCGATATACAAGGCGTCGCGCACCAGCCACGCCAGTGCCATCGGGTAGATCAGGTGTTCGCGCGCGAGCACACGCTGCGCCAAGGTTTCTTCGGTGTCATCGGGCAATACGGGGACGACGGCTTGGGCAATGATCGGCCCGTGGTCGACCTCGTGCGTCACGAAGTGCACCGTCGCGCCGGCCACCTTGCAGCCGGCCTGCAACGCGCGCTGGTGCGTGTGCAAGCCGGTGAACGCCGGAAGCAGCGACGGATGGATGTTGACGATGCGCCCGGCAAAGCGGCGCACGAAGTCGGCGCCCAGGATGCGCATGAAGCCGGCCAGGGCCAGGATGTCGGGCGCGTAGCTCGCAATGGTTTCGGCCAGGGCTGCATCGAAGGCCTCGCGCGTCGCGAACTCGCGGTGGTTCACGATGCGCGTGGCAATTCCGCACTCGCGGGCGAATTCGAGCCCGGCGGCGTCGGGCCGGTTGCTGACCACCGCCGCAATCCGCGCCGGCCAGGCTTGCGCCGCGCATGCCTGAACCAACGATCGCAGGTTGCTGCCGCGGCCCGAGATCAGGATGACGATCGATTTCATGCGTGGGCAGTGTATCGGCCGGGACTGGCCTCGCACCTACAATTCGCCCCTCCCAGGCAAATGTGGCTTCGCCACTTTTTTTGATCCTCTCGGGGGACGGTCGTCGCGAGGCGGCGGCATTCGGGCACTCAAAAACGGCACACCCATGAAGCAACGCGTTCTCTCCGGAATGCGCCCCACCGGCGCATTGCACCTGGGCCATTACCACGGTGCACTGAAGAACTGGGTGCGCCTGCAAGACGACTACGAATGCTTCTATTTCGTCGCCGACTGGCACGCGTTGACGACGCACTACGAAGAGCGCAGCGTGATCGAAAAGTCGGTCTATGACATGGTGATCGACTGGATCGCCGCCGGCCTGGACCCGGACCGTTGCACCATCTTCATCCAGAGCCGCCTGCCCGAACACGCCGAGCTGTTCACCCTGCTCGCGATGGGAACGCCGCTCGGCTGGCTGGAGCGTGTGCCGAGCTACAAAGACCAGATCGAGAACCTGAAGGATCGCGATCTCGCGACCTACGGCTTCCTCGGCTACCCGCTGCTGCAGGCGGCCGACATTCTGATCTACAAGGCGGCTTTCGTCCCCGTCGGCGAAGACCAGGCGTCGCATGTGGAGCTGACGCGCGAAGTGGCACGGCGCTTCAACCACCTGTATGGCCGCTCGCCCGAATTCGACGCGATCGCAACATCGGCACTCGCCAAACTCAGCAAAGACGATGCGCGCACGCTGGAGAAGCAGCGCAAGGCCTTCGGCGAGACAGGCGCTGCGCAGGCTTTGGCCAGGGGCGATGCCATCATCAGACAAGCCGCCGCGGCGATCACGGGCTGGACCAGCGGCGAGAGCGAACTGCTCACGGGCTATCTGCGCGGCTCGGGCAAGACAATCCTGACCGAACCCGAGGCGCTGCACACCGAAGTCACCAAGCTGCCGGGGCTGGACGGCCGCAAGATGAGCAAGAGCTACGGCAATACGATCGCGATGCGCGAGGAACCGGCCGAAGTCGAGCGCAAGATCAGGCGCATGCCGACCGACCCGCAGCGCGTGCGCCGCACCGACAAGGGCGACCCCGAGCGCTGCCCGGTGTGGCAGTTCCATCTGATCTACAGCGACGCGCCGACCCAGGCCTGGGCGCGCGCCGGATGCACCAGCGCCGGCATCGGCTGTCTCGAGTGCAAGCAGCCCGTGATCGACGCGGTGCTGCGCGAGCAGAAGCCCTGGCGCGAGCGCGCCGAACCGTACCTGAGCAATCCGAAGAAAGTGCACTGGATCGTCGAGGTCGGCACCGAGAGCGCGCGCGTCGTGGCGCGCGAGACGATGCGCGATGTGCGGGGGGCGATGGGGTTGATCTATTGAGCGGCCGGAGTTCGTTGAGCAATCACTCGGCGTCAGCTGCTGCATCGCGTGGCCGAGATGGCATTGGCTGCGAGGCTCGGTCTGCTGGCATCAGCCGCTTGCTGCCGTTCGCCGCGGGCGGTGTTCGCCCATCGAAGTCCGAGGTTCATGGGCCCCCTGGCGCGACGGCACCACGCACCTGGTACCGCCACCCAGAGGTTTCGATACAAAATGAAAGCGATGGATTCGGTTCGATGGCTAGGCGCAAACCGCAGCGATACCTCGTGGTATCGCGAGGATTTGCAACGACGCCATCGGGCCGAAGACGCGGTTTCATGTATCGAAATCTCTGGGTGGCGGTACTAGGCGCAAAGCGCAGCCACAGCCCGGGCTTTGACGAGCATTTGCAACGACGAGCGCGCGCGTCTTGGAGTGATGAGCGGGCATGATCGCAAGACTCTCAGCCTCTCAGGCCTCGCTGCCCACGCGCTGCCAGGCGATCACCTGCACCCCATTGAAGGCGTAGCTGTCGCGACCACCATACACCAGCACCGGCGCGGCGGCGGCGCTGCCGGCGTAGCGCTGCCAGCGCTGGCAGGCCTGCAACCAGTCGGGTGAAAAAGTGGCGCCGGACTTGATCTCCACCGCGTGCAGCAGGCCGGCGTGTTCATACAGCAGATCGACCTCGGTGCCATGGTTGTCGCGCCAGAAATAAAGGTCGGCCGGCAGGCCCCGGTTGAACCGGTGCTTGAGGGTTTCAGCCACCACCCAGCACTCGAAGACGGCGCCGCGCAGGGCATGCGTGGCCAGGGTCAGCGGGCTGTCGATGCGCAGCAGGTGGCACAGCAGGCCGGTGTCCAGAAAGTACAGCTTGGGCATCTTCACCAGGCGCTTGCCGAAGTTGCGGTGATAGGGTTGCAGCAGGTGCACGACATAACTCGCCTCCAGCACCGTGAGCCAACTGCGCGCGGTAGTGTGGTTGATGCCGCAGTCGGTGGCCAGCGCGGACAGGTTGAGCAGTTGCCCGGTGCGTGCCGCGCACATCAGCACGAAGCGCCGGAACAGCGACAGGTTGGACACCGCCAGCACCTGCCGCACATCGCGCTCGATATAGCTGGCGGTATAGGCGCCCAGCCACTGCGCGGGGTCGTCGATGCGGCGGCGGCGGTCGAACAGCGCCGGGTAGCCGCCGTTCCACAGCACCTGTTCCAGGGTCCTGGTGCGAGTGCCAGCACCCTCGACCTGCGCCAGCTCGGGCCACGACAGCGGCAGCAGCTGCACCAGCGCCGCACGGCCGGCCAGCGACTGCGTGATGGCCGCGGTCAGGCCGAACTGCTGCGAGCCGGTGAGGATGAATTCGCCCATGCGCGCGCGCTCGTCGACCACGCCTTGCAGGTAGGAAAACAGCTCCGGGCAGCGTTGCGCCTCGTCGAGCACCGCGCCATCGGCAAGGTGCGCGAAGAACTGCCGCGGGTCGGACGCCGCACGCTGGCGGGTCTCCAGGTCCTCGAGCGACAGATAGGGCTTGTCGGGGAAGGCATGGCGTGCCAGCGTGGTCTTGCCGGACTGGCGCGGCCCGGTCAGGGCCAGCACCGGGAAGCCCAGGGCCAGCCGGCGCAGCAGGGGGAGTGCCTGGCGGTCAATCATTTGTACAATCTGCGTTTCTTAATATCATATTGTACAAAGGCAGAGAACCGCAAGGCAAGCGCAACGGCGCACCCGCGGCAAGCCGCCAGCGCCGTCGGATCGCGGAATCACCTCATCGGCGCGCACCCGCAAGGTCTGCGGCAAGGTCAGTTCGGACTTGCGCTGTCGGCGATGGCGGTGCCGCCGACGGCAGCGGCTGCGGCCGCCCTTGTCGCGTGCGAGATCGGGGCGGCGCCTGCACCGACAGTCACCACCGTCGGGCGGCCCGCATGCAGCATCGCGGCGCGGCCCAGGTTCGATACCGTGTGATCGCTGTGCAGGGTGTCGGACCAGCCCGCGCGCGAGACCACGCTGGCCGGCGCGTCGCCCGTCCAACCGCACGCCAGGAGGCGGCGCGAAAGCGCTGCGAGCTGTCTGCCGGCCATGTAGTACACCTCGGTGTCGGCAGTGCGCACCGCCAAGAGGCGGCCTTCGCGCGTCATGGCCGTGGTGAGGCTGACGCTACGACCCTGGCCGCGCCGGGTGAGCGGACGCTGCGTCGCGGCCGCGGCCGCAATCGCGGCAGTCACCCCCGGCACCACCTCGCATTCAATGCCGGCGTGCGCCAGGGCTTCGAGTTCCTCTTCGAGGCGGCCGAACACGCTAGGGTCGCCGCCTTTCAGGCGCACGACCACATTCCTCTCGTTCGCGTGCTTGACCAGCAGGGCGTTGATCAGGCTCTGGCCGATGCTGTCGCAGAATCCGCGCTTGCCGACGTTGATCCAGCGTGCGCGAGGTGCCAGATTGCGCAGCGCGGGGTCCGTGAGCGCGTCGAACAGCACCACCTCGGCTTGCGCGAGGAGGTGCGCACCGCGCACGGTGATGAGGTCGGCCGCACCTGGGCCGGCCCCGATGAAGACGACTCGGCCCATGGTGGTCTTAGCCCACCGCCTTCACCAGCAGTGCACCGCTGGTGCGGTTGCTCGCGGGGTCGACGATGATCAGTGAACCGCCGACGCGGTTGGTCTCGTAGGCTTCGACCGGCAACGGCTGTTGCGTCTCGATGATCACTTGGCCAATGTCGTTGACGGCGAGTTCGTGCGTGTTGGTTGCTTCGAGCGTGTGGATGTCGAGCCGGCTCTCGATCGCGGTGATGCGTGCCTGCACCCAGCGGTTGCCGTGGCGCACCCAATACTTGCGCCCAATCACCGCGGGTTCCGTGTCGAGCCACGCGAGCGTGGCCGTGAACCGGTTCGTCTCGCGCACCGTGTCCGCAGTGGCGATCCAATCGCCGCGCGACACGTCGAGCGGGCGGTCCAGTGTCAGTCCGGCGGACTGGCCGGCCTCGGCGAAGGCCACCCGCTCAGCGGCGACCCGCACTTCGGCGACCCGGGCCTTTTGCCGGCTTGGGAACAGCTGCACTTCGTCGCCCGCCTTCACGCGGCCGTGCGCGATCCGGCCCCACAAGGTTCGCGGCTGTTCGCCGGCGCCGGACTGACCTGTGTCGCGCGCCACGTATTGCACCGGTATCAGGAGGTCGCCCACGCCGCGCTCCTGCGCCGTCGGCAGGCGCTCCAGCAGCTGCAAGAGCGACGGCCCGCTGTACCAGGGGGCGTCCAGCGGCTGCGCCACGTTGTCGCCGCGCAGCGCCGAAACCGGGATCACGCCGGCGACTGGCATGTTCGCGCGTTCGGCGAAGTCGAGCAGCGCCGCGCGAACGGCTTCGTACGCTTGCGCCGGGTTGTCGACCGCATCGAGCTTGTTGATCGCGAACACGATGCTTGGCACGCGCAGCAATTGAGCGAGCAGAGCATGGCGCCGGGTCTGCACGAGCAGTCTTGCGGGTAGCGCTTGGGTGTCGAGCTTGGTGATGTCGACCAGCACCACCGCCGCGTCGCTGCCGGCCGCGGCGGTCACCATGTTGCGCGTGTACTGCTCGTGGCCCGGCGCATCGGCGATGATGAATTTGCGCTGCTTGGTCGCGAAGTAGCGGTACGCCACGTCGATCGTGATGCCTTGCTCACGCTCGGCTTCGAGGCCATCGGTCAGCAGCGACAGATCGATCCGGTCTGCGCCGGCCCGCTTCTCGAGCGTGTCGAGCTGGTCGGCAAGGATGGCGCGGGAATCGAATAGCAGCCGGCCGATCAGCGTGCTCTTGCCGTCGTCAACACTTCCGGCCGTGAGGAACCGCAACGCACGGTGGTCCGCGGCCTTTGCCAAGGCGCGCTGTCCTTGCGCCGCGGCGGCGGCGAGTGAATCCATCAGAAGTACCCTTCCTTCTTGCGCCGCTCCATCGATGCGTCGCAGGTACGGTCGTCCATGCGCGTTGCGCCGCGCTCGCTGACCGTTGCTTGAAGCGTCTCGGCGACGATCTCCGCCGCGTTGACAGCCGGGCTCTCGACCGGGCAGGTGCAAGTCATGTCGCCCACCGTGCGAAATCGCACGCTGGCGGTTTCGACCGTCTCGCCGGGCCGCGCCGGTGTCACATCGGTCAGCGCCACCAGCAGCCCGTTGCGACGGATCACCCGGCGGTTGTGGGCGAAGTACAGGCTCGGCAGCGGGATGCTCTCGCGGGCGATGTAGAGCCACACGTCGAGCTCGGTCCAGTTGCTGATCGGGAACGCACGCATGTGCTCGCCCGGCTTGATGCGGGTGTTGAACAGCGTCCAGAGTTCGGGGCGCTGCTCCTTCGGTTGCCATTGGCCGAAGCTGTCGCGGTGCGAGAAGATGCGCTCCTTGGCGCGGGCCTTTTCTTCGTCGCGGCGTGCACCGCCCAGCAACACGTCGAAGCGGTGTTGCGCGATGGCTTCGAGCAGTGCGACGGTCTGATGGCCGTTGCGCGATTCGAGCGGGTGCGACAGTCGCACCGTGCCACGCTTGATGCAATCCTCGAGGTGACCGACGGCGAGGCGCTCGCCCATCGCGGCCACCCGGCGGTCGCGGAACTCGATCACTTCGGGGAAGTTGTGGCCGGTGTCCACGTGCAGCAACGGGAACGGCAGCCGGCCCACGAAACGACCGTCGGCGCCCTTGTTCTTGAACGCTTTCTCGGCCAGGCGAAGAACCACGCAGGAATCCTTGCCGGCCGAGAAAAGCAGGGCGGGACGATCGAAGGCGGCAACGGCCTCGCGCAGGATGAAGATCGCCTCTTCTTCGAGCCAGTCGAGGTGCGTGTGGTCGAGCTCGGGCAGCAAGTGCTCGACTTTCAACGGGGCGTTCATGCGTGCGCACCGATCGTTGACGACGCTGAACCCCCGACATGAAGGCCGCATTCCTTCGCATTTTCGTTCTCCCACCACCAGCGGCCGGAGCGGAAGTCTTCGCCGGCCCCAACCGCGCGCGTGCATGGCGCGCAACCTATGCTCGGGTAACACTGATCGTGCAGCGGGTTGTAGGGCACCTCGTGCGTGGCGATGTAGTGCCACACATCGGCCAAAGCCCAGTCAGCGAGCGGGTTGAGCTTGGTGCGGCCCTGGTTGTCCGGCTCGCTGAAGGCCACCATGGCGCGATTCGTCGATTGCCCGCGCCGCATTCCCGTGATCCACGCGCTGCGGCGCTCAAGCATGCGCGACAGCGGCTCGAGCTTGCGGATCGCGCAGCAGCCCTTGCGCAGTTCGATGCTGTCGAACATCGCGCGCGCGCCGTGCGCATGCACGAAGTGCAGCACCGTTTCATCGCGCGGACTGAAGCACTCGACCGCGACGCCGTAGCGCCGCACGATGGTCGGGATCAGCGCGAGCGTCTGCGCGTGCAGCAGGCGCGTGTCGAGCGTGGCCACCGAAATCGGCAGTTCGTGGCGCGCGATCATGTCGGTGATGACCATGTCTTCGGCGCCCAGGCTCGTCGCCTGCACGATCGCGCCTTCGTGATCGCGCGCCGCCGACCGCAGCAGCGCCACGGCGTGAGCAACACACTCGTCGTAGCCGTGGTGGCGGCGGGCGTGCAGTTCAATCGCCGACATTTGCGGGCATCTGTGCGCTGCAGCGGGCAAACAGCGGTCTCGGCTCGTTCGCGTCACCTTGGTAGTGGTCGGCGAAGAAGCGCAGCGCGTGCCGGGCCGATTTCCGGCTTTGGTCGGCGCGAAGTTGCACCGCGTCGAAGCCGGTGCGCTGCAGCATCGGCAGCATGTCCACCAGTACTTCGCCGCTGGCACGTATCTCGCGCGTGAAGCGCAGCCGCGTGCGCAACAGGCGAGCCTGCGTGTAGGCACGGCCGTCGGTCCAGGTGGGGAACTGCAGCACGACCAAAGCAAGTCGCGGCAGATCGGGCTCCAGCAGAGCAACGTCCTGGTCGTTCGACAAGACGACTCCGATGCGGGGCATGGCCGGCCAGCGGCGGCGAACAGCCTGCCATTGCTCGAGTGTCATGAGTGTGCACTCGGCCGGATCGGCGCCGCCCCAGGCCGATTCCAATGGGTCTTGCTGTGGTTCGATGAACTTCATCTTCGCTCTTCCTTTAAGCGGGGGTTGTCTGGCGCACGCGGTCGGCCGCGGCGCGGAAGGGCGCGCCACCGACGCGCTTCACGGTGTCGACAAAGTGTTCGCCGTCGGTACGCAGGCCGCGGTAGGTGTCGATCAGGGTTTCGATCGCGTCGGCCACTTCATCGGCTGCGAACGAAGGGCCGATCACCTTCCCCGGCACCGAGGTGCCACTGAGCGTGGAACCGTCAGATCCGCCGAGCGTGACCTGGTACCACTCCTGGCCGTCCTTGTCGACGCCCAGGACACCAATGTGCCCGCTGTGGTGGTGACCGCAGGAGTTGATGCAGCCACTGATGTGAAGATCTATGTTGCCGATGTCGTAGAGCAGGTCGAGGTCGTCGAAGCGCTCGGCGATCGCCGACGCCACCGGAATCGAACGCGCGTTGGCGAGCGCACAGAAATCGCCGCCCGGGCAAGCGATCATGTCGGTCAACAGGCCGATGTTGGGCGTGGCGAAGCCCGCATCGCGGGCGGCCTGCCACAGCGGTGGCAG
>JAEMQF010000366.1 GCA_022758925.1 Burkholderiales bacterium | reverse complement strand
CGGAGCGCACCACGTCGTGCAGCGCCTGCATCGTCTCCTCGATCGGTGTCTCGGGGTCGGCGCGATGGATCTGGTACAGGTCGACGTGGTCCAGCCCCAGGCGCTTCAGGCTCGCGTCGATCTCGAACAGGATCGCCTTGCGCGACAGGCCGCCGATGTTCGGCGCGCGGCGCGACGGGAAACGCACCTTGGTCGCGACCACGACTTCTTCGCGGCGCGCGAAGTCTCGCAGCGCACGGCCGAGGATTTCTTCCGAAGTGCCGTCGGAGTAAAGGTTGGCGGTGTCGAAGAAGTTGATGCCGGCTTCCAGCGCCTGGCGGATGAGCGGGCGGCTCGCGCCTTCGTCCAGCGTCCACGGGTGGGCGCCGCGATCCGGGGCGCCGTAGGTCATGCAGCCCAGGCACAGGCGTGACACGGTGAGGCCGGTGCGGCCGAGGCGGGTGTATTCCATTTGCGGCTCCTGCTGGCGGACTGCACAGCGTAGCAGCCCGGCGCAGCGGCCCCGGCGCGGGCCCGACTCAAAGCCCGTCAGGCTCTTCGCGCGCTGGGCAAGTGATACGCAGTGCGCTATTCGCGGGCCGCCGCCGAGGCACTGGCGTCGACGGCCTTGAGCGACTCGCTCAAGCGGTTCTCGGCCTGACGCTGCTGGGTCCGCACGTGCTGCGCCTGCGTCGCCTGCAATGCGCCAACCGTGGCAGCAGTGCCCGCAACCTCGGCGCCACAGGCGACGAGCACGGTGGCAAGCGTGAGCAAGGCAGGGCAATACTTGGGCATCCGATTCGCCGGCGATCTGGGTCGCAGCATGCTAGATGCGCCTGACGCCTCGGGGCGATCGAGAAGGGCGCCTTTTCCGTGCCTGAATCCTGGATTCGGGTGCGCTTGCGCAGGGCCTCGCCTGGCCGGTTCGGGCGTTCATTTCACCCCGGTGCCGGACGGTCAGGTGCTGCTGCATGACCTGCCCCATCATCGGGACACCCTCGCGGCTTGGGTTTCGTCCGGCCCATCGGACGATGCGAACCAGCGGTGCCGAGGCAGCCGCGGCCCACCCCCGGGGCCGAGCTCAGCCGACGAGCGCGCCGGTCTGAAAGGTTTGAGAAGGCATGCCGCAGCCGTTGACGAGAGCCTGACGCGTCATCTGACTTCGTCAGAGCACCTGCCCGCTCGCGTCGTCGATCAAATGCATATTGCCCAGATCGGCAACCAGTTTCATGCGTTTGCCGGATTGCGCTCCCGCGTTGGGGTTGACCCGCCCGCACAGTTCGGTTCCCGCCAGCACGAAGAAAACCATCGTTTCCATCCCCATAGGTTCAGTCACCTCCAACTGGACCTCGAACGCGTGCTGGTTCGGCTCAATATGCGAACGCTGTTCCACGATATGTTCGGGCCGCAGACCGAACATCAGACACGCTTTGCCGATGTGCGCGCGGTAACGCTGGGTTCGATCCTGCGGCACCGGAAAGACGAGGTCGCTGCTGAGGCGCACGCGCAATGTGCCCGCCGCTTCCTCGATCGTGCAGGGCACGAAGTTCATGGCCGGCGAGCCGATGAAGCTGGCGACGAATTTCGTCCTTGGAAAGTGGTAGAGCTCATTGGGCGTACCCACCTGCTCGATCAGGCCGCCGTTCATGACGACCACGCGGTCGGCGAGCGTCATCGCTTCAACCTGGTCGTGGGTCACATAGACGGTGGTGGTCTGGACCTTCTGATGCACCTTCTTGATCTCGGTGCGCATCTGCACGCGCAGTTTGGCGTCGAGATTGGACAGCGGTTCGTCGAACAAGAAGACCTTCGGGTCACGCACGATCGCGCGCCCCATCGCCACGCGCTGGCGCTGCCCGCCTGAAAGCTGTTTCGGTTTGCGCTGCAGCAGTTCGCTGATGTCGAGGATGCGCGCGGCGTTCTCGACGCGCCTGGTTATCTCGTCTTTCGCCACCTTCTTCAGGCGCAGGCCGAAGGACATGTTTTCATACACCGTCATGTGCGGGTACAGCGCATAGTTCTGGAACACCATGGCGATGTCCCGGTCCTTCGGCGGCACGTCGTTCACCACTTCGCTGCCGATGATGATGTCGCCGGCGGTGATCTCCTCCAGCCCGGCGATCATGCGCAGCGTCGTGCTCTTGCCGCAGCCGGAAGGTCCGACCAGGACGACGAACTCCTTGTCGGCGATATCGAGGTCAATCCCGCGAACAGCCGGCGTCTCGTCGTAGTTCTTCACCAGCCTGTGCAGCCGCACCTGTGCCATGCGTCTATCCCTTCGTCGCGCCGGCAGTGAGCCCGGCGATGTAGTAGTCCATCAGGAAGGCGTAAATGATCAACGGCGGCGCGGCACCGAGCAGCGCGCCCGCCATGATCTGGCCCCAGTTGTACACATCGCCCTTGATCAGCGTGGTGACGATGCCCACAGGCAGCACCAGCTGATCGGCCGAGGTGGTGAACGCCAGCGGATAGAGGAATTGCGACCAGGCGACGGTGAAGGCGAAAATCGTCGCGGCGATGATGCCGGGCAGCGCCACCGGAATGAAGATCATGGTCAGCATCTGCAGGTAGCCGGCGCCGTCGATCAGCGCCGCTTCGTCGAGTTCCTTCGGGATCGAGGCGAAGTAGGCGATCAGGATCCATGTGGCGAAGGGCACCGTCAGCGTCGGGTAGATGATGATCAGCGCCCACCAGTGGTTGATCAGCTCGATTCCGGTGTGCTCGTGCACGAAGGCGAAGATCTTGAACAGCGGGATGAACAGCAGCGTGTCAGGCACGAGGTAGGTGAGGAACACGCCGGTGGCCAGCGTCGTCGAGCCCCAGAACTTCATGCGCGAGAGGGCGAAGGCGGCCGGAATGCTCACCAGCATGGTGACAACGACCACGATCAGCGCGACGACCGCAGAATTGCGGAAGAACGTCAGGTACGTGCCGGAGCCGAGCAGTGCCACATAGTTGTCGAGCGTCGGGCGATACACCCACCACGGGTTCGTGATCGCCGAGACCTCGCTGCTGCTCTTGAGCGAGGTGATGAACATGTAGATCGGCGGCATCAGAAAGAAAACCGCGAACAGCACCAGGAACACGTACGACCAGATCAGGGCCCAGCGCCGGCTGCGCTGGATGCTGCCCGGGCGCGCCGGGCCCGTCTGCCCAATCGTGGCGGCGCCTGGCGTCATGCTCAGGCCTCGTTCCCGCGCTTGGTGACACCGCGCAGGATGAAGATCGCCGAGATGCCCAGGATCGGCAGCATGAACAGCGAAACGCTGGCGCCGAGCGGAATGTCGTTGCCCTGGATCCCGAGATTGAACGCCCAGGTGGCGAACACATGCGTCTGGTCGACCGGCCCGCCGCTGGTCAGGATGCGCACGATGTCGAAATTGGCGAAGGTGACGATGAGCGAGAACAGCACCGTGATGGAGATGATGTTGCGCATCATCGGCAGCGTGATGTACCAGATCTTCTGCCACCAGTTGGCACCGTCGATCGATGCGGCCTCGAACAACTGCTCGGGAACCGACTTGAGCGCCGCGAGGTACATGATCAGGAAGAACGGCGCGCCGTACCAGACATTCACCAGGATCACCGAGATGCGCGCCCAAAGCGGATCGCCGAGCCAGTTCACCGGGTCGATGCCGACGCGCACGAACAGCCAGTTGAAGGCGCTGTAGGACGGGTCGAACAGCCAGAACCAGCCGAGCGTGCTCATCGCCGGCGGGATGACCCAGGGCACGAGCAGCATGCCGCGCCACTTGCGCTGGCCCTTGGCCGGAATCGTGTGGACGAAATGGGCCAGGAAGAAGCCGATCAGGGCCTTGAAGAAGACGGCGCTGATGGCGAAGATGCATGACTGCTGCACCACCATCCAGAACGTGTTGCGCTTGAACAGGAACTCGAAATTGCCCAACCCGACGAAGCGCTCCATCGACTTGTTGAGCGTGGCGAGGTACATCGAGAACAGCGCCGGATAGACGACCAGGAAGGCGATGAGCAGGATCAGCGGCAGCGCCATGGCGAAGGCGATCGTGGACCTGCGGCGCACGAACTTCTTCATCGTCATGCGGCGCCGGGCTGTTGACGGCCCGGCGTGGATGGCGGCATCAGCCATTCAATCTCGCTCCCGGGGGTTGGCTCTGAACAGATGCACGCTCGCGGGTGGCGCCGCACTCATTTGGCGCCACCTGCTGCGCAGCGTTGCGCTTCCAGGCCTCAGGTGCGCATGAACCCTTCGAGTTCCGAGGCGGCCCAGCCGATCGCTTTGTCGATCGACTCGCCGCCCTGCGTGCATTTGGCGATCATCTTGGTCATGGTCGCCTGGGTGTAGATCTGGTTCGCGATCCGCACCGGTGCGGGCGCTGCCGCGATCGAGACGATCTGGTCGGCGCGCGGCGGATAGTTGTATACCGTGCCCGTGGGAGGGCCGACTTCGGCCCAGGTCTTGAAGTCGCGCAAACCCGAGAAGCCGGGAATGTCATAACCGCCGCTCGCGGCCACCAGCCGCTCGATGCTCGACCGCTCCGACAGGTGCGCCAGCAGGCTCTTCGCGGCCGGGATGTTCTTCGACCACCTCCAGGTTCCCAAGTAGAACGGCAGGCCGGGCGCGAAACGGCCCTTCGGTCCCTGGGGCGACGGGAACGTCCAACACTGCTCGGCCACCTTGAGGTTGTCGCGCTTGGCGACCGCCCAGGCACTGGGCGGATTCATGATCAGGGAGCCCTGACCCGAGATCAGGTACTTGTTGTTCGAGGCATCGTCCCAGGCGAACACGTCCGGCGGCACGACCCTCACCAGTTTCTGCGCATATTCCAGCACCTGCTTCACCGCGTCGGACTTGACCGTGATGTTGCCCTTGGCGTCAACCAGCTGCGCGCCATAGGCGTGGAACAGCGCGCCGATCCAGTCCACCGAATCGGTTGTCTGGCCGAATCCCAGGCCGAAGGGATTGCCGCCCTTGAAGCATTTTTCGGCGGCCACCAGGAATGCATCCCAGGTCCACTGGTCCTGCAGCGCTTTGTCGGGCTTGCCGCCGGGACCGGGGTACATCTTGAGAACGTCCAGGCCGGCGTATTTCTGCAGCAGATCGATACGCCCGCAGGGCCCCTTGAGCTGGCTGCCGGTGGTTGCCGGCACCGCGACCCAGTGATCGTCCACTTTGCCGAGATACTCGACGACAGAAGTCGCGCTTCCATTGTTCTTCAGCGCCACGCTCATGATGTCGTCAACCGGGACGAGGTTCTTCGCCTGATCGCTGGCCATCCAGTTCGGGAACTGGAGAATGTCGTGGCCCGACTTGGCTTGCGACTCGGCGACGATCGTCAATTGAAGTTTTTCTCCCTGCGACGTGATGTAGTCGATCTTGACGTCGACCTTCTCCGTCGCTGCCCATTCGTTGCACAGCTTGGTCAGCGTGTCATTCGCGCCGGGCACCCAGTGATCCCAGAAGCCGATCGAAAGCGAGCCTGCGGCGTGCGCGCTGCGGATGTAGGGCGGAGCGAGCGTTGCCGCCGAAGTCACCGCCGTGGTCGCGAGAAAGCGACGTCGCGTCATTCTCTTGCCTGAAGTCATCTTTGCCTCCTCATGGTGGATGTGATGAAACGCCAATGCCAAGTCTGCGCCCTGCGCCTGGACTTGCGCGAGCTCGCGACATTCGCTTCCGGACGGCGCAAGCCGGCAAAAAATCATGCTAGATACTTTCCATTCAATAGTCCATGGTTGGTTTCCCGCCCGTGCGCGGCGCCGGGCGCAGGCTGAAGGCCACGCCGCAGTCAACGCGCCGCGCCGGCGTTCGGCGTGGTGGCGCCTTCGAGGCGCTTGCGCTGCGGTTCAATTGCATGCCGCTGTGAAGCCGGGTCGCGGCGGGCCGGCGCCGCTGCGGCTCGATGGCGCCGGAGCCGCCCACGCGCGTTCTGCCGCCCAGGCTCCTAGCGCGAAAAGCGCAGCACCCCGTCGTCCAGCGCGCCGAAGCGCAGCGCAGCCAAGTCGCTCAGGTAGTTCTGGTTCAGCTTCCAGGGTCGGGTTGAACCCTGCTTTGGCAGCACGTCGGCAGCGCGCTGGAAATAGCCCGAGGAAAAGTCGACCCACGGCAGCAACGGTGTGTTCGAGCCCACCGGGGCAACGAGGCACTGGCGCGAACCGGTCTTGCGCATGTGGTTGAGGAGCCGGCATACGTAGCGCGCGGTCAGGTCGGACTTGAGCGTCCACGAAGCCCTGGTGTAGCCGAAGGTGTTCGCCAGGTTCGGAACACCGGTGGCCATCACGCCTTTGTAGTTGACTGTGCGCGCCGGGTCCACCAGTGCGCCGTCAACCCTGATTTCGGCCTGGCCCAGCATCGCCAGCTTCAATCCCGTGGCGCTGACGATGATGTCGGCCTCGAGGGTCGCACCCGAAGCCAGGCGCACCCCGGTTTCGGTGAAAGACTGAATCTGGTCGGTGACGACGCTGGCTTGGCCCTGCCTGATGGCGCGAAACAGGTCGCCGTCGGGAACCAGGCACAGGCGCTGCTCCCACGGCGGGTAGCGCGGCGTGAAGTCCTTGTCGATGTCCGCCTGCGCGCCGAGCGCGTGCCTCACGCCACGCAGGAACAGCTCGCGCATGCGCTGCGGCCGGTGCTGGCAGAGCCAGACCACGAGCATGCCGAGCACGATGTTCTTCCAGCGCGTCAGCCACAGCGCCGCGCGCAACGGCAGCCAACACCGCAGCCAGGTGTCGGCGCTGTCGATCGACGGCCGCGCCACCATCCATGTCGGCGAACGCTGCAGCATCGTCACATGCGCGGCCTTCTCGGCCATCGCCGGCACGAGCGTCACCGCGGTCGCGCCACTGCCGATCACGAGCACGCGCTTTCCCGTGTAGTCCAGCTGCTCGGGCCAATGCTGCGGGTGCACGACGAGCCCGCCGAAGCGCTCACGGCCCGGGAACTCGGGCTCGTAGCCACCGGCGTAGTCGTAGTAGCCGCTGCACATGAAGAGAAAGCCGCATTCGATGCTCGACGTGCTGCCGTCGTCGCGCCGCAGTTCGACGCTCCAGCGCGCCAGCGGCGTCGACCAGTCGGCGCGCACCACGCGCTGGCCGAAGCGGATCTTCCTGTCGACGCCATGTTCGCGCGCGGTGTCGCGCAAGTAGCTCCAGATCGCCTGCCCGCCGACGATTGCCGCCTGTGCCGTCCACGGCCGGAACGAATAGCCCAGCGTGTGCATGTCGGAGTCAGAGCGCACTCCCGGATAGCGGAACAGGTCCCAGGTTCCGCCCAGCTCCCGGCGCGCCTCGACGATGGCGAAACTGTGGCTCGGGCACAGCGCCTGAAGGTGACACGCGGCACCGATTCCCGAGAGCCCGGCACCCACCACCAGCACGTCGACAAATTCCGCTGCCATCGCCTGCGCCGCAGCCCAGAAGCGCGCAGTGTCGCCGATCGGCGCGCCCGCACCATGGCGATTGCCCTGCTTGCGAAGGATGGCTCAGGCCTGTTCTACTCGGGCCAGGCGCTCAAGGAAATGTGGCTTCGCCACTTTGCTTGATCCCCGCGGGGGACGGCCGCTGCGAAGCGGCGGCCCTGGCCTGCTCAGAAAGGAAACCCATGTCCCTGTTCGACATGACCGGCAAGGTCGCCGTCATCACCGGCTCGTCGCGCGGCATCGGCAAGGCGATCGCCGAGGAGATGGCAGTGCACGGCGCGAGGGTCGTGATCTCGAGCCGCAAGCAAGACGCTTGCGACAGCGTCGCCGCGGCGATCAATGCGAAGCACGGCGCGGGCAGCGCGATTTCGGTGCCGGCGAACATTTCGTCGAAAGAGAGCCTGCAGCAGCTCGTGAACCGGACGCGCCAGGCGTTCGGGCGCATCGATGCCCTGGTCTGCAACGCCGCATCGAACCCCTACTACGGGCCACTGGCCGGCATCAGCGACGAGGTCTTCCGCAAGACCCTCGACAACAACATCATCGCCAACCACTGGCTGATCTCGATGGTGGCGCCCGAGATGCTGGAGCGCGGCGAGGGCTCGATCACGATCATCTCGTCGGTCGGCGGCCTGAAGGGATCGACCGTGATCGGCGCTTACTGCATCTCGAAGGCCGCCGACATGGAACTCGCGCGTTGCCTGGCCGACGAATTCGGCCCGCGCGGCGTGCGCGTCAACTGCATCGCGCCGGGGCTGATCCGCACCGATTTCGCGAAGGCGCTGTGGGACGACCCTGCCACGCTGCAACGCGCGACCGCGGTGGCGTCGCTGAAACGCATCGGCGAGCCGCACGAGATCGCCGGTGCCGCAGTGTTCCTGGCCTCACGCGCCGGCGCCTTCACCACCGGGCAGACGATCGTGATCGACGGCGGCGCCACGAGCAGCGGGGGTGGATGATGACGAACCGCCTCGCAGGCAAGGTCGGCCTCATCACCGGTGCAGGCTCGGGCATCGGCCGCGCCGCGGCGCTGCTGTTCGCTGCCGAAGGCGCGCGCCTGATCCTGGGCGACAAGAACCCCAGCGTGCACGACACCGTGGCTCAGGTGCTGGACGCCGGCGGCGCAGCCATCGGCATGCAGATGGACGCCGGCGCCGAAGCCGATGTCGCGGCGATGGTCGCGACTGCGCTGCGATGCCACGGCCAGCTCGATATCGCCTTCGCCAACGCCGGCATCTCGGGCGGCATGGCCGGCATCTTCGACCTGACGCCCGAAGCCTGGACCGAGATCCTGCGTGTGAACCTGATCGGCCCCTGGCTCATGGTCAAGCACGCCGGCAAGGTGATGGCCGATGCCGGCCGCGGCGGCGCCATCGTCTGCACCGCTTCGGTGGCGGGCCTGCGCTCCGGCGCCGGCGGGCCCGCGTACTCGGCGTCGAAGGCCGGCGTCATCAACCTCGTGATGGTCGCGGCGCAGCAGTTGAGCGAAACGAATGTGCGCGTGAACGCGCTCTGCCCCGGCCTGACCGAAACCGGAATGACGCAGCCCGTGTTCGACCTCGCCCGGCAGCGCAACGTCACCGACAAGATCGGCCGCCTCAATCCGCTGCGCCGCGCAGCGCAGCCCGAGGAGCTGGCACGCGTGGCGCTGTTCCTCGCGTCGGACGAAGCGAGCTACGTCAACGGCCAGGCGATTGCGGTGGACGGCGGGTTGTCGAGTTCGCATCCGGTGACGAGGCAGAGCATGGGCAAGACTGCGGTTTGAGGTGGCCTGACTGCGCGCCATCACTCCGATCCCGCCGGTGGTGGGCGGGTTGCCGCCACGACCCTTGGAGCATGCGATCCTGCCGTGTCGGAGCAAAAGGCCCCGGCCTGCGCTCTCAGAGCGTGACCATACCCAGACTCGCCCCACCGCACACATACAGCACCTGCCCGGTGACAAAGCTGTTGCCCGGATCGACGAAGAAGTCCACCGCGCGCGCCACGTCTTCGGGCGTGCCCAGGCGCTTGACCGGAATCGCAGCGGCGAGCTTGCGCTCGCGTTCGCTTTCGGCGGGAATCACTTCATGGAACATTTCGGTGCCGCGGATCGGCCCGGGTGCGACCACGTTGACCGTGATTCCATCGGCCGCGAGTTCGAGCGCCCAGGTGCGCGCCAGACCGATCATTCCGGCCTTGGTCGCCGCGTAGGCGCTGCGTGTGGCCAGGCCGAGGGCCCCGCGCGACGACAGCAGCACGATGCGCCCGAAGCCTTTGCCTCGCATCGCCGGCAGCGCCGCCTGCACCAGCGCGATGGCGCTGCCCAGGTGCAGTTCGGTCAGCGCGTCGAGGTCGTCGAGCTTCACGTCCGCGAGCAGCGCGGGGCGGATGCTGCCGGCGTTGTGCACCAGCGTCGTGATCGCAAAGCGCTGCACCGCCTCGCGCGCGGCCTGCGCGGTGGCGGCGCGGTCGGCGAGGTCGACGCTGATGCTGCGCAGGCGCGGGTGCGTGATATCGGTAGGCCGGCGCGCCAGCGCGACCACCTCGTAGCCGCTGGCCAACAGGTGTTCGCAGATCACTTTGCCGATGCCGGCGCTGGTGCCGGTGACGAGGGCGACGCCGCGATCTGCCATCTTCAAACCGCCGCCGGCGAAAGGTCTCTGCGCAGCGTCGCAGCGCGCGGCCGGCGCTGCGGCAGCAAGCGCGCCTCGGGTCGGCGCTCCGGCAGCAAGTGCGCTTCGATCTGCGCTGCGCGCGGGCCCGCGTTCGCACTCATCCCGCCACCAACGCCAACACCCGCAACGGGCTGCCGCTGCCCTGCTGGATCTTCAGCGGCGGGCAGATCAACAGCGCGCCGGTAGCAGGCAGTTGGTCAAGGTTGCTCAGGCACTGCAGGCCATAGCGCCCCGCGCCGTGCATGAAGTAGTGGCACGGGTAAGGTGGGCGCAGGTGGTAGCCCTGGCCGGCGTCGGTGCCGATCGCCTCCGAGCCGAAACCGAGCACGTCGCGCTCGCGCACCAGGAACTGCACCGCCTCGCTGCTCGGCCCGGGCGTGTGCTGGCCGGTCTCGTCGAAGTTCTGGTACGCCTCGGGGTCGTGGCGCTTGCTCCAGTCGGTGCGCATCAGGACCCAACT
>JAEMQF010000365.1 GCA_022758925.1 Burkholderiales bacterium | reverse complement strand
GAGCAAACCGCCGCCTCGGCCAAGGCGCAATGGACGATCGCGGTGCGCGCGCTGGAGAATAACCGTGCGCTGGTCGCGCAAGGCTTCATTTCGCCGACCGGCCTGGAGACTTCGGTGTCAAACGAGGCCGCGGCCCAGGGCACACTCGAAGCCGCGCTGGCGGCCGTGGAGCTGGCGCGCAAAGGACGCGCCGACGCAACCCTGGTCGCGCCCATCTCCGGCCTCATTTCGCAGCGCCTGGCGCAGCCCGGCGAGCGGGTCGCGGTCGACGCGCGCCTGCTTGAAATTGTCGACCTGTCGCAACTCGAGCTCGAGGTGGCGATCGCGTCGGAAGACGTTGCCCGGTTGAGCATCGGCAGCCCGGCGCTGCTCAGCATCGATGGCACCGATGCACGCGTCGCGGCGAAAGTGGCGCGCATCAACCCCAGCGCGCAGGCGGGCAGCCGCTCGATCATGGCCTATCTCGCGGTGCAAGGCCAGCCGCAGCTGCGCCAGGGCATGTTTGCCACCGGCAAGATCGAGTTGGCGCGCAAGTCGGCGACGGCGGTGCCGCTGTCCGCGGTGCGCACCGACGGCGCCAGGCCGCATGTGCTGCTGCTGCAGGGCGAGCAGGTGCGCCTGCGCGACGTGAGCCTGGGCCTGCGCGGCGAGGTGCAGGGTCAGACCTGGGTTGAAATCGGCGCCGGGCTCGAACCCGGCGAACGCGTCCTGGCCGGCAGCGTGGGTGCGATGCGCGACGGCACAGCGGTACGCCTTGCCGCCGAGACGCCAGGCGCGAGTCCCGCGCCGATGTCCGCCGCGCCGGCCGCGCCCGTCGCGGCCAGCCGCTGACGCGGCATCGACCATGTGGTTCACGCGCGTCTCGATTTCGAATCCGGTCATGGCCACGATGGTCATGCTTGCGTTTGTCGTGCTCGGGCTGTTTTCGTATCAACGCCTCAAGGTCGACCAGTTTCCGAACGTCGACTTCCCGACGGTCGTGATTCAGATCGACTATCCGGGCGCATCGCCCGAGATCGTCGAGAACGAAGTGACGCGCAAGATCGAAGAAGCCGTGAACACGATCGCCGGCATCAACCAGCTGTATTCGCGTTCCTACGACGGCGTGTCGGTCGTCATCGTGCAGTTCAACCTCGATGTCGAGGGGCGCAAGGCGGCCGATGACGTGCGCGAAAAGGTGGCCTCGGTGCGCCCCAACCTGCGCGACGAGGTGAAAGAGGCACGCGTCTCGCGCTTCGACCCGGCGAGCCGCCCGATCTACACCCTGGCGATGACCTCGCCCGACGCTACACGCAGCACGCTGGAGCTGACGACCTTTGCCGACCAGGTGGTGAAGAAGCGCCTGGAAAACGTGCGCGGAGTCGGCTCCGTGACGCTGGTGGGGGCGCGCAAGCGCGAGATCAACATCTACCTGCGGCCGCAGGCGATGGAGGCGCTGGGCGTGGGCGTCGACCAGGTGCTGAGCGCGGTGCGCAGCGAGAACCAGGAACTGCCGGCCGGTGCGCTGCGCTCGGCGCAGACTGAGCAGGTGGTGCAAATCCTGGGGCGGTTCGCGCGGCCGGAGGACTTCAAGAGCCTGATCGTTGCGCGCCGCGCGAACGCGCCGATTCGGCTGGCGCAGATCGCCGAAGTGATCGACGGCCCCGAAGAGGTGGAGAGCCTGGCGCTCTACAACGGCCAGCAGACCCTGGCCATCGAGGTGCAGAAGGCCCAGGGCGAGAACACGATCGACGTCGTCGACGGCCTGACCGCGGTGGCCGCAAAGCTCGAAGCGGAGTTGCCCTCGGGCATGAAGCTGGAGCTGGTGCGCGACAGCTCACGGCCGATCCGGGTCTCGGTGAACAACGTGCGGCGCACCATGTTCGAAGGTGCGGCGCTGACGATCGGGATCGTGTTCCTGTTCCTCAATTCCTGGCGTTCCACCGTGATCACGGGGCTGACGCTGCCGATCTCGCTGATCGGCACGTTCCTGTTCATGTACGGCTTCGGCTTCACGATCAACATGGTGACGCTGATGGCGCTCAGCCTGTGCGTGGGTCTGCTCATCGACGACGCGATCGTGGTCCGCGAGAACATCGTGCGCCATGTGCAGCTCGGCGCGAACGCGCACGACGCGGCGCTGCAGGGCACGGACGAGATCGGCCTGGCCGTGCTCGCCACCACCTTGTCGATCGTTGCCGTGTTCCTGCCGATCGGCTTCATGGGCGGCATCGTCGGTAAATTTTTTCACGAGTTCGGCATCACGATCGTGGCCGCGGTGCTGATTTCGATGTTCGTCAGCTTCACACTCGACCCCATGCTCTCGAGCATCTGGCACGACCCGACGATTCACGCCGGCAATGCGCCGCGCGGCCCGGCGACGCTGTACGACCGCAGCATCGGCCGCATCACCGGCGCGGTCGACCGCTTCGCCCATTCTCTTGGGCGGCTCTACGAAACGATCCTGGGCTGGTCGCTGCGGCACCGGCTCAGCACGCTTGGGCTGGCGCTGCTGACCTTGCTCGCCAGCTTCGCCATGGTCCCGCTGCTGGGCACCGAATTCGTGCCGAAGGCCGACTACTCGGAAACCTTCGTCACCTTCTACACACCGGTGGGCTCGTCGATCGAGACCACGCAGGCAAAGGCGCGCCAGGTCGAGGCCATATTGCGCGAGCTGCCGCAGGTCAAGTACACCCTTGCCACGATCAACACCGGCCAGGCCGCGGGCAAGATCTACGCTTCGATCTACGTGCGCCTGGTGGACCGCAAGGACCGCGAGCTGAACGTCGACCAGCTTTCAGTGCCGCTGCGCGAGCGCCTTTCCCGCGTGCCGGGAATCACGGTCACGCATGTCGGCCTGCTCGACTCCGTGGGCGGCATGAAACCGATTCAGGTGTCGATCCAAGGCAGCGACTTGCGCGAACTGGAGCGCATCACGGCCAGGGTGTTGCCGCGCCTGCAAGCCATCTCCGGACTCGTCGACCTGGACAGCAGCGCCAAGCCGAACAAGCCGACCTTGGGCGTTGTCGTGAAGCGCGACGCCGCGTCTGACGCGGGGCTGAGCGTGGGCGCGATCACGAGCGCGTTGCGGGCCCTGATCGCGGGCCAGACGGTAGGCAACTGGAAGGCCGAAGACGACCAGAATTACGACGTCAAGGTCAGGCTCGCGCCGCAGACACGCAATGCCGTGGGCGACGTCGAACGCCTCGGCCTGGTGGTGGGCAGCAACGCCGACGGCTCGCCGCGCGTGATCCGTTTGTCGCAGGTGGCCGAGTTCCACGCCGCCACCGGCGCGAACCAGATCAATCGGCGCGACCTGAGCCGCGAGGTCGAACTCACCGCCAACGTGTCGGGGCGCGCGCTCGGCGAAGTGGCGGCCGACATGCGCAAAGTCCTCGACGCCACCGCGTTCGCGCCGGGTTACGGCTATCGTTTCGGCGGCTCGACGAAAGACATGCAGGAAAGTTTTGCCTACGCAGTCTCGGCGCTGGGATTGGCGGTGATCTTCATCTACATGATCCTGGCCTCGCAGTTCAAGAGTTTTCTGCAACCGCTCGCGCTCATGAGCTCGCTGCCGCTGACGCTGATCGGCGTGGTCGGTGCGCTGTTCATCTTTCGCTCGACGTTGAACATGTTCTCGATCATCGGTATCGTGATGCTGATGGGGCTTGTGACGAAAAACGCGATCCTGCTGATCGACTTCGCGATCCGCGCGCGCGAGGGCACGGTTCGCGCCGACGGTCTGCACGGCGCGCCTCAGGCGACAGCTGACCTGGGCCGCGGCATGTCGCGCGACGACGCGCTGATCTACGCGGCGCGCGTGCGTTTGCGCCCGATCCTGATGACGACGCTGGCGATGATCTTCGGCATGGTGCCGCTCGCGTTCGCGCTCACCGAGGGTTCGGAGCAGCGCGCGCCGATGGGCCAGGCCGTGATCGGCGGCGTCATCACTTCGTCGCTGCTCACGCTGGTGGTCGTGCCGGTGATCTACTGCTACCTCGACGATCTGGCGAACTGGGCCCTGCGCAAGAATAGACCCAGCGCGCGCCAGCCTGAGGGCGCGCCGGGCCCGGCGAAATAGAATGCCGATGCTGATGCCGCCCGATTGCGCCCAAGAATGCCGCCGATGAACGTCGAACAAGCCCGCTTCAACATGATCGAACAGCAGATCCGGCCGTGGGATGTGCTGGACCAGGACGTGCTCTCGCTGCTGGCGCTGGTGAAGCGCGAAGATTTCTGCCCCCCGGCGTATCGCGCCATGGCCTTCGTCGACACCGAGTTGCCCCTGCCCGGTGGGCAATGCATGCTCGCGCCGAAGGTCGAAGCCCGGCTGTTGCAGGAACTGCATGTGCGCAAACACGAGCAGGTGCTGGAAATCGGCGCCGGATCGGGCTACATGGCCGCTCTGCTGGCGCGCAGAGCCCAGCATGTGATCACGCTCGAGATCGACGCCGAACTGGCATGCTTCGCCGCGGCCAACCTGAAACGTGCCTGGGTCGTGAACGCCGAAGTGCGCCACGCCGACGGTGCACACGGCCTTGTCGAGGAAGCACCGTTCGACGTGATCGTGCTCTCAGGCTCGGTGGCAGAAGTGCCTGCGCCGCTGCTGTTACAGTTGAAATTGGGTGGCCGCCTCGTGGCCATCGTCGGCCAATTGCCCATCATGCGTGCGGTGCTGACCACCCGCAGCGGCGAACGCGCCTATGCGAGCGTCGACCTTTTCGACACCGTTGCACCGCGGCTGAAGAGCTTCGATGAACCGAGCCGGTTCACTTTTTGACGCAAGGAAATCCCATGCTTCGTCCGCGCCTGATTCCCCTCGTCCTGGCCGTCGGCATCGGCTGTGCGATTCACGGCGGCGCTTGGTCGCAAAGTCTGCGCGAGTTGTACGACGCGGCGCGCGTGTACGACGCGGCCTACCTCGCGGCCAAGTCACAGGCCGAGGCGGTGACGTTCAAGGCGGCGCAGGCCGATGCGCTGAACCGGCCGACAGTCGGGCTGAACCTCGGCGCCACCCAGTTCGAAGCGAACGGGCCCAGCGCTTTCGTTGGCAGTGGTGGCGCGGCCGTTGTCGTGCCCGGCTCGAACGATACCAAGGGCACGACCAACGTTCAGACCAGCATTTCGGCATCCCTCCCCCTCTACAACCCGGCCAACAGCGCCACGATTCGGCAAGCGCAACACACGCTCGAAGTCTCGACCGCAGACCTCGAAACCGCCGAGCAGGACTTGATCGTCCGGGTGGCGCAGGCGTACTTCGAAGTCCTTGCGGCACAAGACTCGCTGTCCACCGCGCAGACCAGCAAGCGCGCCATCAGCGAGCAGCTGGCCTCTGCGAAACGCAATTTCGAGGTGGGGACCGCGACGATCACCGACACCCGCGAGGCACAGGCACGCTTCGATCTCGCCGGCGCGCAGGAGCTGGCGGCCGAAAACGACCTGCACACCCGACTGATTGCATTGGAGGTGTTGGTGGGCCGCAGCAATGTCAAGCCACTGCCGCTCGCCAGGCCGGTGGTGATTCCAGCGCTCATGCCAGCCGATGTGAATGCCTGGGTGCGCAGCGCAGACTCGCACCCCACGATCCGAAGAGCCCGCCTGGCACTCGATATCGCCAGGCTCGACACCGAAAGAGCACGCGCCGCGAACGGCCCCACAGTGGACCTGACCGGCCAGCTGCTCAGCAGCCGCGTCAGCGGCACCGGCACGACCGCGCCCGGGTCCACGCAGTCGGCCAACCTCGGCGTGATCTTGAAGATGCCGCTCTACTCCGGCGGCTCGCTGCAGAGTCGCGTGCAGGAAACCCTCGCGCTGGAAGAGAGGACGCGCAATGACCTTGACGCTGCCCAGCGCGGCGTGGCGCAGGCCACGCGCGTCAGCTACTTCGGCCGGCAGTCGCTGCAGGCCCAGGTGAAAGCGCTCGAGGCGGCCGAATCGTCGAGCCAACTCGCGCTCGAGGCGACCCAACTCGGCTACAAGGTCGGGGTGCGCGTCAACCTCGACGTGCTCAACGCACAGACGCAGCTGTTCACGACCCGCCGCGACCTCGACAGGGCGCGCTACGACGTCATCCTGAACGGTCTCAAGTTGCGCCAGGCCTCGGGCCAGTTGTCCCCCAACGACGTGATTGCCGCGGATCGTCTGTTCCGCAAATAGGCCTGTTTCAAGCGCTGCGGCGCGCAGCGCGCTGTGCGTCGAGATGGTGCCCTGTCAGCACATGCGCGGGCTGCACCATTCAACTTCGGCGCAAGGCTTGTTCAGAACCTGCGGGGCCCAACCTGAGCCCAAGTGCCGGCAGGTGCTGAAACCTCGCCCCGACCGCCTGCGTCTTATTCTTATGGCCGC
The DNA here is from genome assembly GCA_022758925.1 of Burkholderiales bacterium. GTDB lineage: Bacteria > Pseudomonadota > Gammaproteobacteria > Burkholderiales > Burkholderiaceae_C > JAEMQF01. Next base: position 11,980 of record JAEMQF010000365.1, on the reverse strand, counting down.
ACGTCATCGATATTGGCGATCGCCAACGCCATGCGCTGCGCCGCGCCGCGGTGGCCTGCCGCAAAGGCGCTCGCGCGCGCGCTCCATGCGGCCAGGTCGGGCTGCCCAACGAGCCCCACCGCGCATGCCACCGCTTCGGCGAACCCCGCGACCCGAATCGCGGCACCCGCGGCGATCGCAAGTTGCGCCGCGTCGGCAAAGTTGAACGTGTGCGGCCCCATCACGACCGGGCAGCCGCAGGCCGCGGCTTCAATCAGGTTCTGCCCACCGAGCGGCGCGAAGCTTCCGCCGAGCAGCGCCAGATGCGCCGCGGCGTAGTACAGCGCCATTTCGCCGAGCGAGTCGCCGAGCCAGACGTCGGCCGCGTGAGCCGCTTGCGGCGGCGCATCAGTCCAGATGCTGCGGCGCAGGATCGACAGGCCGCTGGCCTGCACCAACCTGGCGACTTCGTCGAAGCGTTGCGGGTGGCGCGGCACGATCAGCAGCAACGGTCGCGGCGGCGCCAGCGCGCGCCAGGCATCGAGCAGCGGCTGCTCCTCGCCTTCGCGCGTGCTCGCGGCCAGGACGACCTTGCGCGCGAGCGCGTCGCGCCAGGCCCGGCCACGCGCCAGCAGCGTCGGGGCGGGCGCCATGTCGAACTTCAGGTTGCCGGCGACCCTCACTTCGCGCGCGCCGCTGGCACTCAGACGAAGGGCATCGTCAGCGGTCTGGGCCAGCACCAGGCGCAGGCTGCGCAGCGCCGGGACCAGCAGCGGCGCAAGGCGCTCGCCCTTGCGCTGGCTCTTTTCACTCAGGCGCGCATTCGCCAGCACCATCGGCACGTGCTCGTGCTGCGCGGCGTGAAGCAGGTTCGGCCAGATCTCGGTTTCCATCAGCACACCAAGCTTCGGGCGGAAATGACGTAGAAAACGCCGTACCGCGCCGGGGGTGTCAAGCGGCAACCAGGTTTGGGTGTCGCCTTCGCGCAGCAACGCCTTGCCGGCTTCGCGGCCGCTCGCAGTGCCTTGCGTCAGCAGCAGGCGCATGCCGGGGTGAAGCGCGCGCAGAGCCTCGATCAACGCCGCCGCGGCGCGCGTTTCGCCCAGGGACACTGCGTGCACCCAGAGTGCACCCGGTTCGGCGGCACCGAGGTAGTGGCCGAGACGCTGCGGCATCGCCTGCCGGTACATCGGCTCGGCGCGGCTGCGCCACCCATAGCGCAGCAACACCGCCGGAATCAGCAATCGCAGCGCCGCGGAGTAAAGCGCGAGCGCGGCAGCTTCGGCGATCGGGCGGCTCGGCTTCATCGTCCGCGGGTCGTGAAGCTGGGAGCCTGTCGAGCTTTCGCCGGCATCACATTTGCACCGGGGCCACGCAGCGGGGAGACGATGCGACGCGATGAAATGGTCACGCCCGCGCCGCCTCGAGAACCCGGTTCCAGGCGGCCCACACGGTTTCCAACTCGGGCGTCGGCCGGCCTTCGATCGCGATTTGATGGCGCATGCCGTGCTCCGGCAACGGCCCGGTGCGCCAGGCGGTGGCATGGTTGTAGAGCTGCACGTGCGGCAGCTTCAAGGCCACTGCCATGTGGCTCAAGCCGCTGTCGACTCCAACCACGCCTTGCGTCGCGGCCAGATGGTCCAGCGCAGCGTCGATCATCATCGACGGCCAGACCTCGACCTGGGCGTTGCCGACGCGTTGCAAACCCGCGGCGATGAGGTCGGCGCGGGTCTGTTCCGCCGCATTGCCCTGCGGCAAGACGATGCGCCAGCCGCCATCAGTGAAGCGCTCGCCGAGTTTGACCCAGTTCTCGATCGGCCAGAGTTTGTCGTCGCGTGACGTGCCGTGCACGAAGGCCACGCTCGGGCGCTGCTGCTTCACGGGCAGGGCGACAGTGCGCAAGCCGAACTCCGGCCTGCCCTGGTGTGAATAGCCCAAGGCTTTCGCAGTCAGCACGCGCGCTCGGTCCAGCGCGTGGATGCGCGGCTCGATGCGAATGGCGTTGTCGACGAGCCAGCGCGCCGGCCATTCGAAGCCCGAGCCCTCGGTGGCGTTGCCAAGGCCGTGGCGCCGGCCCGGCGCAACGCGCGCCAGGCGCGCGACCAACGCCGACTTGGTGAGGCCTTGCAAGTCGATCACGGCGTCGTAACGCTCGCGCTGCAGGCGTTCGCGAAAGGCGCGCCACTCGTTGCGCACCGCGCTGCTCCACCAGCGCCGGCGCCAGCGGCGCAGCGGGCATTCGATGACTTCGGCGATGCCTTGAATGCGCCGCAGCAGCGGCGCGAATGCGGGCTCGACGACCCAGTCAATGCGCGCAGCGGGAAACGCGGTGGCGATGTCGTGCACCACGGGCATCGTGTGCACCACGTCGCCGAGCGAAGACAGTTTCACGAGCAAGACGCGCATGCGGCAGTCTTCGAGTTCGCCCTCAGCGGGTCACACCAACGCCGCCGTCCCGCCGGATGCCGGCTGGCGCTGCATCAGTGCGCCGCGTTGTCGATGCGCGCATCAGGCTTGACGCTGCGCAGCGCGGCGAGCATCGTGCTCTCGATGCGCTGCAGCGCCGCCTGCGTCTGGCCCTCGAAACGAAGCACCAGCATCGGCGTCGTGTTGCTGGAGCGGATCAGGCCGAAGCCGTCGTCATATTCAACCCGCAGGCCATCGGTCGTGACGACCCGCGAGGCCCCCGGAAAACTCGCGGTGCGCTTCATGTCCTGGACGACGCGCCGCGGCTCGCCTTCCGCGCACGGCACATTCAGCTCGGGTGTGCTGAAGCTCGTGGGCAGCGCGTTGAGCACCGCGCTCGGGTCGGCACTGCGACTCAGGATTTCGAGCAGGCGCGCCGCGGTGTAGGTGGCGTCGTCGAAGCCGTACCAGCGTTCGCCGAAGAAGATGTGGCCGCTCATCTCGCCGGCGATCGGCGCCTTGAGTTCCTTCATGCGCGCCTTGATCAGCGAATGGCCGGTCTTCCACATCACCGGCACGCCGCCCGCAGCGCGGATCGCCGGCGCCAGGCGCTGGGTGCACTTGACGTCGAAGATCACGCACGCGCCGGGATGGCGCGGCAGGATGTCGGCGACGAACAGCATCAGCTGCCGGTCCGGGTAGATGATGGCGCCGTCGCGCGTGACGACGCCGAGGCGGTCGCCGTCGCCGTCGAACGCCAGGCCGAGTTCGGCGCCGCTGGACTTCACGCTCGCGATCAGCTCGGCAAGGTTCGCCGGTTGGCTCGGGTCGGGGTGGTGGTTCGGGAAGTTGCCGTCGACTTCGGAGTAGAGCTCGGTCACTTCATTGCCCAGCGCGCGCAGAATTGCCGGCGACGTCGCGCCGGGAATGCCATTGCCGCAATCGACAACGATTTTCATGCGGCGCGCAAGACGGCAGTCGCCGGTGATGCGGTGCGTGTATTCGGGCTCGATATCCATGCTTGCAGAGCGGCCGCTGCCCTGCGTGAAGTCGCGCGCCTCGATGCGCCGGCGCAAGCCCTGGATCGCTTCGCCATGGATCGCCTGCCCGGCCAGCACCATCTTGAAGCCGTTGTAGTCCTTCGGGTTGTGGCTGCCGGTGACCATGACGCCGCTGCGGCAGCCATGCTCGGCGCGTGTCGCGGCCACGTAGTACAGCATCGGCGTCGTCACCGCGCCGAGGTCGACAACGTCCAGCCCCGTGCTCGCCAGGCCGTGAATCAAGGCGGCGCTGAGCGCCGGGCCCGAATTGCGGCCGTCGCGCCCGACTGCCACGGCGCGGTCACCCGCGAGCAGCACCTCGGAGCCGAAAGCCTTGCCGAGCGCTTCGGCGAACTCCGGGTCGATGGCCTTGCCGACGACACCGCGAATGTCGTAGGCCTTGAAACTGGCGGGATCGAAGAGCATGGTCTGGGAGTGCGAAGTCACGCAGGCGGCGATTGTAGGCAGAGCCGACGCGCGCCCAGGATGCAGCCGTGGCCAGCGACTTCGCGAACGCTCGCTTTTGACGCCTGGCGCTGCGCGGACTGCGCCACCGCGCTGGACGGCGAGGCCGGCGCGGCCGGCCGCGCCGGGCCCTGCATCAGTTGGACTGCGACAACTGGTCCAGGATCGCCGGATTCTCCAGCGTCGAGGTGTCCTGGGTGATCTTCTCGCCTTTGGCCACGGCGCGCAGCAGGCGCCGCATGATCTTGCCGCTGCGCGTCTTGGGCAGGTTGTCGCCGAATCGAATGTCGCGCGGCTTGGCGATCGGGCCGATTTCCTTGGCAACCCAGTTGCGCAGTTCGTTGGCGATGCGCTTCGCCTCTTCGCCGGTGGGCCGGCTGCGCTTGAGCACGACGAAGGCGCAAATCGCCTCGCCGGTGGTCTCATCGGGGCGCCCGACCACGGCTGCTTCGGCCACGAGTTCGGTGTGCGCCACGAGCGCCGACTCGATTTCCATCGTGCCCATGCGGTGCCCCGAGACGTTGAGCACGTCGTCGATGCGCCCGGTGATCGTGAAGTAACCGGTGATCGTGTCGCGGATCGCGCCGTCACCCGCGAGGTAGTACTTGCCCTGGAAGTCTTGCGGGTAGTAGCTCTTCCTGTAACGCTCCGGGTCGCCCCAGATGGTGCGGATCATGCCTGGCCATGGTTTCTTGATGACCAGGATGCCAGCCTGCCCCCAGGGCAGTTCCTTGCCGGTCTCGTCGACCACCGCCGCCTGGATGCCGGGGAACGGCAGCGTGCACGAGCCCGGCACGAGCGGCGTGGCACCGGGCAGCGGCGTGATCATGTGGCCGCCGGTTTCGGTCTGCCAGAAGGTATCGACCACCGGGCAGCGCCCGCCGCCGATGTGCTTGTGGTACCACTCCCACGCAGCGGGGTTGATGGGTTCGCCCACCGTACCCAGGATACGCAGCGACTTCAGGTCATAACGATCCGGGTGCACCGCGGCATTGCCTTCGGCGGCCTTGATGAGCGAACGGATCGCGGTCGGCGCGGTGTAGAAGATCGTGACCTTGTGGTCCTGCACCATCTTCCAGAAGCGCCCGGCGTCGGGGTAGATCGGCACGCCTTCGAAAACCACTTCGGTGCCCCCCAGCGCGAGCGGGCCGTAGGCAATGTAGGTGTGACCCGTGACCCAGCCGATGTCGGCGGTGCACCAGAACACGTCGTCGGGCTTCAGATCGAAGGTCCACTTCGTCGTCAGCGCCGCAAACATCAAGTAGCCGCCGGTGGAATGCTGCACGCCCTTGGGCTTGCCGGTGGAGCCCGAGGTGTAGAGCAGGAACAGCGGGTGTTCCGCGCCCACCCACTCGGGCTCGCAGGTCTTGGGCTGGTTCTCCATCACCTCGTGCAGCCATTTGTCGCGCGGGGCATTCCACGCCACCTTGCCGCCGGTGCGCCGGTAGACGATCACGTCGCGAATTGTTTCGCAGCCGCCCAGCGCAATCGCGTCGTCGACGATTGCCTTCAACGGCAGTTGTTTGCCGCCGCGCAGCTGTTCGTCGGCAGTGAGCACCGCCACGGCGCCGGCGTCTTCGATGCGATCGCGCAAAGACTGCGCCGAAAACCCGCCGAACACGACGGAGTGGATGGCACCGATGCGGGCGCACGCCTGCATCGCCATCACCCCCTCCACCGACATCGGCATGTAGATCACGATGCGGTCGCCGCGCTTGACGCCTCGGGCCTTCAATGCGTTCGCGAGCTGGCAAGTGCGCGCCAGCAATTCGCTGTAGCTGACGCGCGTGACCTTGGCGTCGTCGGCTTCGAAGATGATCGCGCTCTTGGCGCCCAGGCCGGCCTCGACATGCCGGTCCAGGCAGTTGTACGAAACGTTCAGCGTGCCGTCTTCGAACCATTTGAAGAATGGCGCGTTCGACTCGTCCAGGCCTTTGCTGAAGGGCTTCTTCCAGCTCAGCAGCTCTCGCGCCAGGCGCGACCAATAACCCGAATAGTCGGACTGCGCCTGGGCGCACAGCTCGTTGTAGGCGGCCATGCCCGAGATATGGGCATCGCGTACCGCGGCAGCGCTCGGGTTGTATACGGCGGAAGGGGTGCTCATCGACGTCTCCTGAAAGCGTGGGATTGCCCCCAGACTTTAGCGGCTTCGCGGGCCGCGCCCGCCGGACGCCGCAACTACAATTCGCGCCCTTGTCATTGCGCAAGCCCGCGTCCCCTGGAAAGCCCGTTGATGCCACAGCTCCCGAATCCGACCCAGGCAAAACTGCGGCCGATCCCGAATTTCATCTTCATGAGCCGTTGGCTGCAGCTGCCGCTGTACCTGGGCCTGATCCTCGCGCAATGCGTCTACGTGTTTCATTTCTGGGTCGAGCTGACGCACCTGATTTCCGCGGTGATGGGCGACAAGGGGGCACTGAGCATGCTGGTGGGCGCCATCGGCTACAAGGGCGACTTCGGCGGCGGCGCACCGAAGCTGACCGAGACCATCATCATGCTCGTCGTGCTCGGCCTGATCGACGTCGTGATGATCTCGAATCTGCTGATCATGGTGATCGTCGGCGGCTACGAGACCTTCGTCTCGCGCATGCACCTGGAGAGCCACCCGGACCAGCCTGAATGGCTGAGCCATGTGAACGCGTCGGTGCTGAAGATCAAACTCGCCACCGCCATCATCGGCATCAGTTCGATTCATCTGCTCAAGACCTTCATCAACGCCGAAAACTACGGCGAGAAGGTGCTGCTGTGGCAGACCCTGATCCATGTCGCGTTCCTGGCTTCGGCGATCGCGATTGCCGCGACCGATCGCCTGATGTCGGGCACCGCCGGCGGCGCCCTCGCCGGCAACGCTGCAAAACACTAGGACCGTCGCCATGAAGAGCACATCGATCCGCCACGCCGATTTCGTGGAGAGCATCGCCGCGGCCCTGCAATACATCTCGTATTACCACCCGGCCGACTTCATCGAGCATCTGGCGCGCGCCTATGAGGGTGAACAAAGCCCGGCGGCGAAAGACGCGATCGCGCAGATCCTGACCAACTCGAGGATGTGCGCCGAAGGCAAGCGCCCGATCTGTCAGGACACGGGCATCGTCAACGTGTTTCTCAGAATCGGCATGGACGTGCGCTTCAAGGACTTCCCGGGGTCGATCGAAGACGCGGTGAATCAAGGCGTGCGCAAGGCCTATCTCGACCCCGACAACAAGCTGCGCGGCTCGATCGTCGCCGACCCACAATTCAACCGCAGGAATACCGGCGACAACACGCCTGCGGTGACGAGCATGTGCGTCGTTCCCGGCAATACGCTGGAGGTGCAGGTCGCGGCCAAGGGCGGCGGCAGCGAAAACAAGAGCAACTTCGTGATGCTCAACCCGAGCGACTCTGTCGTGGACTGGGTCCTCAAGACCGTGCCGACGATGGGCGCGGGTTGGTGCCCGCCCGGCATGCTGGGAATCGGCATCGGCGGTACCGCCGAAAAGGCGATGTTGCTCGCCAAGGAATCACTGATGCAGCCGATCGACATGTTCGAGCTCAAACAACGCGGGCCGAAGAACAAGACGGAAGAGCTGCGCATCGAGTTGTGCGACAAGGTCAATGCACTGGGCATCGGCGCCCAGGGCCTGGGCGGGCTGACCACCGTGCTGGACGTGAAGATTGCGCTGTACCCGACGCACGCCGCGGGCAAGCCGGTGGCGATGATTCCGAACTGCGCGGCGACACGCCATGTGCACTTCGTGCTCGACGGGTCGGGGCCGGCGTATGTCGAGCCGCCGAGCCTGGACCTGTGGCCCGACGTGCGCTGGCAGCCCGACTACAACAAGAGCGCCCGAGTCAACCTCGACACGCTGACCCGCAGCGATGTGGCGGCCTGGAAGCCCGGCCAGACGCTGCTGCTGTCGGGCAAGATTCTGACCGGGCGCGACGCCGCGCACCAACGCATCCAGGACATGTTGGGCCGGGGCCAACAGCTGCCGGTGAACTTCAAGGACCGCGTCATCTACTACGTCGGTCCGGTGGACCCGGTGCGCGACGAAGTCGTCGGCCCGGCCGGGCCGACGACCGCAACCCGCATGGACAAGTTCACCGAAATGATGCTCGCGCAAACCGGGCTCATCGGCATGATCGGCAAGGCCGAGCGCGGGCCGCTGGGAATCGAGGCGATCAAGAAGCACCGCAGCGCCTACCTGATGGCGGTGGGCGGCGCGGCGTACCTGGTGGCCAAGGCGATCAAACAATCGAAAGTCGTGGCCTTCGCCGACCTCGGGATGGAAGCGATCTACGAATTCGAAGTGCGCGACATGCCGGTCACGGTGGCGGTCAGCGCGGACGGTACGTCGGTGCACCAGACCGGCCCGCGCGAGTGGCAGGCGCGCATCGGCAAGATTCCGGTCACGCTGGCCTGAGAGCGTGGCAGGCCGGGAGACCAGAAACCCGTGAGGGTTTGGCCGAGCTAGGCGCCTGTCGGGGTTTGGCTCGGTAGCAGCGCAAACGCCGCCTGTTGTTGCGCCACGCTGCCGGCTTCGAACAGCGTGGCGGCGAGCAGCCGTTCGCGGCGCCCGATGAGAGCGACGAATTCGTCTGCGCCTCGCATCGAGCAAAAAGTGTCGAAACCCCTTTCCAGGAACTGCTGCAGGTCGCCGAGCCCGGCAGCACGCGCCGGGCCGCGCATCAGGCGCAGGCTGTGGCGCAAGAAGGGTTTGTGCACCAGGGCGTCGAGCGCGCTGGCGACTTCGAGGGTGAGTGCGATCTGACGTTCACGTTGCGCGCTTTGCCCGGTTCCCTGCCATGCGCTGAGGTAGCGCGGCGCGTCGATTTCGGCGCCGGGCAACTGCTGCGCCAGCGCGCTGTCGAGTTCCTCCGACAAGGCATGCAGACTGACCACGCTGCCCACGACGTCGACAATTTCCGCGGGGAACAGCCGCACCGTCGCCGGCACCACGCGTGCGAGTTGTGTATCGCGCTCGGTGAAGTCCTGCGGGCCGTACAGCTCGTCGAGAAAGTAGCGCGCTGCACCGCGGTAGCGGGCGCTGGCCAACAGGTCTGCATAGGTATGTGCAAAGCGCAGCTGCTGGTAGTGCTTCACGCCCTGGACGCGCAAGCCCAGGTCAGGGTCAGCCTTGCGGCGCCGACGTTGCACCTCGACGCGGTCGAGCTGCTCGAGGATGGCGGGTGTGTCGAAAGGCATGTGCAGCAGGCATGGTGGGTGAGGCACACATCATGCGCGCAGCCCCATCAGGCGTGTGGGCTGCCTCCGCGGCCGACGCTTGACATGGCACAGATCAAGCCGCGCCGCTGCCCGATGCCATGCATCAACCACGCGGGTGGTGCGCCGCGTGCAAGGCCTTCAGGCGTTCACGCGCCACATGGGTGTAGATCGTTGTCGTCGAAATGTCGGCGTGGCCGAGCAACAGTTGCACCGCACGCAGGTCGGCGCCATGGTTCAACAGATGGGTTGCGAAGGCGTGGCGCAGGGTGTGTGGTGACAACGGCACCGCGACGCCGCCGCGCAAGGCATGGGCCTTGACGATCTTCCAGAACATCTGGCGCGACATGGCTGCGCCGCGCGCCGTCACGAACAGCGCGTCGCTCGCCTTGCCCTTCAGGATCTCGGACCGTGACTGAGCGAAGTAACGGCGCAACCACTGATTCGCCTCTTCACCGAAAGGAACCAGACGCTCGCGCGAACCTTTGCCGGTGACGCGCAATGCGCCCTCATTCAACCCCAGGTGCACACTCTTCAGCGTCACCAGTTCGCTGACGCGCAGGCCACTCGCATACATCAGTTCGAGCATGGTGCGGTCACGCAGGCCGAGCGCGGTTTGCACGTCCGGAGCCGCGAGCAGCGCCTCGACCTGGGCCTCGCTCAGGACTATGGGCACGCGCAATCCTTGTTTGGCGCCGAGCAGCTTGAGCGTCGGGTCGAACCGCACCTGACCTTCGCGCAAGGCCCAACGGAAATAGCGTTTGAACACCGTCAGGCGCCGGTTCACGCTGCTCGCCTTGCTCGCGCCATGGCGCAGCACCCCGTACTCCAGCAGGTCGGCTTCGTGCGTGTCGTTCAGGCCACCGCCCTTGGCCCGCTCGCGCCACAGCGCGAATGCGCTCAGGTCGCGCCGGTAGGCTGCCAGCGTGTTCGCCGACAAGCCGTCTTCGATCCACAAAGCGGCAATGAATGCGTCGACTTCGGCCGCCATGGCTGTGCCTCAGGCGCCTTGCGCCAGCGCCCAATCGATGTGCTCACGCACGAGCGGCGTTGCCGTGGCCTTGCGCGCCGACAAGGCGGTCGCGATCTCGGCTCGCAACTGCACATTGGGCAACGTATTGGGCAACGTATTGGGCAACATACTGGGCAAAGTGTTGGGCGCAATGTCCGGCGCAGTAGCGGGCGCAGCATCGGGCGTCGCGCCCAGAGCCGCACGATAGGCGTTGCCCAAGGCGACCGCGAGATTGCGCTGCCAGCGCTCGTAGCCGATGCGTCGGATCGCGCTGCCCTCGGTGCGCAGAAGGAACTCGGATTCGCTCCAGGCCCACAGCGCCAGCAGCGAGACCTCGGCGAAGGGCTCGCGCACGTCGAAATCGGGCAAGGTGCAACGCTGGGCGTACTTGTTCCACGGGCACACCAGCTGGCAGTCGTCGCAGCCGTAGATGCGGTTGCCCATCGGTGCGCGCAGCTCCAGCGGTATCGGCCCGTCGTGTTCGATCGTCAGGTAGGAAATGCAGCGCCTCGCGTCAAGGCGGTAAGGGGCGACGATGGCGCGCGTGGGGCAGACGTCGATGCAGGCGCTGCACGATCCGCAATGCGCCGCCACGGGTGGGGTCAAGGGCAGGTCGAGGTCGACGAAGATTTCGCCCAGGAAGAACATCGACCCGGCGTCGCGCTCCAGCGCCAGCGTATGTTTGCCGCGCCAGCCCAGGCCACTGCGCGCCGCGAGTTCGACCTCCAGCACCGGGGCCGAATCGGTGAAGACGCGGTGGCCAAACGGGCCCACGGCAGTGGCGAGCTGCTCGGCGAGGCTTGCCAGGCGGGAGCGCAGCACCTTGTGGTAATCGCGGCCGCGCGCATAAACCGAGACCACCGCCTGCGAGGCGGCGCCGATGCGTTGCCACTCCGCCTCGCGCCAGTTCGCAGCAGCGGCGCGCGGCAGGTAGTCCAGTCGCGCCGTGATCACGCGCAGCGTCCCGGGCACCAGCTGCGCCGGCCTGGCCCGCTTCAGCCCGTGTCGAGCCATGTATCCCATCCGGCCGTGGCAGCCTTGCGCCAGCCATTCGAGCAGGCCGGGCTCGGCGTCGCGCAGATCGACATCGGCCACGCCGATCTGGGAGAATCCCAGCGCCGCGGCCCAGCCGCGCAACTCTGCCAGCAGGTGATCCCCGTCCAGCACACTGTCCTCAGCGCAAGCGAGCGTCATTTGTCGATTCTAGGAAGCCGCGACCTGACCTGGCCGAGCGAAGCCGATTGCGCCGCTTGCGCAGGCACTTTGGCCAAACGTGATGCGCTGGACAACGCGTTCGTCGAACTGCGCGGCCCGCTCGGCGCCGGCAAGACGACCTTCGTGCGCCACCTGTTGCGCGCGCTGGGTGTGACGGGGCGCGTGAAGAGCCCGAGCTACGCCGTGGTCGAGCCCTATGAGGTGGCGCACCCGACCGCGTCGCCGCAGCGCGCATTGAACGTCTGGCATTTCGATTTCTACCGCTTCAAGGACCCGCGCGAGTGGGAGGATGCAGGCTTTCGCGACATCTTCGCTGCGATGGGCCTGAAACTCGCCGAATGGCCGGAGAAGGCGCAAGGTGTCTTGCCGCCGGCCGATCTGAGCATCACGATCGAGCCGCTTGACGACGACGCGCGAAAGCTGCGCTTCACGGCCTTCACGAAACGCGGCCTGGAACTGCTGCCATGAGCCCCCGCCCGGCCGTTCCGAAGGGGGCTCGCACCGCAGTGCGAAGCACGGAGGTTACCCATGATTCCCGCCCGGCCGTTCCGAAGGGGGCTCGCACCGCAGTGCGAAGCACGGAGGTTACCCAATGAGCCCCCGCCCGGCCGTTCCGAAGGGGGCTCGCACCGCAGTGCGAAGCACGGAGGTTACCCAGTG
>JAEMQF010000165.1 GCA_022758925.1 Burkholderiales bacterium | reverse complement strand
TGCTGCGCGAGGTGATGATCACACGCATCGCGCCGGTCACCGAACAACTGATCCTGTCGTTCATCGCCGAAAAGGTGCTGGACCTGCCGAAGTCGTATTGATGGAACAGCGGGTTCAGGCGTGAGCGGTTAAGCCAGGGGCACGAGTCGAGGCGGCCACCATCTGGCGGCGCTGAGATCCTTCGCCGTTCGAACCAAGCTGCTGCGCCCGATGACTGGCCCGAATAGCGCTGCGGCGAATAGGTCACTCTATCGCCGCACGCACTGCGGCGAATACCTGTCACCTGCGGATAACCCGGCCCATAATCTCCGCATGAACGGCGGCGATTACACCTACATCTGGCAGGCCAGCGAATGGCCAGATTGGCGCTATGACCTGGCTTCACTCGCGCGTTCGTTGGCCGACGTCAGTCGTGCCCAGGGTCTGTTGCTGGGACGACTGGCCGATGTCGGAAGGGCTCTGCGCGACCAGGCCAGCCTGTCGGCGCTGACCGAGGACGTGGTCAAGACCAGCGAGATCGAGGGCGAGAAGCTGAACACGCAGGCGGTGCGCTCCTCCATCGCCCGCCGCCTTGGCGTCGACATCGGTGCCCTGGCCGCGGTGGACCGTCACGTCGAAGGCGTTGTCGCGATGGTGCTCGACGCCACCGCCAACTGCAACGCGCCGGTCACCCGGGATCGACTGTTTGGTTGGCACGCCGCCCTCTTCCCCGCCGGCTACTCTGGCCTTTCCCGGATCAACCCGGGCGTCTGGCGTGACGATGCCACCGGCCCGATGCGGGTCGTGTCGGGCCCGCTTGGCCGCCAGCGGGTGCACTTCGAAGCGCCGCCAGCGAATCGGCTGCAGTCCGAGACCGACCGCTTTCTCGAATGGACCAACAGCGCGTCGAACGAGCCGCCGCTGATCAAGGCTGGTCTTGCACACTTGTGGTTCGTTACCCTGCACCCGTTCGACGATGGCAACGGCCGCGTTGCACGCGCCATCGGCGATCTGTTTCTGGCCCGTGCCGATGGCAGTCCGCAGCGTTTCTACAGCCTGTCAGCGCAGATCCAGCGGGAGCGCAAGGCGTACTACGAAATCCTGGAGCGCAGCCAAAGAGCATCGCTTGATGTCACAGGGTGGCTCGCCTGGTTCCTCGATACGCTGCACCAAGCCGTCGACCAGGCGCAGCACACCCTCGACGCCGTGCTCGCCAAGGCGCGGTTCTGGCAGCGCTGGGCGACGACGCCTCTGAACGAGCGACAAGTGAAGCTTCTCAATCGGCTGCTCGATGGTTTTGAAGGCAAGCTCAACAGCAGCAAGTGGGCGGCCATCGCCAAGTGCTCGCCGGACACGGCGCTTCGCGACATTTCCGACCTGCTTGCACGTGGGGTACTGCGGAAATCGGATGCGGGCGGGCGCAGCACCAGCTACGTGCTGAACGACTCATCGGAGTAGGTCAGGCTTGGGCCCTTCGCACAAAGCAAGGCGGCAAGGAAGAGTGGCCAAAAGCGAGAGCAAGCTGGTCGGGAGCGGGCCGAAGCAACGACCCGCGAACTGCGCATGCTTCGGCACGAGCCCGCGGACCCGCGCGAACACGGTGGGATGGTCGCGATCAGGCAAAAAAAAGACCCCAACTGAAAACAGTTGGGGTCCTGGTACTGGTGGAGCTGGGGGGAATCGAACCCCCGTCCGCAAGCCTTCGTCAGGCAGATCTACACGCTTAGCTGGCTGATTTGTTTTTAGCCTCCTGGGTCGCGCAGCAGCACGCTACCCATTCGACGAGTCACTTGATTTAACCCTGTGCCGAGTGACCCGGCTCAGGACGAGCTGATGTGTATGACTTCGCAGCCTTCAGGTTGCCCCTCAAGCCCAGCCCATCGGCCAACTGTTGCGAAGCTCACCGGTTTTAAGCGGCGAGAGCGTACGTAGAGTCGTTCGCAGTTACTTTGTTTCCAGTGGATTTACGAGCGTACTGGTGCTCGGCATGCCCTGTTCCAAGTCCGAACCCACGTCGAAGCCAGGTCAGCCCCAGAGCGGCGTAGTTTAGGCCAATCCCGGGAGTTGCAAGAGCTGATGCGGCCAGTGGATCACATGGTCCGCGCCCCAGTTCTCGATCACGTCGCCCTGGCCCGTATAGCCCCAGGCGACGGCGACAGTGGCCATGCCCGCGGCGCGGCCCGCCTGCACGTCGCGCAGGTCGTCGCCGACGTAGATGCATTCGGTAACAGAAACCTGCATGCGCCGCGCCGCTTCGAGCAGTGGCGCCGGATGCGGCTTGGAGTGCGGCGTGGTGTCGCCACAGATCAACGCCTTCGATTGCAGATCCAGGCCCAGCGCACGCACCAGCGGCTCGGTGAAGCGCGTGGCCTTGTTCGTCACGATCGCCCACGGCAGGCTGCGCAGCAGCAGCGCCTGCAGCACGGGCAACATGGCGGGGAAGATGCGCGTCTCGAGCGTCATGCGGCTTTCATAGCGGCCGAGGAACTCGTCGCGCAGGGCAGCGAAATCATCGTGATCAGGGCCGACCTCGAGCGCTCGATGCAACATGCCGCGCGCGCCGGAGCCCACCATCGGCCGGAAATGGCTCAGCGGCAGCTCGGGCAAGCCGCGCGCAACCCGCATTTCGTTGGCGGCGCCGGCGAGGTCGGGTGCACTGTCGATCAGCGTGCCGTCCAGATCGAACAGCAGCGCCTTCACGTTCATCGCAGTCGCACTCATGGCGCCTTGCGCCATGCCATCAGGTAGTTGACGCTGGTGTCGTGCGTCAGGCTGTAGCGTCGGATCAACGGGTTGTATTCCATGCCGCGCATCTCACCTGGGCTCAGGCCCGCCGTGCGGCACCACTGCGCCAATTCGCTCGGTCGAATGAAGCGCGCGTATTCGTGCGTCCCCTTGGGCAGCAGCTTCAGCACATGCTCGGCACCGACGATGGCGAACAGGAACGCCTTCGGGTTGCGATTGATGGTCGAGAAGAACAACCAGCCGCCCGGCTTCGTCAGCCTGGCGCATGCGTCGACGATCGCCGAAGGGTCGGGCACATGCTCGAGCATCTCCATGCAGGTGATGACGTCGTAGCTCTGCGGCCTTTCTTCGGCCAGCGCCTCAGCCGAAACTTCGCGGTATTCGACGCCCGAGGTCTGCGCTTCCAGCGCATGCAGTTGCGCCACCCGGAGCGGCTTGGCCGCCAGATCGATTCCCAATACGCTCGCACCGCGCCGCGCCATCGCGTCGGCCAGAATGCCCCCGCCGCAGCCGACATCGAGCACCGACTTTCCCGCCAAACGCACCAGGGCGTCGATCCATTCCAGGCGCAGCGGGTTGATCTGATGCAGCGGCCGGAATTCGCTGTCGGGGTCCCACCAGCGATGCGCCAAATCGCTGAACTTGGCGAGCTCTTGAGGATCGGCGTTCGACATCATGGGGGGTGATGTTAGCGGCCGGCCGCAGTTCACCAGCGCATTCAGGACCCGGAAAAAACAAAACCCCGCCGAGGCGGGGTTTGTTGCAGCACGAACCCGTTTACTTGCGGGTGCGTGTTCCGACCACTTCAATTTCGACGCGGCGGTTCTTCTGCTTGCCTTCCTTGGTCTTGTTGTCGGCCACCGGCTGCTTTTCACCCTTGCCTTCGGTGTAGATGCGGTTCTGCTCGACGCCCTTGCTCGTCATGTAGGCCTTGACAGACTCGGCACGGGCCACCGACAACTTCTGGTTCAAAGCATCGTCGCCATCGGAGTCGGTGTGCCCGACCGCAATGATGACTTCGAGGTTGATGCCCTGCATCTTGGAGATCAGGTCGTCGAGCTTGGCCATGCCTTCTGGCTTGAGCACGGCCTTGCCGGTGTCGTAGAAGGCGTCAGCCGCGAAACTGACCTTCTCGCTCACCGGCGCGGGCGGCGGCGGCGGGGGTGGCGGCGGCGGCGGCGGAGCTTGCACCATGGCCGGCGGCGGCGGCGGCGGCGGTGGCGGCGGTGGGGGCGGCGGCGGAGGGGGCGGCGGCGCTGCCGGCTTCAAAGCGCCATCGCACGCTTGATTGGCCGTTGCCGGCGTCCAGTTGGCGTCACGCCAGCAGTTATCGCCGCTGCCGGTTTTCCAGACAAGGCCCGATGAGTTGGTCCACTGGTCGGTACCCGATGACTGCGCAAATGCGCCAGACACCGAAGCAGCGAGCGCAGCGGAAGCAAACAGCGATGCCACGTGGTTCAGTTTCTTCATGGTTCTCCTCTCGAGGAATGGCGCAGTTGTGCCTGCGAATTGTTTAAATATCTTAGCACCAAGCTGGTGAGCCGCCGCAAGCGCGATGGCTGACAACCGGAGGCGGATTGTGCCATAGGGTCCGCCCATCGCAATTAGAATTGCGCGGCGTCCGCCAGACCAGCCCCGCAACCGTCGCTGCAAGCCGCGCCCGCGTCGCGTTGCCCAATCCCCCGCATGAGCCAATTCGCCAAGGAAACCCTGCCGATCAGCCTCGAAGAGGAGATGCGGCGTTCGTACCTCGACTACGCGATGAGCGTGATCGTCGGGCGCGCATTGCCCGACGCGCGCGACGGTCTCAAACCCGTGCACCGGCGCGTGCTGTTCGCGATGCACGAGCTGAACAACGACTGGAACCGGCCGTACAAGAAGAGCGCGCGCATCGTCGGCGACGTGATCGGCAAGTACCACCCGCACGGCGACCAGTCGGTGTACGACACGATTGTCCGCATGGCCCAAGATTTTTCATTGCGCCACATGCTGGTGGACGGGCAGGGCAACTTCGGGTCGGTGGACGGCGACAACGCCGCGGCGATGCGCTACACCGAAATTCGGCTGTCGAAGATCGCCCATGAAATGCTTGCCGATCTGGACAAGGAGACGGTGAATTTCGGGCCCAACTACGACGGCAGCGAGAAAGAGCCGCTGGTGATGCCGGCGCGATTGCCCAACCTGCTGGTCAACGGTGCCGGCGGCATCGCGGTGGGCATGGCCACCAACATTCCGCCACACAACCTGAATGAAGTGATCGACGCCTGTCATCACTTGCTGAAGAACCCGCAGGCCAGCGTCGATGAACTGATGCAGATCGTGCCCGCGCCCGACTTCCCCACTGCCGGAATCATCTACGGCCTGAACGGCGTGCGCGAGGGCTACCGCACCGGCCGCGGCAAGGTCGTGATGCGGGCGAAGGCGCATTTCGAAGAGATCGACAAGGGCCAGCGCCAGGCCATCATCGTCGACGAAATTCCCTACCAGGTGAACAAGAAGAACCTGCTTGAGCGCATCGCCGAGCTGGTGCACGAGAAGAAGATCGACGGCATCAGCCACATCCAGGACGAGTCCGACAAATCGGGCATGCGCGTCGTGATCGAACTCAAGCGCGGGGAAGTGCCCGAAGTGGTGCTGAACAACCTGTACAAGCAGACGCAACTGCAAGACACGTTCGGCATGAACATGGTTGCGCTGATCGGCGGCCAGCCGAAGCTGTGCAGCCTGCGCGATCTGGTCTCGATCTTCCTGGAACACCGGCGCGAAGTGGTGACGCGGCGCACCGTGTTCGAGCTGCGCAAGGCGCGCGAACGCGGCCATGTCCTGGAAGGGCTGGCGGTGGCGCTGGCCAACATCGATTCATTCATCGAGACGATCAAGACCTCGCCCACACCGCCGCTGGCGAAGTCGGCACTGATGAGCAAGAGTTGGGACTCGACGATGGTGCGCGAGATGCTGGCGCGCGCCGAAGGGCAGACGCCCGGCGGGCGCGCGGCCTATCGCCCGGCGGGGCTGGATGCGTCGTTCGGCTTGCAACCCGATGGCCTGTACCGCCTGTCGGAAGAACAGGCGGGCGAGATCCTGCAAATGCGCTTGCAGCGTTTGACCGGTCTCGAGCAGGACAAGATCGTCAGCGAATACAAAGAGGTGATGGCGCAGATTGCGGACCTGATCGACATCCTGAACACGCCGCCACGCGTGACGACGATCATCGACGACGAGTTGAGCGCGATCAAACTCGAATTCGGCCAGACCCAACTGGGGGCGCGGCGCAGCGTGATCGAACACAATGCGCAGGACCTCGGCACCGAAGACCTGATTCAGCCCGCCGACATGGTGGTGACGCTTTCGCACACCGGCTACATCAAGAGCCAGGTCTTGTCCGAATACCACGCGCAGCGCCGCGGCGGGCGCGGCAAACAGGCCACGCAAACCAAGGAAGACGACTGGATCGAGCAACTTTTCATCGCGAATACGCACGACAACATTCTGTGCTTCACGAATCGTGGCCGTGTCTACTGGCTCAAAGTCTGGGAGGTGCCCCAGGGTTCGCGCAATTCACGCGGGCGCCCGATCGTCAACATGTTCCCGCTGCTGGCCGGCGAGAAAGTCAATGTCGTGCTGCCGCTGACCGGCGAGGCACGCAGCTTTGCGCCCGAGTTGTTCGTCTTCATGGCCACGGCGCAAGGCACGGTGAAGAAGACTCGCCTGGATGAATTCAGCAATCCGCGCAAGGCCGGAATCATTGCCGTCGATCTGGACCCTGGCGATTTCCTGGTCGGCGCCGCGCTCACCGACGGCCACCACGACGTGATGCTGTTCAGCGACGGCGGCAAGGCGGTGCGTTTCGACGAAAACGACGTGCGCGGCATGGGCCGCCAGGCGCGCGGCGTGCGCGGCATGATGCTCGATCCCGGGCAAAGCGTGATCGCGATGCTGGTTGCGGAAGACGAATCGCAAAGCGTGCTCACGGCCACCGAAAACGGCTACGGCAAGCGCACCAGCATCGTCGAATACACGCGCCACGGGCGCGGCACAAAAGGCATGATCGCGATCCAGCAGACCGAACGCAATGGCAAGGTCGTCGCTGCCACCTTGGTGCGCCACGACGACGAGATCATGCTGATCACCGACCGCGGCGTTGTCGTGCGCACGCGCGTCAGCGAAATCCGCGAACTCGGCCGTGCGACGCAGGGCGTGACCCTGATCGCGCTGGACGACGGAACCAAACTCATCGGCTTGCAGCGCATCGTCGAGAACGACGCGAGCGGTTCGAACGGCGAGAACGGTGGGTCCGGCGACACCGCTGCGGCGCCCCTCACGCCAGAGGGAGATTGAGGCGCTGCATCGCCGCGCCCGGTGCGAGCGTGCACGCCGCAGGCCCAGCGACAGCGCATGCGAGAATTCTGCTCCGCCATGGCTGACCTTTCGAACACGCCCTTTGTCGTGCCCGCCGCCGCGCCACCTGAGCCTGCGGTTGCCGATGTGACGGCATTGCGCGCGCAAATCGACACGATCGACGCCCGCTTGCTGGGTCTGCTGAACGAGCGCGCGCGGGTCGCGGTGCAGATCGGCGAGGTCAAACGGGGGCAAGGAACAGTTGCGTTTCGCCCCGAGCGCGAAGCCCAGGTGATCGCGACGCTGCGCAGTGCCAACGGCGGGCCCTTGCGCACTGAGAGCGTGGCGCCGATCTGGCGCGAAATCATGTCGGCGTGCCGCGCCCTGGAAACACCGACGCGTGTGGCGTTTCTAGGGCCGGCGGGAACCTTCAGCGAAGAGGCCTCGCTCGCATTCTTCGGCTCGGCGATTGTCAAACTGCCTTGCGCCAACTTCGACGAAGTGCTGCATTGCACCGTCACCGGTGCCGCCGATTTCGCTGTCGTGCCGGTGGAGAACTCAACCGAAGGCGTGGTCACGCGCTCTCTCGACCTGTTTCTCACGACACCGCTGTTCATCATCGGCGAGACGAGTTTGCTGGTGCGCCACAACCTGCTGCGAAAACACGATTCGCTGCACGCCATTGAAGCGGTATGCGCGCATCCGCAGGCGTTGGCCCAATGCCACGCCTGGCTCGCGAACCACCTGCCGCAGGTCGAGCGGCGGCCCGCGGCGAGCAACGCTGAAGCGGCGCGCATGGCGGGCCAGGACCCGAACCTCGCGGCAATCGCCAGCACTCGCGCCGCGGATCAATTTGGACTGCACGTCGTGGCCCCGGCGATCCAGGATGAGGCGCAAAATCGCACGCGCTTTGCGATCCTTGCGCACCCGGATCGGCAGCCACAGCCGCAGGCCTCGGGCAACGACTGCACGAGCCTGGTGGTCTCGGTCACAAATCGCCCGGGAGCGGTGCACGACATGCTGGTGCCGCTGAAGCGCCACGGCGTGTCGATGAGCCGCTTCGAGTCGCGCCCGGCGCGCTCCGGCCAGTGGGAGTACTACTTCTACATCGATATCCAGGGCCACCCCGAGCAGCCCACGGTGGCCGCAGCGCTGCACGAACTGCGCGACGCCTGCGCCTTCTTCAAGCTGCTGGGCGCGTACCCGATCGACAGCCACTGACTGACTGACGTTGAATCGGGCGCGCTCATGTTCAATCAACTCGGTGTCATCGGATGCGGCCTGATGGGTGGCTCGTTCGCGCTCGCGCTGAAGCGTGCCGGCCTGGTGCATCGGGTGGTCGGCTACAGCAAGTCTCCCAGCACCACGGAAAAGGCAAGAAAGCTCGGCGTCATCGACATCGTCGCCGAATCGGCGCTGCTCGCCGTGTCGGGCTCCGACATCGTCTTGATCGCAGTTCCAGTGGCAGCCACGGAGGCGACGTTTCGGGCGATCCGCGATCTGGTCGAGCCGGGTGTGCTGTTCATGGACGTCGGCTCGACGAAACGCGACGTCGTCGAAGCTGCGCAGCGTGCGCTCAAGGAACGTGTCAGCTCGTTCGTTCCAGCGCACCCCGTTGCCGGCAAGGAAGCAGCAGGTGTCGGCAACGCCGACGCCGCGCTCTACAACGGAAGGCAGGTAATTCTCACGCCGCTGCCGAGCACTTCGCCCGATCTGCTGCAGAAGGCCATCGATGTCTGGGCCGCGATCGGCTCTCAAGTGCAGCGCATGACGCCGGAAGACCACGACGCCGCGTTCGCCGCAGTGAGCCATTTGCCGCATGTGTTGGCGTTCGCCTATTTCAATTCAGTCGCGGGCCAGCAAGCCGGGCCCGACTACTTGTCGTTGGCCGGCCCAGGGTTTCGCGACTTCACCCGAATCGCGGCGAGCGACCCGATGGTGTGGCGCGACGTGTTGATGTCCAACCGCGAAGAGGTCCTCAAGCAATCCGAACGCTTCCGGCGCGAGCTCCAGGGGCTGGAGGAAGCGCTCAGAAGCAGCGATGCCGAGGCCCTCAAGGAGCAGATTCGAAGGGCCTCGCAGGCACGTGCGGGTTGGCACATGGGCGGCAACCCCTCCGGCTCCACTCGCTGAATCTCTTCATCGGCGCCGATTCCCGCGCCCGCGCATGTTCTCCATTCCGTTTATCGACATTCCCCCGCTGCGCTCGGCTCACGGCGTGGTGCATCTGCCGGGCTCGAAAAGTATCTCGAATCGGGTGCTCCTGCTTGCCGGCTTGTGTGAAGGCGCAACGCGCATCCACGACGCCCTTGACTCCGAAGACACGCGGGTCATGCTGGCCGCACTGAGGCAACTGGGCTGCAAGATCGATGCCGGCGACGCAAGCCTCACCATCCATGGCCTGGGCGGACGCCTGGGCCGGAGCGTTGCTTCACTCTTCCTGGGCAACGCCGGCACCGCGATGCGCCCTCTGTGCGCAGCGCTGGCCGTGATGGCGGCGAGCCAAGGCGGGCGCTTTGAACTCAGCGGCTTGCCGCGCATGCACGAGCGGCCGATCGGCGACCTGGTTGCCGCCTTGCGCCAGCTCGGCTGCAACGTCGAGTGGCTGGGCGAGGTAGGCTACCCGCCGCTGCGCGTGAGCGGTGCGGCGGCAGATCATCGAACCGGCGGCGCCGACACGCAGCTTCGCATCCACGCGCCGATCCGCGTGCGCGGCGATGTTTCGAGCCAGTTTCTCAGTGCCTTGCTGCTTGCGTTGCCTTTGGCGAGCAGCGCACAGCCGATCACGATCGAAGTCGACGGCGATTTGATCTCCCGGCCCTATGTCGAAATCACGCTGAACCTGCTGGCTCGCTTCGGCATCGTGGTGGAAGTCGACGCGTGGCGCCGTTTCGTCATTCCGGCGCGAAGTGTGTACCGCTCGCCGGGGGAGATTCATGTCGAGGGCGACGCCTCGTCAGCATCGTATTTCATTGCCCTGGGCGCGATTGCCGCAGGCGACGCGCCATTGCGCATCGTCGGCGTGGGCAAGGATTCGATCCAGGGCGACATCGCCTTTGTCGACGCGGCGCGGGCCATGGGCGCCGAGGTCACCTGCGGCGCGTCGGAGCTGGAAGTGCGGCGTGGCACGTTTCCGCTGCGGGCCATCGATCTCGACTGCAATCACATTCCCGACGCCGCGATGACGCTGGCGGTGATGGCGTTGTTCGCGCGCGGCACGACGCGTTTGACCCACATCGCGAGTTGGCGGGTCAAGGAAAGCGACCGCATCGCGGCGATGGCGACCCAGTTGCGCAATCTCGGCGCATCGGTTCGCGCAGGAGCCGACTTCATCGAAATCACGCCGCCTCGGACTTGGCAGGCCGCAGCGATTCAAACCTACGACGACCACCGCATCGCGATGTGCCTTTCGCTCGCCGCC
Source organism: Burkholderiales bacterium (assembly GCA_022758925.1). GTDB lineage: Bacteria > Pseudomonadota > Gammaproteobacteria > Burkholderiales > Burkholderiaceae_C > JAEMQF01. The sequence goes on along the minus strand of JAEMQF010000165.1, from coordinate 22,764 downwards.
TGCAACCCGCTCGCCCTGGGTGGGTCCCGCTCGGTGATGCCGATACCGGTGCGCATCCTCGATCCGCAGTGCGTGGCCAAGACCTTCCCGGACTATTTCGAGACGCTGTTCAGCGTGGTTCACGCTGACGAGGCGGATATTCCGGTCATCACCGTCGACGGGCCCACGGCGTCGGGCAAGGGGACGCTGGCCAGCGCAGTGGCGCAGCAACTCGGTTATCACTTTCTCGACTCCGGTGCGGCGTATCGGGCGACCGCATTGAGTGCGATGCGCGCCGGCGTCGCGGCCGACGACGAAGCCGGCCTGGCCACTGTCGCCGCGAATCTCGACTTGCAGTGCCTGCCTGGACAGACACGCCTTGGTGGCGAAGACGTGACGGAAATGCTGCGCTTCGAGGAGGTGGGAGCACTTGCTTCGAAAATTTCCGCCTGGCCCAAGGTGCGCGCCGCCTTGCGCCAGTTCCAGCTCAAGCACCGCCGCGTGCCTGGGCTGGTGGCCGACGGCCGCGACATGGGCACCGTCATCTTCCCCGGCGCAGACCTCAAAGTGTTCTTGACTGCGAGCGCCGCAACGCGCGCCGAGCGCCGCCACAAGCAATTGATATTGAAGGGCATTTCGGCTAACATCGACGGCCTTCGGGCCGAACTCGAAGCACGAGACGAGCGCGACCAGTCGCGTCCCGTCTCGCCTTTGAAGCCGGCCCAGGATGCGGTGTTGCTCGACAACTCTGCACTGTCTGTCCAAGCCTCGGTGGACGCGGTGTTGAGTGCCTGGCAACAGCGCAGGCCCTTCGGCTGAGCCGGCGCAAGCAGGCAGCGTCGACGGGCCCGGGTGACCAGGCCCCCACCGGTCTTGTTGCCCGATTTTTTGCATGGCTCCGACGTTCTCCCTCCTGTGCCTCAGCACGCTGGAACGTTCGGTTTTTCAACCCAACCCGCAGCCGCTGGCTGCACCGGAAACCTCAATGTCGCAAACCCAAGTTGCCACCTCCGCAGGCGTCGATTCGTTCGCCGCCATGTTCGAAGAATCGCTCAAACGCGCCGAGATGCGCACGGGCGAAGTCATCACCGCCGAGGTGGTGCGCGTCGAACACAGTTTCGTGGTGGTCAACGCCGGCCTCAAGAGCGAGGCCTATGTTCCGATCGAAGAATTCAAGAACGACCACGGCGAACTCGAAGTCCAGGTCGGCGACTTCGTCTCGGTGGCCATCGACGCGGTGGAAAACGGTTACGGCGACACCATCCTGTCGCGCGACAAGGCGAAACGCCTCGCGTCGTGGCTGTCGCTCGAGAACTCGCTCGACTCCGGCGAGTTCGTCACCGGTACCGTGAACGGCAAGGTCAAGGGTGGCCTCACCGTCCTCGTGAACGGCATCCGGGCCTTCCTGCCCGGCTCGCTGCTCGACACACGACCGGTGAAAGACATGAGCCCGTTCGAGGGCAAGACGATGGAGTTCAAGGTCATCAAGCTCGACCGCAAGCGCAACAATGTCGTGTTGTCGCGCCGCGCCGTCGTCGAAGCGTCGATGGGCGAGGAGCGCTCCAAGTTGCTCAGTACATTGCACGAAGGCGCCATCGTCAACGGCGTGGTGAAGAACATCACCGAGTACGGCGCGTTCGTCGACCTGGGTGGCATCGACGGCTTGCTGCACATCACCGACATGGCCTGGCGCCGTGTCCGGCATCCGAGCGAAGTGGTGCAGGTGGGCCAGGAATTGCAAGCCAAGGTTCTCAAGTTCGACGCTGAGAAGAACCGCGTCTCGCTCGGCATCAAACAACTCGGCGACGACCCGTGGCACGGCGTGTCGCGGCGCTACCCGAACAGCACGCGTCTGTTCGGCAAGATCACGAATATCGCCGACTACGGCGCGTTCGTCGAGATCGAACCGGGCATCGAAGGCCTGGTGCACGTGTCGGAGATGGACTGGACGAACAAGAACGTCGCGCCGAGCAAGATCGTGGCGCTTGGCGACGAGGTCGAAGTCATGGTGCTCGAGATCGACGAAGACAAGCGCCGAATCTCCCTGGGCATGAAGCAGTGCAAGGCGAATCCGTGGCAAGAGTTTTCCGCCACGGTCCAGCGCGGCGACCGCGTCAAGGGGCCCGTCAAGTCGATCACCGACTTCGGTGTCTTCGTTGGCTTGGCCGCCGGCATTGACGGTCTCGTGCACCTGTCCGATTTATCGTGGAACGAGCCCGGTGAAGCCGCGGTGCGCAATTACAAGAAGGGCCAGGAGGTCGAGGCGATCGTGCTCGCTGTGGACGTCGAGCGCGAACGCATTTCGCTCGGCATCAAGCAGCTCGACTCCGACCCGTTCACGAGCTACACCTCGGTCAACGACAAGGGACAGACGGTCAGCGGCAAGGTCAAGACGGTGGACGCGCGCGGTGCCGAGATCCAGCTCACCGCCGATGTCACGGGCTACCTTCGCGCCTCTGAAATCAGCCGCGACCGCGTCGAAGACGCCCGCAACATGCTGAAAGAGGGCGACGAAGTGTCGGCGCTGATCATCAACGTCGACCGCAAGACGCGCTCGATCCAACTCTCGATCAAAGCCAAGGACAACGCCGACAACCAGGAGGCGATGCAACGCCTGACGGCCAGCGCCGAACGCGAGAACGCAGGAACGACGAGCCTGGGCGCATTGCTGCGCGCCAAGCTCGACAAGCAAGACGGCACTTCCTGAGCGGGCCTGAGTCTTCTGGCTTGTCAGGGCTGCGGCGCCGATGACGCGTTCCGATCTCGTGACCGAACTGGCTGAGCGATTCAGCCAGCTCACTCACCGTGACACCGAGTTCGCGGTGAAGACGATCCTCGACGCGATTTCCGATGGCCTTGCCCGCGGGCACCGCGTCGAGATCCGTGGCTTCGGCAGCTTTACGGTGAATCGCCGCCCGCCGCGCGTGGGGCGCAACCCGCGTTCGGGCGAACAGGTCGTGATTCCGGAAAAGCTTGCGCCGCATTTCAAACCCGGCAAAGCCCTGCGCGAAGGTGTTGACGATCGCGGCGTCGGCGCCGGCGCGGCTCAGAGCACGCCCGCTGCGCCGGGCAACAAGCGCAGCTCCGGCGCCGCCGCGCGGGACTAGGGCCGGTACACGGTCACCGCAAACCGATGCGAATCCTGGTTTGGCTGGTGCGCGCCGTCGCGTTTTTCGCGTTGTTCGCGTTTGCGTTGAACAACCTGCATGAGGTCACGCTGCACGCCTTCTTCGGCGTTCAGTGGCAGGGCCCGATGGTGCTGCTGGTCCTGGGCGCGCTGGCGCTGGGCTGCGCCTGCGGCGCGCTGGCGATGTTGCCGAGCTGGTGGCGCCACCGCGCGCGCGCGCGGCGCGGCGCGGCACGGACGTCAGTTCTCGCGCCGCAGGACCTCGAACCCAGCCTGCCCAACAGCGCTTCCATGCCTGCGCCTCGCGATGGACTTTGACGTTCAGTGGCTGTTGCTCGGCTTGCCATTGGTCTTTGCGATCGGCTGGCTCGCGTCACGCCTGGACATGCGCCAATGGCGCCGCGAGCAGCGCGATTCGCCCCGCGCCTACTACAAGGGCCTGAACCTGTTGCTCAACGAGCAGTACGACAAGGCGATCGACGCTTTCATCGAAGCCGTGCAGCAGGACCCTGACACCTCGGATCTGCATTTCGCGCTGGGCAGCCTGTTCCGGCGCCGCGGCGAGTATGAACGCGCGGTTCGCCTGCACCAGCACTTGCTGCAACGTGCCGATTTGCCGAAAGCCGAACGCGACCGCGCTCAATACGCGCTCGCGCAAGATTTCCTGAAGGCGGGACTGTTCGACCGCGCCGAACAAGCCTACGGCATGCTGCACGAGACCGCTTTCGACACCGAAGCACGCCTGGCGTTGATGACGCTGCACGAACGCGGGCGCGATTGGCACGCCGCAATCGCGACCGCCCGGCAACTGGAAACCGTGGGCGCGGCATCGTTCGCATCGCGTATCTCGCACTACTGGTGTGAGCTCGCCGTCGAGGCAGACGCGCGCCAGGCCACGGCGCAGGCCGATGCCGCCGTGGCCAGCGCGCGTGACGCCGCGCCTCAGGCGCCGCGCCCGCTCGTGCTGGCCGGGCAGCGTGCATTCAGTCGAGGCGATCCGGCGCTGGCGCTGGCCGAGTGGGGCAAGTTGCTCAGCATCGACCCACGCCCGTTCAGCCTGGTGGCGCGCGACTACGCCCGGGCCGCGTTGACCATGAACTGCGCGCCAGCCGCGCTCGAACATTTGCGCGTGCTTTATGCGCGCGCCCCATCCGTCGACCTGCTGGCCGCCATCGCCTTGCTCGACGCCGACCCGGCGCACCAGCGCGATCGTCTGCTCGCGCACATGCACGAGCACCCCACGCTCACCGCAGCCCAGAATCTGCTGATGCTGAGCGAGACTGAGCCCTTGAATGGTGCAGCGCTGGCAAGCTTGCGTGATGCCATGGCACGTGCGGCCAAGCCGCTGCAGCGCTACCGCTGCGCTGCCTGCGGTTTTGAAGCTCAGCACTATTTCTGGCAGTGCCCGGGCTGTCTGAGTTGGGATACCTATCCGCCACATCGATTGGAAGATCAATGATCAGCTCGCAGCTTCGCCCGACATGCCGACGCCGGCCCCTGCCATGCGCCAGGGAGACGGCCGAAGACGTCATCCCGGTGAACGCCGGGATCCGGCGCAGGACCCAGGCCCCGCGTCGAGCGCAGGGCACCGGCGCGGCGAAGGATCGATGATGGGCTTGCGGCCGAGTCGGGAACAAATGGCTGCGACCCAGGTGCTCGTGGTGGGCGACGCCATGCTCGATCGCTACTGGTTCGGCGCCGTCGACCGCATTTCACCCGAGGCCCCAGTGCCCGTGGTGCGTGTGAACCGCGAAGAAGAGCGGCTCGGCGGCGCGGCGAACGTGGCGCTGAACGTCAAGACCCTGGGCACGCAGGCAACCCTGCTGACCGTGGTCGGCGAAGACGAGCCTGCGCGCAAACTGCGCAGCCTGCTCGAAAGGCACGGCGTCACGGCGCTGCTGGGCCATGACCCGCAGCTCTACACCATCGTCAAGCTGCGCGTCATCGGCCGCGCCCAACAGCTGATTCGAGTGGACTTCGAGAACCAGCCCGACCATGAGGTGCTCAGCGCCATGCTCGCCGACTACGGCCGCGTGCTCGGTCAGCACCACGCCGTGCTGTTCTCCGACTACGGCAAGGGCGGGCTGGAGCATATTCCAAAGATGATTGCGCAGGCACGCGACGCCGGCAAACCGGTGCTCGTCGACCCCAAGGGCAGCGACTACACCCGCTATCGCGGCGCCAGCGTCATCACGCCGAACCGCGCTGAACTCGCGCAAGTGGTGGGTCAGTGGAACAGCGAAGCGCAATTGCTGGAACGTGCCCAGCGCCTGCGCGAAGAACTCGAACTGGGCGCACTGCTGCTGACGCGCTCCGAAGAGGGCATGTCGCTGTTTGACGCCGTCGGCCACGTGCAGGTGCCTGCGCAAGCACGCGAAGTGTTCGACGTGACCGGCGCCGGCGACACCGTGATCGCCGCCATGGCCGCGATGCTCGCCTGTGGCGCCAGCCCGCGCGACGCGTTGGCGGTGGCAAACCGCGCCGGCGGCATCGTCGTCGGCAAGTTCGGCACGGCCAGCGTGAGCTACGAGGAGTTGTTCGGATGAAGGTGGTCGTGACCGGCGCCGCCGGAATGATCGGCGCAAACCTGGTGCTCGGGCTGAATGCAGCCGGCGTCGACGACGTGATCGCCGTCGACGACCTCACCGACGGTGCCAAGTACCGCAATCTGCTCGGAGCCCGGTTCGCCGACTACTTCGACAAGGATGATTTCTACGCACGTTTCGCGCGCGGCGAGTTCGGCCGGGTCGACGCCGTGCTGCACCAGGGAGCATGTTCCGACACGATGGAGCACAACGGACGGTTCATGTTGGAAAACAACTACCGTTGCTCGAAGAACCTGCTCGACGCCTGCCAGGCGCAGGGTACGAGGCTGATCTATGCTTCGTCGGCCGCGACCTATGGCGGCAGCGCGGTGTTTCGCGAGCAGCCCCAGTTCGAGCAGCCGCTCAACGTCTACGGCTACTCGAAGCTGCTGTTCGACAACGTGGTGCGGCGCATGTTGCCGGGCTGCGCGCAACAAGTTGTCGGCCTGCGCTACTTCAACGTCTACGGTCCGCGCGAGCAGCACAAGGCGCGCATGGCTTCGGTCGCGTTTCATCATTACCACCAGTTCATCGAATCCGGCAAGGTCAAGCTGTTCGGCGAATACGGCGGCTACGCGGCCGGCGCACAGGCCCGCGACTTCGTGTTCGTCGACGATGTCGTCGCGGTCAACCTGTGGTTCTTGCAGCACCCCGACAAGAGCGGCGTCTTCAACCTCGGCACCGGTCGCGCCCAGCCGTTCAACGACATTGCACTCGCCACCATCAACGCTGTGCGCGGCCTGCGCGGCCAGACGCGCCTGCCGCTTGACGCGTTGATCGGCGATGGCCTGCTCGAGTACGTCGATTTCCCAGCCGCGCTCGTCGGCAGGTATCAGTGTTTCACGCAGGCCGATCTGACCGGGCTGCGCGCCACCGGCTGCACGCACGAGTTTGCCGACGTGGCCAGTGGCGTCGCGGATTACGTCCGATGGCTGGCGGCATCGGCTTGATCCGCACCCTGCTCCGGCAGGCGCACCATCTGCTGTTCGCCGGCCTCTGGGCGCTTGGGACCGCGCTTGCGCAATCGACGATCGATGCGAACCACGCAAGTTTGGCCGACATCGAACGCATCCGTGGGCTGGGTACCTCGATCGCGGCGAACCTGATCGACGCACGAAACAAGGCCGCGTTCAAGGACTGGAACGATTTGATCCGACGCGTGCGCGGCATTGGCGTGGCCTATGCCGCGCATCTGTCAGCGCAAGGCTTGACGGTGAACGGCGCCGCCTACCTGACTCCCGCGCCGGCCCAGGGCACAGCAGCTGCACCGCCGGCCGAATAGTTTTCGAAAAGGCCCAGGCTGGCCTCGGGCATGCGCCAGGCTGTGACCGGCAAGAACAGATCCCGCGAATCGTCGATCCGGACCGCACCCCACAGATCGGACGGGCGAGTTCACCACCCGAAGAAGCGCACGATATCGCCGCGCTGTGCCAACGCGTCGGCCTCGCCGAGTGCCATGAGTTCTCGGGTATAGGGCGCCTCGAACAGCAGGTAGCTCGCGAGCGCGGCACCGCGCGCCTCTCGCCCACGACCCGAGACCCCGACGCCGCGCAACATGGCACGAATCGGCGCCGGCAAGTCCCCGAGGTGCTTGGCTGCGATGTCGTCAAGACGCTGACTGGGTGCGATCACCAACACTTCAATCGGCCGCAACGCGGTTTGCGCCAACGTACTCGCCGGTAAAAGCTTCAAGGTCGTGTTGATGCGCTGCAGGCGCTCCACGTCCACGGCCAACGAATCCAGGAAGATGTTCGACAGCGCGTGGCCCGCGATCTGCGCCAGATTCGGGTAGTCATTGCTGCCCGCGCGCACCCCGGGTGGTTCGACCATTCGCGCCGCGCCCACCACGAGAATGCGTTGTGCCCCCAGATGAACCGCGGGCGAGATCGGCGCTGCCTGACGCATCGCGCCGTCACCGCAGTATTCGGTGTTGCCATCGATGTTCAGCGCCACCGCTGGAAAGACGAACGGAATCGCGGACGAGGCCATCAGGTGCTCGACCGTGATCTCGCCTCGAACCGCAATGCGTTGCGAGCGTGTCCAAGGGACAATGTCGTGCATCGCGTCGTAAAACGTGACATGCAGGCCGGAGCCGTAGCTCGATGCTGAAACTGCAAGCGCCTGCAAATGGCCTGAGCGCATGACTTCACGAATCCGCTGCGTCGGCACCAGACGCGTGAGCAGATCGCCGAGTGGTTCGTTGTCCAGCAACGAGCGCGGCTGGGTGCGCCGCCAGCGCGCGATCATCCACCCCACCGACATCATCGTCAGCCAGCGCGCGCCAGTGCGAATCACGCCGAACGAGTCGGCGCGATAGACCTGGTCCGCATGGAAACCTTCCCACACCTGGCACAGGGCGCTCACACCGGCGTCGAAGTCATCGGCTCGGCACGCCAGCGCTGCGGCATTGATGGCGCCGGACGAGGTGCCGGTGATGACCGGGAAGGGATTGGCGCGGCTTGCCGAACTTTCACGCCGAACTTGCGCCACCGCTTTGAGCACGCCAACCTGGTAAGCCGCGCGCGCACCACCCCCGGTCAGCACCAGGCCGGTCGTCATGTCATTCGCCGAATTTCCGTCGGAGTTGTCGCTCATCGTCAACCAGCGCGCGGTCACGGGAGCCGCAGGTCGGCGCGATGTTAGGTCAGACCCTGGGCGTCGATCCTTCGAAAAGGCGGCGTCTGACCGCCTTGACTACCAGCATCGCGCCATCGTGAGCGAGCCTGCGGTCAGGTCGCGCTTGCCACTTTGGGTCAGCATGCAAATGCCGCAGGCGTCGCTCGCCTGGGTGCTGCCCGGGGCCGGGCTGGCCTGCAACGGGTCACGCCGGCAGGGGCCCGATGATGCCCTCTCGCCTTCAGTCGTAGACGATCGTCGCGCGGCCCTCATCGGCCCCCAGCCGCCAGCGCTCCAGTGCGGCGTCGCTCGGGTAAAAGCGCGCAGCCTCGCCCAAGTCCAGTTCAGCGCTGGCGCGCTGGCGCTTCAGGCGCAGCCGCACCGCCATGCCCTGTGTCAACTCACCGTGTTCAGTCGTTACCCGCCGCGCCGGAAAGTCGCGCAGTACGTCGGCCACCGGGGGCACATGGCCGTTGACTTCGACGCGCAGGTACTTGCCGAAGCGGCAGCGCGCCGCGGCAAGATCCCACACCTGCTGTACGTTCAGACGCATGCCACCGGAAAAGCGATCGGGCAAGACTTTGCCGAGCACGACGATCAATTCATCGTCTTTCAGCCAGTCGCGATGCGCGTTGAACAGTTCTTCGTTCACCACGGTTTCGATGGCCTCGCTCTTGTCGTCGAGTTTGAAGATCGCAACCCGCCCGCGCTGGCCATTGACGACGCGCAGATCGCTCACGATGCCGGCCAGCAACTGCGGCTCACGGGTGTCGATCATGTCGGCAATGGCGCGCCGCGCAAACGCCCTCACTTCGCCGGCACTCTGGTCAAAGAGGTGGCCCGAGATGCAGAAGCCGAGAGCCGACTTTTCATGCGTCAACTGCTCCTTGATCGACCAGGCTGGAGCCGATATCAATTGCGGTTCGCTGGAGCCGGCGCCGTGCATCACGGACTCGCCTGCGTCAAAGTCGAACAGACCGCCCTGGTTCGCGTTCGCCGCCTGGGTATCGGCGAAATCGAGTGCCAGTGCGACACTCGCGAACAGCGATGCGCGCTGCAGCGTGAGGGCGTCGAAGGCACCGGCCTTGATGAGCGATTCGATGCTGCGTTTGTTGACCCGGGTGCGGTCGACACGGTTGCAGAAGTCGAACAGCGACTTGAACGTTCCGCCCGTTTCTCGTGCGTGCACGATCGCCTCGACCGCACTTTGCCCGGTGCCCTTGATCGCACCCAGGCCGTAGCGCACCACCTTGTCCGCCACCGGTTCGAAGCGATGCGTGCAGCTGTTGACGTTGGGCGGCTCGAACCTCAGGCCCATCGCCACTGCGTCGTCGTGGTAGATCTTCAACTTGTCGGTGTCGTCCAGCGCGACACTCATGTTGGCCGCGGCAAATTCGGCCGGGTAGTGCACCTTGAGCCACGCCGTCTGATAGGCCAGCAAGGCGTAGGCCGCGGCGTGCGACTTGTTGAAGCCGTAGCCGGCGAACTTTTCCATCAGGTCGAAGATTTCGTTCGCCTGCAGCTCACCGATGCCGTTCTTGGCCGCGCCTTGGGCGAAGATCGTGCGCTGCAAGGCCATCTCGTCGGCCTTCTTCTTGCCCATCGCGCGCCGCAGCAGATCGGCGGCGCCGAGCGAATAGCCGCCCAGCAGCTGCGCCACCTGCATCACCTGCTCCTGGTAGACCATGATGCCGTAGGTCTCTTGCAACACATCGGCCATCAGCGGGTGCGGGTACTGCACTGCTTCGCGGCCATGCTTGCGCGCGCAATACGACGGGATCAAGTCCATCGGCCCGGGCCGGAACAGCGCGACGAGTGCGATCACGTCTTCAAACACGCTGGGCTTGGCGTCGCGCAGCATGCGCTGCATGCCTGAACTCTCCAACTGGAACACGGCGACGGTCTTGCCCGCGCTCATCAGCTCATAGGTGGCAGGGTCATCCAGGGGCAGAGCTTCGAGCGTGAACTCGCTTCGAGCGGCATGGCGCTGGCGGATGAATTCTTTCGCGAGTTCCAGGATCGTGAGCGTGGCCAGGCCCAGAAAGTCGAACTTCACCAGGCCGATCGCCTCGACATCATCCTTGTCGTATTGGCTCACCGCGCTGTCGCTGCCGGGCTGCATGTACAGCGGGCAAAAGTCGGTGATGCGTCCGGGTGCGATCAAGACGCCGCCGGCGTGCGTGCCGACGTTGCGCACCAGGCCCTCCAGGCGCTCCGCCAGCGCCAGCAGTTCCGCAACTTCCACTTCCATCTTCTCGCGCTGTTCGATCTCCGGCGCTTCCTCGCGTGCATAGACCACGCCCGGATCCGGCGGATCGGGTGGGCGCTTCAGCGTCACCACCTTGCCCGGAGGCGCGGGAACGAGCTTGGCGATGCTGTCCACCTGGCCATAGCTCATGCCCAGCACACGGCCCACGTCGCGCAGCGCGGCTTTCGCCGCCATCGTACCGAACGTGGCAATCTGGCTGACTGCATCGCGCCCGTACTTCTGCTTCACGTATTCGATGACACGGTCGCGATTGGCCTGGCAGAAGTCGATGTCGAAGTCGGGCATCGAGACCCGGTCCGGATTCAGGAAGCGCTCGAACAGCAAGTGGTACTGCAGTGGGTCCAGGCCGGTGATTCCCAGCGCATACGCCACCAGCGAGCCTGCACCTGAACCGCGCCCCGGCCCAACCGGGCAGCCGTGGGTCTGGGCCCAATTGATGAAGTCGGCGACGATCAGAAAGTAGCCCGGGAAGCCCATCTTCAGGATCGTCTCGATCTCGAAGTCGAGCCGTTGCACATAGCGCGGGCGCTGCGTCTCGCGCGACTGCGCATCGGGGTAGAGCTGCATCAGCCGCACCTGAAGCCCCGCGTGCGAAGCCTGGCGGAAGTATTCGGCCATCGCCAGGCGCTTGCCATCGACCAGCGGCGTCTCAAAGTCGGGAAGGTTCGGCTTGCCCAATACCAGTGACAGGCTGCACCGCTTTGCGATCTCGACGCTGTTGCGCACGGCGCTCGGCACATCGGCGAACAGCGCTTCCATCTGTGCCTGCGACTTGAAATACTGCTCGCGGCTGAAGCGCTTGATGCGCCTGGGGTTGTCGAGCATTTCGCCATCGGCGACGCAGACCCGCGCTTCGTGCGCCTCGAAATCATCGGGCTCTGCAAATTGCACGGGGTGCGTGGCCACCACCGGCAAGCCCAGCGCTGCGGCGAGCTGCACACCAGCGCGAACATGCACGTCGTTGCCGGCAAGGCCGGCGCGCTGCAGTTCAATGTAGAAACGCCGAGGAAAGATTGCCGCCATGCGCCGCGCAAGGCTTGTGGCGCGGACCGAATCGCCGGCGAGCAACGCCTGCCCCAGCGCACCCTGCTCCGCGCCCGACAAGGCGATCAGCCCTGCACTCAATTCATCGAACCAAGCCCACTTCACGCAGGCCTGGCCGCGCTGGACATTGCCCAGCCAGGCGCGCGAGATCAGCTCGCACAGGTTGTGGTAGCCACGCGAGTCTTGCACCAGCACCAGCAACCGGCTCGCGAAACGCTCGCTGCCCAGCGGCTCCAACCACAGGTCGGCACCCAGGATCGGCTTGACGCCCGCGGCACGCGCCGCGCGATAGAACTTGACCGCGCCGTAAAGGTTCGACAGGTCGGTGATCGCCAGCGCACACTGGCCATCGGCGGCCGCAGCCGCCGCGAGATCGTCGATGCGCAGGCAGCCATCGACGACCGAATACTCGGTGTGCGTGCGCAGGTGGACGAAGGCCATGATCCGCATTCTAGGAGTGTGTGAGGCTGCGCCGCAGAGCGCGCTGCCTACAATCCTTTGCGTGAAACCTGTTGCCAATGTCAGCGCTTATCGGTTTGTCGACCTGAACGACGCCGAGTTGCTGCGCGACCGCCTCTTCGCGCAGGCAGCGGCGCTCGGACTGTTGGGCAGCGTGATCCTCGCGCACGAGGGCATCAACCTCATGCTGGCCGGGTCACACGCTCAGTTGCGCGACTGGACCGACGGGCTGCGCCGCGATCCGCGTTTCGCCGATGTTGAGCTCAAATTCAGCGAATCCGAGGCACTGCCGTTTCGGCGCCTGGTGGTCAAGGTCAAGCGCGAAATCATCCGCATGAACCAGCCGACGATTCAGCCGCAGCGCCGGCGCGCACCCGGCGTCGACGCGTCGACACTGGCGCGCTGGTTGAGCGCGGGCCACGACGACACCGGCCGCGAAGTCGTGATGCTGGATACGCGCAACGGCTTCGAGGTCGATTGCGGGCGTTTCACTGGCGCGCTCGATTGGCGTTTGCGCTCCTTCAGCGACTTCCCACAAGCCTTGGCGGCGCGCCACGCAGAACTCGAGGGCAAGACCGTCGTCAGCTACTGCACGGGTGGGATCCGCTGCGAGAAGGCGGCGCTGTGGATGCAGCGCGAAGGCGTTGCCAACGTGGTGCAACTCGACGGCGGTATCCTGAAGTACTTTGAATGCAATGGTACGGCCCACTTCGACGGGTACTGTTTCGTGTTCGATGAACGCACCTGCCTGGACGGAGCGCTTGCGAGCAGGACACTCCAGTGAGCTGAATCGGCGACGCAACTCCTTACTCGCTGGAGCCATCCCCAATGCCGCATTCGGCGGACGACCTCAGTTCCATGGCCAAGCACCGGGTCGCGGCGGCACACTGCGACTCAAGAGCTGATCCTGACCGACATCAAACACGCCTTGTCGCCGAAGCCTGCGCATGCACCGTATGCGCAGCGCCGGCCGATCCCCCGGGTTGCGGCGCGAGTCGGTGCGCTGGCTCTCTCATGCGAGCGGCGAGGCGGCGCAGATGCTCGGCGACGTTTGGGAGCGGACGGCGTCGAACGGCGCGCCCTGCCCCGGCTTTCGCCCCGGCGCCGTCGGCGAATACAACGGCAAGCTCATGGGCAACCAGTTCGTGCCGTGTGGCGGCTCCTGCGCCACGCCGGCGGGTCGGGACCGTGCGAGCGCCCGCAACGTCTTCGCGCCCGGAGCGCAGTCGCAGTTCGGCGTTCTGCGGCTGGCGCACGAGGCCTGCGAGCCTGTGGGGCTTGGGGTCGGGTCCCGACCCCACGCCCCACAGGCTCCTAAACCCGGCGCGCTGAAGCACGACCGCGCATGGAAGTCAGCACTCAACGTTCGTGATGCTCAGGCGCAGTCTTCCGCTATTGCTCGCAGCCCTGGTGCTGCTCACTGCGCTGGCGGTCGCTGCCTCATGGCAGCCGGATCGGCCGGCAGCGGCCCTCGAAGCGCGCTGGGCCGGTGCAGCATCGACTTTCTTCGTCCTGAAGGGTCAGCGCATCCATCTGCGCGACGAAGGCCCGCGCGAAGATCCGTTGCCGTTGCTCCTGATCCATGGCACTTCGGCAAGCCTGCACACCTGGGACGGTTGGGCCGCCGCGTTGCGCGGCTCGCGCCGCGTGATTCGCTTCGATCTGCCGGGCTTTGGCCTGACCGGGCCGAATATCGCCGGCGACTATTCGGATGCGAGCTATGCGCAGTTCGTGATCGACCTCGCCGACGCCATGGGCCTGCAGCGCTTTGTCGTCGGCGGCAACTCCCTGGGCGGCGAGGCGGCGTGGCGCACCGCAGTGTTGGCGCCGCAACGCGTCGCGCAACTGATTCTTGTCGACGCCGCCGGCTACCCGTTCACGCCAGAGTCGGTGCCGCTCGGCTTTCGGCTCGCGCGAAGCCCCGCGGCTGCCTGGCTTTCGCAGTGGACGCTGCCGCGTGCGCTGGTGGCATCGAGCGTGCGCAACGTCTACGGCGATCCGTCGAAGGTGAGCGCGGAGCTGGTGGATCGCTATTTCGAGCTGACGCTGCGCGAAGGCAATCGGCGCGCCCTGGCGCAGCGCCTGAAGCAACTCGACCTCGGCGCAGGCGCGGCGCGCATCCGCGAAATCAAGGCTCCGACCCTGATCCTGTGGGGTGGGCGCGACCGCTTGATCCCACCCGACAGCGCGCGCCGCTTCGCCGCCGATATCGCGGGCAGTGAATGGGTCGTGTTCGATGCACTCGGCCATGTACCGCATGAAGAGGACCCCGTGGCCAGCTTGGCACCGGTGCGCCGCTTCCTCGGCCTGCAGCCTTGAATCGACTCAAGAGTTGAGGACGGCCAAGACCTCCGAGCGGAATTCGCGCCGATAGAGCACGACGATCACACCGGCAGTGGCCACGACAAACGCCACCGGCGATGAGAACCAGCCGATCGCGGCGAACGCGAAGTAGTAGGCGCGCAGGCCGTCATTGAACGATTCCGCGGCGAGTGAGATGACGCGCCCGGCACGGTCGGCGAAGGCGTTGCGCCGCATTTCGGACGCGGCACCCTGCGCGTCGAACTGCGCCATCTCGGGCGCGGTGGCGACGAGCATCGCGCCGAATGTGTATTGGCGCATCGACCAGGTGAAGCGGAAGAAGCCGTAGACGAAGATCGCCAGCAGCAGCAGCAATTTGAGGTCGAACACGAGCAACGAGGTTTGTGCCGTAAACGGCAGTTCACGCACCAGTTCGCTCGCTCGATCCGTGGTGCTCAATGCGGCAAGCAGGCCACCGATGATGAGGATCGTGGTCGAAGCGAAAAACGAGGGGCTGCTGGACAGGTTTTGCATCACGACCGCGTCGATCACGCGCGCTTCGCGCCTTGTCGACTGCAACATCCACTCGCGCCGCACCCGGTTCGTGCTTGCCAGTACCGAAGGCCGGGTGGTCGCACGGCGCTTGGCGAAGTGCGCATAACCGATCCAACCGCTGAAGAAAACCAGCAGTGCCGCCCAGTCCCAGCCGGGAAGCACCGTGATCATCTTGAAGAAGGTTTGCATGCACCGAACTGTAGCGGCTCTTGAGGAAACGCACGGCCGCCCGAAGTTGCCTCAACCCCCACGGGGGGCGGCCGACGCGACGCGTCGGCCTGGGGGTACTCTTGAGGAAACGCACGGCCGCCCGAAGTTGCCTCAACCCCCACGGGGGGCGGCCGACGCGACGCGTCGGCCTGGGGGTACTCTCAAGTTCGACTCGAAACACCGGCGCGCTGCCGGATCGTCGCTACGGCGACACCGTGCGCAGCGCCGTGCTCAGCCGAAGCACGCTGCGCACCACGCGCTGCGCCGCCTGAACGTGCTTCGGTTCGCGCAACTGGCCCTCGCTGTCGAACGCCTGAGCCGCCTGGCTCAGCGCGAACTGTTCGGGAACAACGAGCATGCCCAGCACGTTGTGCAGGAACTGGCGCGCGAACATCAGACTGCGCAGGCCCCCGAATGGGCCAGGAGAGGCGCTCATCACGCCTGCCGGTTTGCCGGCCAGTGCCGCAAGGCCCGCGGGCAGGCCATTGCCCGCCGTCACGCGCGAAACCCAGTCGAAGGCATTGATCAACAGCGGCGTCGGGAAACCGTTGTACTCGGGGCAAGTCACGATCACGGCGTCGTGTCGCGCCAATGCGTCGCGAAACGTGAGCGCACCGGCCGGCATCGCCGACGCCTCGATCTCGGCGTCATAGACGGGCAAGTCGAGCGCGCGCAAATCCAGCAACGAAGCCTGTGCGCCCTCGCCCAGAGCGAGGCCGCGCGCCAGACTTGCGAGCTTGCCATTGAAGGAGCCGGCGCGTGAGCTGCCGGAAAGAATCAACAGCTTCGAGGTCTGCAATTGCATCTGGATCATGCCTTCAGGTCGAACACCAGAACTTCGGCGCCAACGCCTTGCTCCAGCCGCACCGCCGCTTCATCGCGAAGCATCACGGCGTCGCCCGCGGCGGCGGCCTGGCCGTTCACGACCAGATTGCCGCGCACCACATGCACATAGGCGCAGCGGTCGGCTGCGAGGTGCAGGGTCGCGGCTTGCGCAGCGTCGAACAGGCCCGCGTAGACAGTCGCGTCGGCATGGATGCGAATCGCGCCTTCGCGGGCATCGGCAGCAGCCACCAGGGCCAGCCGGCCACGCTTGACGGCGGCAGGGAAGTGCTTTTGCTCATAACCCGGCGTCAAGCCGATCGCGTTCGGCGTCAGCCAGATTTGCAGGAAGTGTGTCGTCTCCTGCGGTGCGTTGTTGAATTCGCTGTGCGTCACCCCGCGCCCCGCGCTCATGCGCTGCACGTCACCGGGCTTGATGACAGCGCTGTGTGCCGCACCCGCCGGGCCGTTGCCCATGCTGTCGCGGTGCGCGAGTTCACCACTGAGCACGTAGCTGATGATCTCCATGTCGCGATGGCCATGCGTGCCGAAACCCGTTCCGGGGGCGATGCGGTCTTCATTGATGACGCGCAGGTTGGAGAATCCCATGTGCTTCGGGTCGTGGTAGTCGGCAAACGAAAAACTGTGATAACTCTTCAGCCAGCCATGATCGGCATAGCCCCGTTCGTTCGACTTCCTCAAAAAGATCATCGCTGGAATTCTCCGCAGGGTGCGCGCAGTGCACTGCAGACACTGTAGAGCAAGACGGGCGAGGGCACAGCGATCCGGGGCTGTCTGCGCTTCAAATACGATCCGGCTCGCAGCCTGCCACAAGCCAAGCGTGACCGCACGACACCCGCTCCCGGTACCCGAAGCGCAATCGCGGCTTGGGGCGTTGACCAGCGCCCCAAGCCGGCCACGGGTGCGCGCGTGAGTTCGCTCGCGTCAGGGCACTCAGGCTACGTTGGCCGATTCGCCCCGTCACCCACCGGGCCCTTGCACGAAGGCTCGTTGGTCGCGGCACTCGCATCCTGGCTCGACGCACGCGCGCACGGTGGCACCTGGCTGGTGCGGATTGAAGACGTGGACACACCACGCTGCCGGCCCGGCGCGGCAGCGAAGATTCTTTCGCAGCTTGCGGCCTGCGGCCTGCACCCCGACGCTCCAGCGCTCTATCAGTCGAGCCGTGGGCCAGCCTATCAGACGGCACTCGACACATTGCTGGCGCGCGGCTGGGCCTTCGCCTGTTCCTGCACGCGGCGCCAGATCGAACTCGCGGGCGCCGCTGCTGGCACGCAGCGCACGCGCCACGCCGAGCGCATCTATCCCGGCACCTGCCGCGATGCCCGCCGCGCCACTCCAGGGTGCGCGATTCGGATGATTGCGGCGCCATCTTTGCGGCGGCCGCTCGAAGTGCTGGACGTCCGGTGGTACGACCGGCGCCTGGGCGAACAGCGCCAGGATGTGACGCATGAGGTCGGCGACTTCATCTTGCGCCGCGCCGATGGCTTGTGGGCGTACCAACTCGCCGTCGTCGTCGATGACGCAGCGCAAGGGGTGACGCACATCGTGCGCGGCGCGGATCTCGCCGACAACACGCCGCGCCAGATTCATTTGCAGCAGGTGCTGGGTCTGGCCACGCCCCGGTACCTGCATGCACCATTGCGGCTAGGCGCCGACGGCGAGAAATTGTCCAAGCGCAACGAGGCGCGCGCGCTCGATGTGAGCGACCCAACGTTGGCACTGCGAAACGCCGCGGCGCAACTGGGGTTGACGCTGGCCACGGCAAACCTGGCGGACACGCTGGCGCAGGCGGTGGCAAGGTGGAGAGCGCAGTGGATGGCATGATCGCGGCCTTTGGACTCATCATGTCGACCCGAGGATTGCCCATGATCACCACCACTTCCGGCCTGCAATACGAAGACACCGTGCTGGGGGACGGCGCCGCGGCACAAGCCGGCCAGCAAGTCAGTGTGCACTACACGGGCTGGCTCTACAGAGACGGCGTCAAGGGCGCCAAGATCGATAGCAGCAAGGATCGAGGCGACGCGTTCGATTTCGGCCTCGGCGAGGGCATGGTCATCGCGGGTTGGGACGAGGGCGTGCAGGGCATGCAGGTCGGCGGCACGCGGCTCCTCGTGATTCCGCCGCAGCTCGGCTACGGCACACGCGGCGCTGGCAGCGTGATCCCGCCGAACGCGACGCTGATGTTCGAGGTTGAACTGCTGGGCTGAGCCAGCGTCTGCCCCGGCGCACGCCGCAATCCACTCTGTGCCGAGCGCACCGGATCCCGCCTTGCGCCGGGCCGCGAGTTGGGCGGCGTGGGTTCAGCGGCTGACGAAGGTCTTGGCGCGATGGCTCGCGGCCGCGGGCTTGCGCGCCGGCCGGGCCGGGCGCGCAGCGTCGCGCGGCCGCAGGGCCTCGCTCTTGCGCGATGCAAAGGCAGCCCCGCGTGGGACTGACTGACGCCCAGGCTGCGTCGGGCGCGCCGCTCGCGCTGCCGCGCCTTCGCCGGGCCGGCCGGCAGCACGGAAGGTCTTGACCTGCGGCTGCGGGTTCTTCGGCTCGAGACCGCCGATCATCGTGACCGGAATCGGCTGCGTCGTGAAACTCTGGATGCGCCGCACCATGTCGGTGTCCATGCGCTCGGCCAGCGTTACCGCCAGGCCATCGCGGCCGGCGCGGCCGGTGCGGCCGATGCGGTGCACATAGTCCTCGGCCTTCATCGGCATGCCGTAGTTGATGACGTGCGAGATGCCGGGAACATCGAGGCCACGCGCGGCCACATCGGTCGCGACCAGAACCCGCAGGTGGCGCGAACGCAGACCCTGCAATACACGGTTGCGCCGGCCCTGCGGCATGCCACCGTGCAACGAGGCCACTTTGTGGCCCATGTCGGCGAGGCGATCGGCGAGCCAATCGGCGTCGCGCTGTGTGCTCGTGAAAACCAGCGCCTGCTCAACCTCGCGTTGCGTCAGGATGTGATCGAGCAAGGCATTCTTGTGGTTGTGGTTGTCGGCCCAGTGCAGGCGCTGCTCGATGTTGACGTGCGCCGTGGTGTGCGAGGCGACTGCGATGCGCTTCGGATCGCGCAGCAGGTGCCGCGCCAGGTTGCCGACGTTGCCGGCAAAGGTGGCGCTGTACATCAGCGTCTGGCGCACCGCGGGCACGGCGGCAGCGATCGTATTGATGTCGTCGATGAAGCCCAGGTCGAGCATGCGGTCGGCTTCGTCGAGCACCAGCAGTTCGACGCTGCCCAGGTCGCAGCGACCGCTTTGCAGGTGGTCCAGCAAGCGGCCAGGCGTGGCAATGATGATGTCAGGGCCGCCCCGCAGCGCCGCAAGTTGCGCCGGATACGGCACGCCGCCGACGATGGTGGCAAGGCGCAGGTTCTTCACCATGCGGCCGTACGTGTCCGCCGCTTTGGACACCTGCAGCGCGAGCTCGCGCGTCGGCACCAGCACGAGGATGCGCGCGGCGCGGCGCGGGGTGTCGCGTCGTACGGATTCCGCGGCTGCGCCGTTTGCAGTGCGTTGCGCATGGAACTCGGCGCGCGCCTTCAGCACGCGCTGCAAGGCCGGCAGAATGAACGACGCCGTCTTGCCGCTGCCGGTGCAGGACGACACCATCAGGTCCTCGCCCGCCAACGCCGGTGGAATCGCGGCCAGCTGGACTTCCGTGGCGCTGGCATAGCCCGCGTGTGCCACGGCTTGCGTGAGGGCGCTTTCCAGGCCCATTTGATCGAAACTCATGTTCATCTTTCCAAGGGAACACCCGTGCTTCGCCGGCAAAACGCCATGCGCACAGGCTCGCCAACCCGGTTCCGGGATGACTGGTGGATCGCCAGGGATGGAACCCGCAGCAGGGCCCAGGGCCGCGCGAAGGGAACCGTCAATGCGACGGCATCGGCGCCAACCAGTCCCACTCTGGAAATCGATCCGGCCGCGCGGCGTGGCCGCGGGAAGAATCGAAAAAGGGTCGGTGCGATGAACGAAAAGCCGCACTGACGTGCGGCCGAGGCGCGATTCTATCCCAGGACGGCCTTCACTTGATCAGAAAGTGCTCGCGATAGTAGACAAGCTCGTCGATCGACTCGTGAATATCGGCCAGTGCCGTGTGCGCCTGCGCCTTCTTGAAGCCCTCCAGGATCCCGGGCTTCCAGCGGCGCGCCAGTTCCTTCAACGTGCTCACGTCGAGGTTGCGGTAGTGAAAATAGGCTTCGAGCGCCGGCATCGTGCGCGCCAGGAACCGCCGATCCTGGCAGATGCTGTTGCCGCACATCGGCGAGGCGTTCTTGGGAACATGAAGACGCAAGAATTCAAGCACCTGCGTCTCGGCCTGCGCTTCGTCGACGGTCGAGGCCTTGACTCGGTCCGTCAGGCCGCTGCGGCCATGGGTGCCCTTGTTCCAGGCATCCATGGCGTCGAGCACGGCGTCGCTTTGATGAATCGCGAGCACCGGGCCTTCGATACGCTGTGTCATCTGCGCATCAGTGAGCACGACCGCGATTTCGATGATGCGGTCACTGTCGGGCAGCAGGCCGGTCATCTCCAGGTCGATCCAGATCAAATTCTGGTCGCTATGCGGGAATGAGGTTGCATTCATCGGAATCCTCCGTTTCCGATTCTCGCAGGCGCGCTGCACCGTGCAGGCCAAGACCTACACTGTGAGGCATGCATTCCTCGGCATTGACGTTGGCGTTCGCCGCGGCGCTGGTCGCCTCGCTGCTCGTGCGCTTCTATCTGGCGACGCGCCAGATGCGCCATGTGGCTGCGCACCGCGGTGCCGTGCCCACGGCTTTTTGCGCGCAGGTTTCACTTGAAGCGCACCAAAAAGCCGCCGACTACACCCTGGCCAAAAGCCGTTTGTCCTTGCTCGAAGTTGCGCTCGGCGGCGGCGTGCTGCTCGGGTGGACGCTGCTCGGCGGGCTGGACGCGCTGAACGCGGCCCTGCTCAGTGCCGTGCAACCCGCCTGGGGCGACATGGCCTACCAACTCGCGCTGCTCGCCGCCTTTGCCCTCATCAGCGGTCTGATCGACCTGCCGTTCGATCTGTACCGCACGTTTCGGGTGGAGCAACGGTTTGGTTTCAATCGCATGACGTGGCGGCTCTATGCCCTGGACATGGTCAAGGGCACTGTGCTGGGCGCGTTGATCGGCCTGCCGATTGCCGCCGTCATCCTGTGGCTGATGGCGGCTGCGGGCAACGCATGGTGGTTGTGGGCGTGGGGCGTGTGGGTCGCGTTCAATCTGTTGCTCCTGGTGCTCTACCCGACCGTGATCGCACCGCTGTTCAACAAGTTCGTTCCACTCGGCGACGAATCGATGCGCTCGCGCGTCCAGGCTTTGATGGCCAAGTGCGGCTTCGCGGCGAAGGGCCTGTTCGTGATGGACGGCAGCCGGCGCTCAGCCCACGCCAATGCCTATTTCACGGGATTCGGTGCCGCCAAACGCGTCGTCTTCTTCGACACGCTGCTGAGCAAGCTGAATGTGGGTGAAGTCGAGGCGGTGCTGGCGCACGAGTTGGGGCACTTCAAGCACCGTCATGTGATTCAGCGCATGCTCGTGCTGTTCGGCTTCAGCGCACTGGGCTTTGCGCTGCTCGGAACGCTCTCGGGTCATGTCTGGTTCTACACCGGGCTCGGGGTCACGCCGTCGATGCATGCGCCGAACGATGCGCTGGCGCTGCTGCTGTTCATGCTCTTCGTGCCGGTCTTCGTGTTCTTCATCTCACCGCTGATGGCCAGCCTGTCGCGCCGCCACGAGTTTCAGGCCGACGCCTACGCCTGCCAGCAGGCCAGCGCCACCGATCTGGCCCAGGCTCTGCTCAAATTGCACGAAGACAATGGCGCGACATTGACGCCCGATCCACTGTACGTCCGGTTCTTCTATTCGCACCCGCCCGCGGCGCAGCGCATCGCCGCCTTGGCCTCGGGCCAGCATTGAGCAAACCGGCGGAACTCGATCTTGGCTTGGTCGTCGCCACGCACGGCCGGCACTGCGTCGTCGAAAACCCCGAAGGCACGCGCCTGATCTGCCATACGCGTGGCAAGAAGAGCGATGTCGTCGTCGGCGACCGGGTCCGTTGGCAAGCGAGTGGCGACAGCGGTGTGATAGAGCATCTCGAACCGCGCCGCAATGTGTTGACGCGCCAGGACGAGTGGAAGACGAAGTCGTTCGCGGCGAACATCGATCAACTGCTGGTGCTCGTCGCTGCCGAGCCGGTGTTCAGCGAGTCGCAACTGGCGCGCGCCCTGATTGCTGCGCAAGACGCGGCAATCCCCGCGCTCATCTTGCTCAACAAGACCGATCTGGCCAGCATTGCCACGGCGCGGGTGCGGCTCGCGCCCTATGCGGCGATGGGCGTCGAGGTCATCGAGCTGGCGCTGAAGGCGAGCCCGATCGAAGCGCGGGCGCGGCTTGAGCCCTTGCTCGCCGACAAAGCCAGCCTCGCGATCGGCCCCAGCGGCGCGGGCAAGAGCACGCTCATCAATCTGCTGGCGCCGCACGCGAAGGCGCAGGTCGGAGAGATCTCGTCAGCGCTGAATTCAGGGCGCCACACGACGACGGCCACGCACTGGTACTGGCTCACGCCGCAGCGCCGCAGCGCCCTGATCGACTCGCCGGGTTTTCAGGAATTCGGCATGCGCCATATCGATGCCCAGCAACTGGCCTCGCTCATGCCCGATCTGCGCACGCACACTGCGGGCTGCAGGTTCTACAACTGCACCCACCTGCACGAGCCGGGCTGCGAAGTACGCGCCGCGCTGCAACGCGGCCAGATCGACGACTCACGCT